>NZ_JBTLRM010000018.1:0-55420 GCF_054482755.1 Roseivivax sp. CAU 1761
CGAAGGCGGCCAGCGCCGGATGCCCTTCTTTGTCGGCCGGCACCGCCGCGGTGGCGGCGTGCCGGGCGCCGCGGGCGGCCTCGTAGGCGGCGCGCAGGGCGCCGGCATCGGCGCTGGCGCGGAAGCCGAACCCGGCCACCAGCCGCGCCGCCGGGGCGGCCGCGCCGGCGCGCGCTCCCGGGCCGGGGGTATCGCCGCGGCTCACAGCGTGACGCTCCATTGCGTGACCGGGTAGGCGCTCTGCCAGCCGCGGAGGCGGCCCAGCGGCCGGGCCTCGGAGAGCTGCAGCCGCAGCAGGGCGCCGCCGAGCCGGGCCTGCGCCGCCGTCAGCAGCGCCTCGCTTTCCAGCGTCACGGCGTTGGCGACGATCCGGGTGCCCGGCGCCAGCGCCGCCAGCCGGTCGAGCAGCGGCCCGGAAAGGCCGCCGCCGACGAACACCGCCTGCGGCGCCGGCAGGGCGTCGAGCGCCTCCGGCGCCGCGCCCTCCACCACGTCGAGCCGGTCGCAGCCCAGCCGCGCCGCGTTGGCGCGGATGCGGGCCGCGCGGTCGGGGCGGCGCTCGATGCTGGTGGAGGCCAGGCTCGGATCGGCCAGCAGCCACTCGATCGCCACCGAGCCCGAGCCGCCGCCGATGTCCCAGAGCCGCTCGCCCGGGCGCGGCGCCAGCGCCGACAGGGTGAGGGCGCGGACCGGCCGCTTGGTGATCTGCCCGTCGCTGTCGAAGAGCGCGTCGTCGCGGCCCGCGGCGCAGCCCAGCACCGCCCCGCTGCCGGCCACCTCCAGCGCGGCGCAGAGCGGATGCGCGAGACCGCGGGCATCGAACGCCTCGGCCCGGCCGTCGCGGCGCGCCTGCCGCGGCCCGCCCAGCGCCTGCAGCGCGGTGACCCGGCTGGCGCCGAACCCCTCCGCGGTCAGCCAGGCGCAGAGTTCCGCCACCGCGTCGCCGTCGCGCAGCAGCACCAGCGCCCGCCGCCCCGGCGCCAGCACCGGGCGCAGCCGCGCCAAGGGCGCCGCGTGCAGGCCGGCGCAATGGACCTGCTCGAGCCGCCAGCCCATCTCCGCCGCCGCCAGCCCGAAGGTCGAGGGCGCCGGCAGGGCGCGCCATTCGCCGCGGCCGTAGCGGTCGGCCAGCACGGCGCCGGCGCCGAACCAGAACGGATCGCCCGAGGCCAGCACCGCCACCCTGCGGCCGCGCAGCGCGTCGAGCCGCGCGAGGCCCTCGGCGAAAGGCACCGGCCAAGGGACGCGCCGGGCCGCGAGGCCGAGCGGCGCGAGAAGTTCGAGGTGGCGCGGCGGCCCCATGACGATTTCCGCCTGCCGGAGGGCCTCATGGCTTGCGGCGGCCAGTCCCTCGGGGCCATCCTCGCCCAGCCCCACGATGGTCAGCCACGGAGCCTCAGACATGCAGCCCAACCCCCTGATCCTCGGCGGCACTACCGAGGCCACGGCGCTGTGCCGGGCGCTGGCCGAGCGCGGGCTCGGCGGCACCATCTCCTTTGCCGGCCGGGTGGAGCGCCCGGTGCGCCAGCCGCTGCCGCAGCGCGTCGGCGGCTTCGGCGGGGCCGCGGGGCTCGCGGCCTGGCTGCGCGCGCATCGCGCGAGCCACGTCATCGACGCCACCCATCCCTTCGCCGCGCAGATGAGCGCCAACGCGGTCGCCGCCTGCGCCGAGGCCGGGGTGCCGCTGCTGGCGCTGACCCGGCCGCCCTGGCGTCCCGGGCCGGGCGACGACTGGCTCTGCGTGCCCGACATCGCCGGCGCGGTGGCGGCGCTCGACCGGCCGGCCACCGAGGTCATGCTGGCGGTCGGCCGGATGCACCTGGCGGAATTCGCGCCGAACCCGCAGCACCGCTACCTGCTGCGGCTGGTCGACCCGCCGGCAGCGCCGCTGCCGCTGCCGCGCACCGAGGTGGTGGTCGATCGCGGTCCCTTCACCGAGGCCGGCGACCGCGCGCTGATGGAGCGCCACGGCATCCGGCTGGTGGTGTCGAAGAATGCCGGCGGCAGCGGCGCCGTGGCCAAGCTGCAGGCCGCCCGCGCGCTCGGCCTGCCGGTGATCATGATCGACCGCCCGGCGCTGCCCGACCGCGCCGAGGTGCACGCCGTCGCAGAGGCGCTTGCCTGGCTGGGCGTGGCGGAGGCCGCCGAGGACCGCGCGGGCTGAGCGCACCAGACGGGCGATCGCCGCCCCGGCCCGCCCTGGCCGCCCGGTCTCGAGGGCGGCGCCCCCTCGCGGCGGGGCGCCGAGCGCCGCCCCGGGGGGGCGGGTCGGTGCGGCCCGGCCCTGCTTCCGGGCGGGAGGGCGGGGCAGGTGCGCCGGGCCGGGCACAAGGACAGAAGGGTCGCTGCCCGGAGCAACAGGGGCGCAGGGAAGGGTCCAAATCCAGTTCCCGGTAAGGCCGCGCAACCGGGCGGGAAGGCGGGACGGCGCGCTCCCCGCGAGACGGCCCGGCGGACGGGCGGCGCCGCTCGCGCCTGCGCGCTGGCGCGCGTCGGCACCGTGCAATGCCGGGCCGCACGGCGGCAGGGCGCCTGTTGCGCCTGCGCGCGGGCGCGCGTCCGGTGCCACGGCGTCGCGGCGCCTCATGCCGGCACCGAGCGCGGCGTGTAGACCCAGGGGCCGCCGGCGCGCTCGATCACCCGGGTGCGCGAGGAGCCGACCAGCACCATGGTGCGCATGTCGGCCATCTCGGGCCGGGCCTCGGTCAGCGGCACCACCGAGAGCCGCTCTTCCGGGGTCGAGACGGCGCGGGCGAAGATCACCGGGCGGGCATCCATGCAGGCCTCGCGCAGCACCTCGAGCGTCCGGGCGAAGCCCTCGGGGCGGGATTTCGAGCGCGGGTTGTAGAAGGCCATGGCGAAATCCGCCTCCGCGGCGAGCCGCAGCCGGCGCTCGATCAGGTCCCAGGGCTTGAGGTTGTCGCTCAGGTTGATGGCGCAGAAATCGTGGCCCAGAGGCGCCCCGGCGCGGGCCGCGGCGGCCAGCATCGCGGTGATCCCCGGCAGCACGCGGATGTCGAGGTCGCGCCAGGCGGCGGGACCGTCCTCCACCGCCTCGAAGATCGCCGCGGCCATGGCGAAGACCCCGGGATCGCCGGAACTCGCCACCACCACGCGGGCCCCCGAAGCCGCCAGCGCCAGCGCGTGGCGGGCGCGGTCGATCTCGACCCGGTTGTCGGAGGCGTGCTTGGTCAGGCCCGGGCGGTCGGGAATGCGCGCGACATAGGGAATGTAGCCCACCGCGTCGGTGGCCTCGGCCAGCGCGGTCGACACCTCGGGCGTGACCAGCGCCTCGGCGCCGGGGCCGAGCCCGGCAATCGCCAGCCAGCCGCTCATGCCGGCCTCCCGGGAGCCACGCCAGGGCCGCCTGCAGCACCGGAGGCCATGGCCAAGACGGGCCGCCGCGGCCCGCGCGCCGCGGCGCCGCGCCCGCCGACGCCGCGCCGGCTCACGGCCGCCGCCCCTGGCCGTGGACCACGAGGATGGAGAAATAGGGCAGGTCCTCGCCCAGCGCCTCGGCCATCGGGCGCACCCGCTGGTCGGCCATGGCGGCGTATTCCACCAGCCAGGCGCGGTCGGCCTTGCCGGCCTGCTCCAGCGCCCGGGCGACCTTGGCGAAGTTGCGCCCCAGCTTCATCACCACCAGCGCGTCGGCGTCGAGCATGCCGCGCACCAGCTCGGCCTCGGGCAGGGTGCCCATCAGCACCGTCAGCACGTCGTCGCCCCAGGTGATCGGGGCGCCGGTGGCGGTCCAGGCCGCCGACATGCCGGTGATCGCCGGCACCACCTGCACCGGCACGACGCCCTCGAGCCGGGTGTAGAGATGCATGAAGGAGCCGTAGAAGAACGGGTCGCCCTCGCAGAGCACCACCACGTCCTCGCCGGCCTCGGCCAGCGCCGCGAGCCGCGCCCGGCACTCGGCGTAGAAGGCCGAGAGCACCGCGTTGTAGCGCGGATCGTCGAGCGGGATCTCGGTGGTGACCGGGTATTCCATGGCGTGCTCGACGACGTCCGGGGCCAGCATGCCCTCGACGATGCGGCGGGCCTGCCCGGCGCGGCCCTTCTTGCGGAAGAACGCGACGTGGCGGGCGCTGCGGACCAGACGGTCGGCGCGCACGCTCATCAGCTCGGGATCGCCGGGTCCGAGGCCGACGCCGTGCACGGTGCCGACGGCCTGCGCGGTCTCGCGGGCGGGGAGGGTCTCGGGCCGGGTCATTCGGCGCGGCTCGCGATGGCGTTGATCGCCGCGACGGTGATGGCGCTGCCGCCGAGCCGTCCCGCGACGATGCAGCAGGGCGCCGGCTGCGCCGCCCAGAGCGCGGCCTTCGATTCGGCGGCGCCGACGAAGCCCACCGGGCAGCCGATGATCGCCGCCGGCCGCGGGCAGGACGGGTCCTCGAGCATGTTCAGCAGGTGGAAGAGCGCCGTCGGCGCGTTGCCGATCGCCACCAGCGCGCCCTCGAGATGCGGCCGCCAGAGCTCCAGCGCCGCGGCCGAGCGGGTGTTCTCCATCGCCGCCGCCATCTCCGGCACGCGGGGATGCTGGAGCGTGCAGATCACCTCGTTCTGTGCCGGCAGGCGCGGCCGGGTCACGCCCTCGCTGACCATGCGGGCGTCGCAGAGGATCGGCGCGCCGGCCTCGAGCGCAGCGCGGGCCGCGGCGACGAAGCCCGGGGAGAAGCGGATGTCGCGCTCCAGCCCGACCAGGCCGGCGGCGTGGATCATCCGCACCGCGACCTGTTCCTCGTCGCGCGCGAAGCCCGAGAGCGCGGCCTCGGCGCGGATCGTGGCGAAGGATTCGGCGTAGATCGCGGCGCCGTCGGTTTCGTAGTGATAGGGCATCAGAGCGTCATCCGGCTGAGGGCGTCCGGGTCGAGGCCGGTCGCGGCGGGCTCATCCCACGCGCAGCCGTCCCGGACAAGATCGACGAGACCGCCGCGGCCCACCAGGGTGCGCGCGGCGGGGCGGGGCCGGGCGCAGCCCTTGGCGCAGCCCGACACGTGGAGATCGGCACATCCGCGCGCCGCCAGCGCCTCGGCCAGCGGGCGCGTGGCGATTTCGGCGCTGGCGCAGAACGGCGCGCCGGGGCAGGCATCTATTGTGAGCCGCGGATCGCCGGGGCGGACGATCAGGCCGGGGGCGTCGGTGCCGCGGACGCCGTCCAGCCGCAGCATCCGCCAGGGCGAGACGCGGATCTCGCCGTCCCGGCCGTCGAGCGCCGCGCGCAGCTCGCCCGCCGCGACCATGCCGAAGGGCAGGGCGCACCACAGGCCCCCGGGAGCCGGTCCCGGCGCGGGCCGGGGGCGCGGCGCGGCGGGCGGCTCGGCGGTCCAGCCGGGGGGCAGGGCGTGGCGCGCCACCACCCCGCGCATCCGCCGCGCGTCGCCGTCGCGGCGGCGGTCGAACCAGCCGAGCATCTCGGCCAGCGCCGCCGCGACCTCGCTTTCGTCCACCGGCCGGCCGCGCGCCGCGCCCTCGGCGCGCAGGATCAGCCCGCCCGCGGCGCCGCGCTCCAGCCGAAGGTCGGCCGGGTCGTCCGCCAGCACCGGCGCCGGGCCGCAATCCACCGCGATGCCCAGCTTGGCCGGCAGCTCGGGCAGGTCCGGCAGCGCCGCCGCCAGCGCCCGGGCCAGCCGATGGGTAACGTCGCCTGCGCGCCAGTCCGGCGCCAGCATCAGCCCCGGCCGCGCCTCGGCGGCGGCGTCCAGCGGCAGCAGGCCCAGCGCGTCGAGCCCGTCGAGCGCCGCGCCGTGATCCGGCTCGGCCAGCCCGCGCAACTGCAGGTTGCCGCGGTTGGTGGCCTGCACCATGCCGCTGCCCAGCCGCTCCGCCAGATCGCAGAGCCCGCGCGCCTGCGCCGCGGTGAGCCGCGCGAGATCCGGCCGCACCCGCAGGATCAGCCCGTCGCCGGAGCGCATCGGGCGGAAGGCGCCCGGGCACCAGCCGCGCACCCGGCTCTGCGCCGGCCCGCTCATCGCGCTGCCTCCGCACGGATCGGCGCGGGCAGGGCCTGCACCGCCGGCGTGGCCCCGGCCCGCACAGCCAGACCGACGCGCCCCACGGCGCCCGGGCCCCATGCGCGCGCCCCGCTCACCGCGCCAGCTCCGCATGGATGGAGTTGCGCCGGCTCTGCCACAGCCCGGCCTCGAGCAGCGCGGCAAAGCGCGCCCGCATCGCCGCCAGCGCCTCCGGGTTGGCCTCCGCCAGGAAGGCCGCGACCTCCGGGTCGCCCAAAGTGGCGTCGTGGTAGAGGTCGAAGAGGTGCGGCGAGACCGCCCCGGCGAGATGCGCGAAGGCCGCCATGTGCTCCAGCGTGGCGGCGATCTCGGCGGCGCCGCGGAAGCCGTGCCGGCGCATCCCGGCGATCCAGCCGGGATGGGCGGCGCGGGCCTGCACCACCCGGGCGATCTCCTCGTTCAGGGCGCGGGTGCGCGGGCGGCCTGGATCGGTGTTGTCGAGATGCCAGAGCCGCGCCCGCCCGCCGGTGACCTTCTGTGCGGCGGCGAAGCCCGCCTCGTGGGCGGCGTAATCCTCGGCCAGCAGCAGGTCGCTTTCCGGCAGGTCCTGGGCGTGCACGAAGCCCTCGGCCGCCGCCACCCGGGCGCGGATGCCGGCGGCGTCCTCGGCGACATGCTCGCCGTCGAAGGCCCAGGACGAGGCGGCGAGCCAGGCCTCGCCCGCGGCCTGCCGCGCGGCCTCGGTATAGACGTCGAGATGCCCGCCCATGCCGGCGCCGTAGGATCCCGGCGCCGGGCCGTAGACCCGGGCCTCCGCGGCGCCGCCGGCATAGGGGTTCCAGTCCGCCGCCTCGTCGCGCGCCGCCAGCGCCCGCACCGCCTGCTGGTAGAGCGCCGAGAGTTGCGGGAAGACGTCGCGAAAGAGCCCCGAGACCCGCAAGGTGACGTCGAGCCGCGGCCGGTCGAGCTCGGCAATGGGCAGCACCTCGATGCCCGAGACCCGCTCCGAGCCTTCGTCCCAGACCGGCCGCACGCCGAGGAGCGCCAGCGCCATGGCAAAATCCTCGCCGGCGGTGCGCATGGTCGAGGAGCCCCAGAGATCGACCACCAGCCCGCGCGGCCAGTCGCCCTCGTCCTGCAGGTGGCGCCGCACCAGGTCGTCGGCGAGCCGCACGCCCTGCGCCCAGGCCGCCCGGGTCGGCACGGCGCGCGGATCGGTGGTGTAGAGGTTGCGCCCGGTCGGCAGCACGTCGCGCCGCCCGCGCGCCGGCGAGCCCGAGGGCCCGGCCGCCACCCGCCGCCCGGCCAGCGCGTCGAGCAGCGCAGCGCGCTCGGCGGCGCAGGAGGCCGGCTCGGCGGCCTCCCCGGGCGTGCCGCGGCCCCAGACATGCAGCCCGGCGCCGAACTGGCTTTCCTTGACGTCGCAGACGAAGCGGTCGATGCGGGTCAGCGCCTCGCCGGCATCCATGGCGGCGTCGAGGCCGAGGTCGTCCTCCACCCCCTGCGCCCGCGCCTCGGCGCGGATGTCGCCCACCAGCCGGTCGCGGCGCCGCGGGTCGAGCCCGTCGGCATTGGAGAACTCGTCGAGCAGCGCCTCCAGCCGGGCCAGCCGCTCCGGCGTGCCCGAGGCCTTCAGCGGCGGCGGCAGGTGGCCCAGCGTCACCGCGCCGATGCGCCGCTTGGCCTGCGCCGCCTCGCCGGGATCGTTGACGATGAACGGGTAGATCACCGGCAGGGCGCCGGTCAGCGCCTCGGGCCAGCAGGTCTCCGACAGCGCCACCGCCTTGCCTGGCAGCCATTCCAGCGTGCCATGGGCGCCCATATGCACCAGCGCGTCGGCCTGGTCGCGGAGCCAGAGGTAGAAGGCGACATAGCCGTGCCGCGGCACCCGGGAGAGGTCGTGATATTCGTCGCCGCGGCGCGCGGCGTCGCCGCGCTCCGGCTGCAGCGCCACCAGCGCCCTGCCGCGGCGGAGCGCGGCGAAGGCGAAGCCCTCCGGCCCCGCCGCGGGGTCGTCCTCGGGCGCCCCCCAGGCGGCCTCGAGATCGGCCCACAGCCGCTCCGGCAGCCGCGCCAAGGCCGCGCGGTACTCCGCCATCGGCCAATGCAGCCGGTCGACCGCCAGCGCCGCGGCCAGCCCGCGCCCGGGCACCGCGTCGTAGCCCGCCTCGGCCAGGTCGGCCAGCACCGCCTCGGCCGAGGCCGGCGCGTCCATCCCCACCGCATGGGCGGCGTTCCAGTCCCTGCCGGGATAGGTCGAGAGCACCAGCGCCACCCGCCGCGCCGCGGGCGGCAGCGCCGCCAGCCGGTGCCAGCCGGCCACCCGGTCGGCGATCGCCGCCACCCGGTCGGGCGCGGCGCGGTGCACGGTGCGGGCAAATTGCAGGTCCGGGTCGCGCGCCTCGGGAGTCTTGAACGAGGCCACGCCGCCGAGGATCCGCCCGTCGACCTCGGGCAGCACCACGTGCATGGCCAGATCCGCCGGCGACAGCCCGCGCTCGGCCCCGGCCCAGGCCTCCCGCCCGGAGGTCGCCAGCGCCGCCTGGAACACCGGCACGCCGCCGGCATCGAGCGGCGAGGTCCCGTCCGCCCCCTTGCCGGAAAACGCCGTCAGGTTGACCACCGCGGCGGGCTTCAGCGCCCGGATCTGCCGCGCCAGCCAGCCCGCCGCCTCCGGGGCCTTGAGCGACGGCGCGAACAGCCCGACGGCGGCAAAGCCCCGCGCCTCCAGCGCCGCGATCAGCGCCGCCACCGGCTCCAGGTCGGCGGCCGCCAGGTAGGCGCGGTAGAACACCACCGGCACCACCGGCCGCGCCCCGCCCGCGCCGCACGCCGATGCCCCCCCGGGCTTCTTCTGAGCCGAAATATCCTCGGGGGGAGCGGGGCTTCCAGCCCCGCGGGGGGCAGACAGCCCCCCTCCGCCGCCGGCCGCCAGCGCCGCCGGGCAGCACACCCCGTGCCCCGGAACCCAGGCCCCCACCGCCGGCAGGCTCTTCACCCCCCGGACCGGCCCGGCATAGAGCCCCGCCGCCAGCGCCATCTGCTGCAGCGCCGCCTGCGCCGCCACCGGCCCGCCGCTGTCCATCAGCGCGGCCAGACGGTGCAGGGTCGAGCCCGGCAGGGTCGAGACCGCGTCGAGCGCCGGGTCGGGCCGGCCATCCGCCGGCAGCACCGCCAGCGCGATGCCCCGGGCCTGGGCCAGCGCCGCCACCTGCGCGAGCCCGTATTCCCAGTAGGGCCGGCCGCCGATCAGCCGGATCAGGATGCCGCTGGCCCCGGCGAGGGTCTGCTCGACATAGGTGTCGACCGAGAGCGGGTGGGTCAGCTGCGCGAGGTTCGCCAGCCGCAGCGACGGCATCGCGTCGCGCCCGCCGCCGCGGTGCCAGCCCGCCGCGAGCGCGCCGAGGTCGGAATCGGAGAACGACAGCGCCACCAGCTCGGCCGTGTCCTGGCCGAGATCGGTGGGCGTGGCGCTCTCCTCCAGCCCGTGGCTCTCGCGGAAGACGACGTGCACCGGGTTATTCCGCCGGGGTGGTCTCGGGGGCGAGCACGGCGCGGATCGCGGCGGCATCTATGTCGTCGTGCTCGGCGATCACCACCAGCCGGCCGCGGCGCGCCTCGTCCGCGCCCCAGGGCCGGTCGTATTGATGGCGCACCCGCGCCCCCACCGCCTGCACCAGCAGCCGCATCGGCTTGCCGGCCACCGCGGCGTAGCCCTTGACCCGCAGGATGTTGCGCTCGCGCGCCAGCCGCTCGATGCGCGCCACCAGATCGGCCGGCGTGGCCAGGTCCGGCAGCTCGACGACCACCGAATCGAAATCCTCGTGGTCGTGCTCGGGGGCGCCGTCATGGTGCGAGGGGCGGGCGTCGATGTCGTCCTCGGCGGCGGCGCCGAGGCCCAGGATGACCCGCGGATCGACCGCGCCCTCGGCGACCTCGACCACCGGCAGCGGCCGCGGCGCATGGGCGGCGATGGTCTCCTTCGCCCGCGCCACGCCTTCGGGCCCGGCGAGGTCGGGCTTGGTCAGCAGCACGATGTCGGCGCAGGCGATCTGGTCCTCGAAGACCTCCGACAGCGGGGTCTCGTGGTCGAGGCTGTCATCGGCTTCGCGCTGGGCATCGACGCGGGCCACGTCGGGGGCGAAGCGGCCGGCGGCCACCGCCTCGGCATCGGCCAGCGCGATGACGCCGTCGACGGTGATCTTCGAGCGGATATCGGGCCAGTCGAAGGCCTTCAGGAGCGGCTTCGGCAGGGCCAGCCCCGAGGTCTCGATCAGGATGTGGTCGGGGCGCGGCTCGAGCGCCATCAGCGCCTCGATGGTGGGGATGAAATCGTCCGCCACGGTGCAGCAGATGCAGCCATTGGCGAGTTCCATGATGTTTTCCTCCGGGCAGTCCGGGATGGCGCAGCCCTTGAGGATCTCGCCGTCGACGCCGACATCGCCGAACTCGTTGACCACCACGGCGAGCCGGCGGCCGCCCGGGTTCTGCATCAGGTGGCGGATCAGCGTGGTCTTGCCGGCGCCGAGAAAGCCGGTGACGACGGTGACGGGCAGTTTGGCGAGATCAGGCATGGTCGGGCTCCGGGAGCAGCAGGGGAGGAATGCGGGCGATGCAGTTCTTGCGGAAATGGACCGGGCGCTCGCGCCAGGGCACCAGGCCGTCCGGCGTGGCGGCATAGGCGGCAGCACCCTCGCGCAGGATGTCGGCGAGGTCGGGGGCGAGGTTGCCGTAGACATAGGTCCAGCGCGATGGCCCGCCGCGCAGCGCCACCGAGCAGCCGCGGTCGCAGTTCGACAGGCACTCGACGGCGTGCAGGGTGACGCCCTCGGGCAGGGTGCCGTCGAGCGCGTCGTGGAGCAGCGCGCCGGGGCGGCTGCCGTCCTCGGCGACCTCGGAGCCGGCGCGGCACTTGACGCAGACCAAGAGCTCGACCGGCGCCGGCGGGGCGGTGTCGGATTCGCGGTCGGGGCCGGGGCGGGCCGCGGTCGCCGCGTCGCGGTGCGGCGCGGCGTCGATGGCGGCGCCGGGGCCGGCCGGGCCGGCGGGCGCGGGGGAATCGGCGGTGTCTCTCATGCGGCCTCGTCGTCCTCAAGGGGCTGGGCGGAGCGGGCCGGATGGCGGGCGGACGCGGCGCGCGGGTCCTCCCGACACCGGAACACCCCGTCCGGGTCTCACGTCCTGCGCGGGCAGGTCTCCCGGCTTGCGGATGTCGGGGCCCGGGGGCCCCGGCGGGTGGCCGGCCTTCCCAGCCCGGGCGGGGCCAGTGGCGTTCGGCGACCCTCTCCGGTCACGGTCGCGGGGGCGGCTGCGCTTGACCCCGGCTTCGGCCGGAGCTGGCGCATTCCCTTTTCACCCGAGACGCGCGCCCCGGGCACCAGCGCATGCGGTTCTGTGCGGGCTGGCGCGGGTTCTGTCAAGGCCGCGCACTGGCCAGCGGCGCCAGGTCGCGACGGGGCGCCTGTCGCGCGGGCCCGGTGTCCACGAGCGCCGCGCTCCGCTACGCTGCCCCGCGCGGCGGGCCCCGCCGGGCAGCGCCCGACCCGCCTCCTCGGGTCGGGCGCTTCGCTGCCCACCCCGCGGGCCGGACGCCGCCCTCCGCGCACCGGATCGGAGATCGGTTACCTTGAGGCGCGGGCGGTTCCGGCCGTCGTGCGGTGTTTATGAGCGCCGCGCTCCGTTCCGCTGCCCGGCCCGGCGGATACCGCCGGGCAGCGCCCGTCCCGCTCCCACGGGGCGGGCGCTGCCCTCTGCATGCAATTCCGACCACATTCCCCCGAGCGCTCCGCCCGAGCCGCGCCCAGCCCCGCCCGTTGACCCGGCGGGGCGGCGGTGCCAGACCTTCGGCACCCAGACCGGAGCCCGCCGATGAGTGACGACGCCGCCCGCCACGCCGCCAAGATGCAGAAGATCAAGGCCGCCCGCGACCGCATCATGGCCACCAAGACCGAGGAAAAGGGCCTGATCGTCGTCCATACCGGCAAGGGCAAGGGCAAGTCCTCCTCGGGCTTCGGCATGGTGCTGCGCTGCGTCGCCCACGGCATCCCGGTCGCCGTGGTGCAGTTCATCAAGGGCAATTGGCAGACCGGCGAGCGGCAGCTTCTCGAGGAGCGCTTCCGCGACGAGGTCCGGCTCTTCGTCTCCGGCGAGGGCTTCACCTGGGAGACCCAGGACCGCGACCGCGACATCGCCGCCGCCCGCCGCGGCTGGGAGATCGCCAAGGACCAGATCCGCGACCCGGCGATCGGCTTCGTGCTGCTCGACGAGATCAACATCGCGCTGCGCTACGATTATCTCGACATCGACGAGGTGGTGGACTTCCTGCTCACCGAGAAGCCGCCGATGACCCATGTCGTGCTGACCGGCCGCAACGCCAAGCCGGAGCTGATCGAGGCCGCCGACCTCGTCACCGAGATGGAGCTGGTCAAGCACCCGTTCCGCGACGGGGTGAAGGCGCAGAAGGGCATCGAGTTCTGATGCCCCAGCGCCGCCTGATCCTCGAGTTCGGCATGGGAACCTCGCTGCGGCGGCAGGATTACACCGCTGCCGCGCGCCGCGCGGTGGAGAACGCGCTGTGGCGCAACTCGATCACCCTCGCCGAGCTGTTTGGCCGCGACCCGGCGGAGATGCGGATCGAGGTCGAGATCGGCGTCGCCGCGCCCAACCGGGTCGACACCGCGCAGGTCGCCGCGGCCTTTCCCTACGGCGCGGTGAGCGTGCGCGCGGTGCCGGGCGGGCTCGACCTGCCGCGGCCGGGCGGCGGTGCGCCGAGGGTGATGGCCAACGCGGTGATCGCGGTGTCGCTCGACCTCGGGGGCGCGGCATGAGCGACCGGCGGGTGATCCTCGAGATGGGCATGGGCACCGATCTGCACGGGCGGGACTACACCAAGGCCGCGCGGCGGGCGATCGAGGACGCGCTGCGGCATTCCTCGTTGCCGATCCTCGGCGCGCTGGGGCTCGACCACAGCGCGATGCGGGTGGCGGTCACGGTGGCGGTGCAGCAGCCCGACCGGGTCGACACCGCGGCGCTGACGGCCGTCCTGCCGCGCGGCCGGGCCGAGGTGCGGGCGGTGTTCGGCGGGCTCGACACCACCGACCCGGTCACCGGCGAGGTTTCGGTCATCGCGCAGGCGGCGGTCGAGGCCTTCCTGCCGCCGCAGGCGCCGGGCGCGGCATGAGGCCGGGCCCGGGGGGCGCGCCGTGACCGCGCTGATGATCCAGGGCACCGGCTCCAACGTGGGCAAGTCGCTGCTGGTGGCGGGGCTGGCGCGTGCGCTGACGCGCCGCGGCCTGTCGGTGGCGCCGTTCAAGCCGCAGAACATGTCCAACAACGCCGCGGTGACCGCCGATGGCGGCGAGATCGGCCGCGCCCAGGCGCTGCAGGCGCAGGCCGCGGGGCTTGCGCCCCATACCGACATGAACCCGGTCCTCTTGAAGCCCGAGAGCGAGACCGGCGCCCAAGTGGTGGTTCAGGGCAAGCGCCTGACCACGGCGCGGGCGCGCGACTACGCCCGGCTCAAGCCGCAGCTCATGGGCGCGGTGCTGGAGAGCTTCCGGCGGCTCGAGGCGGCGCATGACATCGTGCTGGTGGAGGGCGCCGGCAGCCCGGCCGAGGTCAATCTGCGCAAGGGCGACATCGCCAATATGGGCTTCGCGCGCGCCGCCGGCGTGCCGGTGATCCTCGCCGGCGACATCGACCGCGGCGGGGTGATCGCGCAGATCGTCGGCACCCGGGCGGTGATCGATGCCGAGGATGCCGGCCTCGTCCGCGGCTTCCTGATCAACCGCTTCCGCGGCGACCCCACGCTCTTCGACGACGGCTACGCGCTGATCGCGGCGCGCACCGGCTGGCCGGGCTTCGGCGTGGTGCCGTGGTTCGACGAGGCCTGGCGGCTGCCGGCCGAGGACGCGCTCGACCTGCGCGCCGGCCGCGGCGCCGGGGGGCTGCACGTGGTCTGTCTGCGCTTCGGCCGGATCGCCAATTTCGACGATCTCGACCCGCTGGCCCAGGAGCCGGGGGTGCGGCTGACCCTGCTGGGCCCCGGCGAGGCGCTGCCGGGCGATGCCGACCTGGTGATCCTGCCGGGGTCGAAATCGACCCGGGCCGATCTCGCCTTCCTGCGCGCCCAGGGCTGGGATCTCGACATCGCGGCGCATCTGCGCCGCGGCGGGCACGTGCTGGGGCTCTGCGGGGGCTACCAGATGCTGGGGCGGCGGATCGCCGATCCCCTGGGGCTCGAGGGCAGCCCGGGCGAGACCGCGGGCCTGGCGCTGCTCGACGTGACCACGGTGATGGAAGGCGACAAACGCACCGTGGAGGTCGCGGCGGTGCACGCGGCCAGCGGCCGGCCCTTCGCGGGCTACGAAATCCACATCGGCGCCACCACCGGACCGGATCGCGCGCGGCCCTTCGCGGAGGTCGACGGGGAGCCCGAGGGCGCGGTCAGCGCGGATGGCCGGATCGCCGGCAGCTACCTGCACGGCATGTTCCGCGACGACGGCTTCCGCGCCGCCTGGCTGGCCGGGTTCGGCGTCGCGGCCTCGGAGACGCGCTACGGCGCCACGGTGGAGGCGACGCTCGACGCGCTCGCGGCGCATCTGGAGCACCATCTCGACATCGACGGATTGCTCGCCGTGGCGCGGGGCGGTCTCGGCTGACGGCCCCGTCCGGACGGCCGCGCGGCCGCATTCGGTCCGCGGACCGAAGACGCTAACGTCGGTGTTTCCAAAGCGACGCGGCGGGCCGGGCGCGGCCTCAGCTGGCGCGCATGCGCTCCACGTAGGAGCGCATTTCCTCGGCCTCGTGGCGGGCCTCGCGCAGACCTTCCATGGCCGCCGAAAGCTCGGCCTCGGTCTGGGCCAGCTGGTTGGTCAGCTCGGCCTCGCGCTGCTGCAGGTAGGTGATGGCCTGGTCGCGGGTTTCCTCGGCCTCGTGCAGCTCCTGGCTCATGCGCTCGAGCTCGTTGACGTCGGCCTGGCTGACCCGGGTGAAGCGGTGCACCAGCCAGTTTGCGAACCAGCCAAGGCAGAAGGCGATGAACAGGATGATCGCGGTGGCGAAGATAAACTCAATCCTGTTCATCCGCTGGTTCTTGCTCCGCCACCTCGGGTGCTTCGTTTCCTTCCTGCAACGTCGCGGCGGAATCTTCAACGCTTTCCGTGTCGTTTTCGGCGGTTTCCTCGCCTTCCGCGCGAATCAGGTGGAACTCGATTCGCCGGTTGGCCTCGCGGCCTTCCTCGCTGCCATTGTCGGCGATGGGATTTTCCTCGCCGTAGCCGCGGGCCCGGTAGGAGCCGGTGAGCACCCGGCGCTTGCGCAGCGCCTCGAGCACCGATTCGGCGCGCTTCTGGCTCAGCTGCTGGTTCATCACCTCGCGGCCCTGGCTGTCGGTGTGGCCCTGGATCTCCAGCGGGATGTCGCCGCAGAGCCGCAGCAGCTCGCCGATCTCGTCCAGGACGTCCTTGGCCGAGGCGTCGAGCGTGGCGCTGCCGGGCTCGAAGGTGATCTTGCGCACGCCGGTGATGGTGCCGATCCGCGCCACGCATTCCTCGGGGCTCGGAATGCCGAGCGTCGGGTCGAGCTTTTCCTGATAGGTGACTTCGATCGCCGCCTGGTCGTCGCCGATCTTCTCGGCCACCAGCGCGGCGATCTCGCTCGCCGCCGCCTTGTTGCCGGTGTCGCCGGTGATGGCGAACCGGTCCGGGGACACGCTGACTGAGCCGTTGGCGAGCTGCGACAGCGCCTCGAGCGCCACCAGCACCCGGGCCTGCCAGATCTCGGGCAGGCTGTCATCGACCCGCAGCCCGGTGCGCACCTGCTCGGAGCCGAAGGCGGCGCGGGCGAAGCTGTCGACGGTGGTGCGCGCGGTTTCCGAGGCGACCTGGCCGCGCAGCTGCACCAGCCCCTCGGGGCTCTGGGTGGCGACGAACTCGGTCGGGCCGGTGCCCTCCTCGGGGGTCTCGGGCAGCACCGCGTCGAGCACGAAGCCCGAGGGCAGGGCGCTGGTCAGGTCGCCCACGGTCTTGTCGAACCGCGCCGGGTCGGTGCCCTCCACCGCGACCAGCGCGATGTCGGAATTGGTGAAGGTGACGGAACCGCCCTCGAGCTCGGAGACCGCGGCGATCGCCGCCGCGGCGGCATCGCCCCAGCCCTCGGCGGGAACGCCAAGGCCGATGACGCAGCCCGGGCTGCCCTCGAAGCCGGCATCGCGCGCCGCCTCGAGGATGCGCTCGCGCGCGGTCTCGCTGTCGGCCGAACAGGAATCGAAGCGCGCGCCCTCGGCATCGGCGACGAAGCGCAGGGTAAAGGGCGCGATCACCGGCCGCGGCGCCGACAGGTCGAGCTCGAGGTCGAGCCCGTCGGGGGCCGCCGATTCCAGCCGCCGCGCCACGCGGTCGCGGCTCTCGGCATCGCTGGCCATCGCCTTGACCGCGAGCCGGCCGGCCTCGACCGAGATCTTCGAGCGTTCGAGATTGTCGAGCGCCAGGGTGGCCAGCCGCATCGACGGCGCCCAGGCCTCGGGCGTCGGGTAATCCGCGCTGTCGAGCAGGTCGGTCACGCCCTCGGTGCCGCCGACCATGCGGCCGACCAGCTCCACCAGCGCGGCGCGGTCATACTCCGCCGGCACCAGCCCGATCAGCTGCACCTCCGCCCCGTTGCGCAGGATCTCCACCGAGAAGCGCGGCGCTTCCAGCCCGTCGGCCTCGGCCACCTGGGTCTCGTCTATCACCCGGGCATCGTCGACCACCTTGCCGGCCACCGACAGCGCCTTGAAGCGCGCCGATTCGCTGGGCGCGGTGCCGATCAGGAAGACCTGCAGGCCGTTGGCGTCGACCTGCGCCCAGTCGATCCCCTCCTCCTCGAGCGAGCGCTCGATCTCCTCGATCGAGCTTTTCTCGATCATGTCGACGGAGAAGACCGCGGCCACCGCGGACAGCGCCGCGGCGCCCGAGAAGGTGGCGAAGAGGATGGCCAGCGCAGACAGTCTCATGGCAGATCCGAGGTTCGTTGCGGGACGAGTCGTGATACGCGGGACCCCCACGGCACGCAATCAGACGAGCGCGGCGGCGGCGAAAAACAGCACGGGCAGGAGCCCGGCATCGCGGTTCGAGCGGAACAGCATCAGCAGCCGCGGGTGATCCTCCATGTCGAAGCGGGTGAGCTGCCAGAGCAGGTGCGCGCCCAGCGCCCAGGCGCCGCAGATCGCCAGCAGCAGGCCCGCCACCGCGCCCTGGGGCGCCGCCGCGATCACCGCCGCGCCCATCAGCGCCACCGACAGGCAGAGAAACAGGGCCAGCATCCGCGGCGTGCGGGCGCCGAACAGGCGCGCGGTGGACTTCACCCCGATCAGCGCGTCGTCCTCCTTGTCCTGGTGGGCGTAGATGGTGTCGTAGAACAGCGTCCAGGCCATGCCGGCGACATAGAGCAGCAATGCCGGCCAGCCCAGCGACCCGGTATGCGCGGTCCAGGCCAGCAGCGCGCCCCAGTTGAAGGCCAGCCCGAGAAAGATCTGCGGCCACCAGGTGAAGCGCTTGGCGAAGGGGTAGATGGCCACCGGCAGGAGCGACAGGATGCCGAGCGCGATGGCGGCGCCGTTGAAGGTCAAGAGCAGCGCGAAGGCCAGGAGCGCCTGCGCGCAGGCCCAACCGAAGGCCTGCCGGGCGGTGACCTGCCCGGCCGGGATCGGCCGCAGCGCGGTGCGCGCCACCCGGCCGTCGATATGGCGGTCGGTGATGTCGTTCCAGGTGCAGCCGGCGCCGCGCATCAGGATCGCGCCGAGCCCGCAGGCGGTGAAGATCCAGGCATCCTCCCAGCGCGGCGCGCGGGTCGCGAAGATCGCCAGGAACAGCCCCCACCAGCACGGCAGCAGCAGCAGCCAGGTGCCGATCGGGCGGTCGAGCCGCGACAGCCGCAGATAAGGTTTCAGCGCGTCCGGGGCGCGCCGGTCCACCCAGTTGCCGCGGTAGGCATCGGCGATCTGGCCCTCTGGCGCTGGCGCATTCTCGGGCATATGGTCCGCTCCATGTCCGTGGTCAGGCTGTTTGTAGAGCACCCGCTCGGGGCGGGACAACAGGTGCGGCTCGAACGCGAGGCGGCGCATTACCTGTTTTCGGTGATGCGGCTCGCCGTGGGCGCCGAGCTGCTGCTGTTCAACGGGCAGGACGGCGAATGGCGCGCCGAGGTCGCCGAGGCCGGCAAGAAGTCCGGTCGGCTGGCCTGCCTGGCGCAGACCCGGCCGCAGGTCCTGCCGCCGGATGTCTGGCTGCTCTTCGCCCCGGTGAAGAAGGCGCGCACCGATTTCATCGTCGAGAAGGCGGCCGAGATGGGGGCGCGGCGGATCGTCCCGGTGGCCACCGACTTCACCAATTCCGAGCGCATCCGCCAGGACCGGCTGCAGGCCCATGCCCGCGAGGCCGCCGAGCAATGCGGCGGCGTCTTCGTGCCCGAGGTGGCGGAGCTGGCGCGGCTGGACCGGCTGCTCGCCGACTGGCCCGGGGGGCGGCGGCTGATGTTCTGCGACGAGACCGAGGCGGCGGAGGGCTTCGGCGGCGTGGCGGGCGCCGCGCCGGAGGCTGCCGGGCGCTTTGCCGAGGCCCGGGGCGAGGGGCCCTGGGCGGTGCTGATCGGGCCCGAGGGCGGGTTCTCGCCGGCCGAGCGCCAGAGGCTCTATGCCGCACCCTTCGCCCATGTCGCGAGCCTCGGGCCGCGCATCCTGCGCGCCGACACCGCGGCGGTCGCGGCGCTGACCCTGTGGCAGCTGCGCTTCGGGGATTGGCGGTGAGCTTCCTGCGGCCCGCGGCGGAGGCCGCGCTGCGCCGCTGGGGCGAGGCGCTGGCCGGGCTCGGCGTCGCGGCGCTCGGGCTCTGGGCGGCGCTGGCGAGCTGGGGGCTCCTGGCCTGGATGGGCTGGGCGCTGGCGGCGGCGGGGGCGGCCCTGGCCGTGGCGGGCTGGCAGCGCGGGCGCTTCGCGCGCGGCGGCGGCGGGCCCGGCGTGGTCACCCTGACGGAGGGGCGGATCGCCTATTTCGGCCCGCTCTCCGGCGGTGTCGTCGACCTCGACACGCTGGAGGCGCTGGGGCTCGATCCGACCGGACGGCCGCTGCACTGGGTGCTGACCCCGCGCGACGGCCCGGCGCTTCACGTGCCGGTCAATGCCGAGGGCGCCGACGCGCTCTTCGACGCCTTTGCGGCGCTGCCCGGACTGGGCACCGAACGCGTGCTGCGGGCCCTCGACCGGCCGGGCCGTGCGCCCCTCACGCTGTGGCGCCGCAGCGCCGTCCACACATCGCTTCGGCTGCATTGACACCCGGCGCGTTTGCGCACATGCCTGATGCCCCGAGACGGCCCGAAACCAACGGAGCAGGGTGACCCCATGTCCATTCCTCAATCCGGCGGCGGGCCGATCGAGTCCGCGGCGCAGCTTGCGCAGTATCTCGAGGCCGGCTGCAAGCCGAAGGCCGATTGGCGCATCGGCACCGAGCACGAGAAGTTCGGCTATCTCAAGGACACCCGGGCGCCGCTGCCCTACGAGGGGCCGACCTCGGTGCGCGCGGTGCTCGAGGGGCTGCGCGACCGCCACGGCTGGGCGCCGGTCATGGAGCAGGGCCAGCTCATCGGGCTGGAGAAGGACGGCGCCAATGTCAGCCTCGAACCCGGCGGGCAGCTGGAACTGTCGGGCGCGCCGCTGGAGAACATCCACCAGACCTGCGACGAGGTGAACCGCCACCTGGCCGAGGTCCGCGACGTCGCCGACCGGGTCGGCGCGGGGTATATCGGGCTCGGCGCGGCGCCGAACTGGACCCATGACGAAATGCCGATGATGCCCAAGGGGCGCTACCGGCTGATGACCGATTACATGGACCGCGTCGGCACCATGGGGAAGACGATGATGTACCGCACCTGCACGGTGCAGGTGAATCTCGACTTCGCCTCCGAGGCCGACATGGTGCGCAAGCTGCGCGTCGGGCTGGCGCTGCAGCCGGTGGCGACCGCCCTGTTCGCCAATTCGCCGTTCTTCGAGGGCCGCGAGAACGGCCACAAATCCTGGCGCAGCCGGGTCTGGCGCGATCTCGACGCCGACCGCACCGGCATGCTGCCCTTCGTCTTCGAGGACGGCTTCGGCTTCGAGGCCTGGGTGCAATACGCGCTCGACGTGCCGATGTACTTCGTCTACCGCGACGGCCGCTACATCGACGCGCTGGGCCAGTCCTTCCGCGACTTCCTCAACGGCCGGCTGCCGGCGCTGCCGGGCGAGGTGCCGACGCTGTCGGACTGGGCCGATCACCTGACCACGATCTTCCCCGAGGCGCGGATCAAGAAGTTCATCGAGATGCGCGGCGCCGATGGCGGGCCGTGGCGCCGGCTCTGCGCGCTGCCGGCCTTCTGGGTCGGGCTGCTCTACGAGGACGGCCCGCTCGACGCCGCCTGGGACCTCGCCAAGGACTGGGATGCCGAGACCCGCGAGGCCTGGCGCGTGGCGGCCTCGGTGGACGGGCTCTCGGCCGAGGTCGGCGGCCGGCGGATGCGCGACCTGGCCGAGGAGGTGCTCGTGCTGTCGGAGGCCGGGCTGAAGGCGCGGGCCCGCGAGGGCGCCGGCGGCCTGCTGCCCGACGAGACGCATTTCCTCAACGCGCTGAAGGACAGCGTGGCCAGCGGCGAGACCCCGGCCGACGAGCTTCTGGCGAAGTATCGCGGCGAATGGCAGGGCGATCTCGACCGGGTCTTCGCGGAATACAGCTACTGAACCGCGGCCCCGGCGCCGGCCGCAAAGCCGGGCGGACTACCGGCCCGCCCGGGTGCGGCCCTCAGATCCACTTGGCCAGCGGCGGCAGGCTCATCAGCACGGCATTGGCGTCGTGCCCGGTCTCGAGCCCGAACTTGGTGCCGCGGTCATAGACCAGGTTGTATTCGGCGTAGAGCCCGCGATGGACGAGCTGCGCCTCGCGCTCGGCCGGGCCGAATTCCTGCGCCCGCCGCGCCTCGGCCAGCGGCAGCCAGGCCGGCAGGAAGGCGCGGCCGATATCCTGCACCAGCGCGAAATCGGCCTCCCAGTCGCCGGAGCAATGGTCGTCGAGGAAGATGCCGCCGACGCCGCGCGCCCGGCCGCGATGCGGGATGTAGAAATACTCGTCCGCCCAGGCCTTTAGGCGGGGATAGAGATCGGCCCCGTGCGGGTCGAGATGGGCCTTCTGGGTGGCGTGGAAATGCGCCGTGTCCTCGGCATATTCGATGCAGGGATTGAGGTCGGAGCCGCCGCCGAACCACCAGGCATGCGGGGTCCAGAACATCCGCGTGTTCATGTGCACGGCCGGGGCATGCGGGTTCTGCATATGCGCGACGAGGCTGATGCCCGAGGCCCAGAAGCGCGGATCCTCGGCCATGCCGGGAATGCCCTTGCGCGCCGCCATCGCCGCCTGGGCGCGGGCCCCCAGCGTGCCGTAGACCTCGGAGACGTTGACGCCGACCTTCTCGAACACCCGGCCGCCGCGCATCACGCTCATCAGCCCGCCGCCGGCATCCGAACCGTCATCGGAGCGCCGGGTGGTGCGGGTGACCTCGAAGCGGCCGGCCGGGGCCGCCGCGCCGGGGCCCTCGGCATGGCTGTCCTCGAGCCCCTCGAAGGCGGCGACGATGGTGTCGCGCAACGCGCGGAACCAGGCGCTGGCGCGGGCGCGTTCGGGGCCGAGTTCGTCGCTCATCTGCTGTCTCCTGGCTGCCTGGGCCGGGCTTAGCGCCGCGGCCCGCGGCGGCGCAACCGGGCAGGGCGCCGCAGCGGCGCAAATGGGCAGGGCGCCGCAGCGCCGCGATCAGTGCGCCGGCGCCGCCACCGGGTCGAGCAGGGTGCGCCCGCCATCCACGGTCATGATCTGGCCGGTGACGAAGCGCGCCGAATCCGAGACCAGGAACTGCACGCTCTCGGTCAACTCGTCGGGTGCGGCGATGCGGCCAAGCGGCGTGTGGTCCTCGATGTCGCCGCGGTATTCGCGGTGCTCCTTCAGCGTGTCCTTGAGCGAGGCCGACATCACCGAGCCGAAGGCCACGGCATTGACCCGGATGCGGTGCGGCGCCAGCGCCACCGCCATCGACCGGGTCATCTGGTCGAGCGCGGCGCAGGACACCGAGTAGCCCAGCAGCGACGGATGGGTGCGCCGCGCGGCGATCGAGGACAGGTTGACGATGGCGCCGGCCTGACCCTCTTCCTGGCCCTCGGCCTGCTTGATCATGCGCTTGGCGATCACCTGCGACACCCGGAGCGAGGTCATCAGGTTCTGCTCGATCAGCGCCTCCACCGAGGTGTCGTCGAGATCGAGCGGGTCCGAGGGCATCATCTGCCGGCTGGCATTGATCAGGATGTCCACCCGCTCGAAGGCGTCGAGCGTCGCCGAGAGCAGGTTGGCCACGGTCAGCCGCTCGCGCAGGTCGCCGGCGAAGTAGCGGCGGCGATCCTCGTCGCCGGGCTCGCCGCATTCGCGCGACAGCCGGCCTTCGTCCATGTCGGTGAACATGACGTTGGCGCCCTTCTGGACGAAGTGGCGGCCGATGGCGAGGCCGACGCCGTTGGCGGCGCCGGTCACGATGGCGGTCTTGCCTTCGATGGAAAAGCTCATGCGGGCTCCGATCTGGCGCTTCGGCGCGGCGGGGTCAGCGGCGGCCCGGGACGGGCCGGCCGGCCGCGAGAATCTTGAAGCGGGCATCGCCGCCGATCTCGGCGACCTCCCGGAACAGGGTGTCGAGCACCGCCTCATAGGGCAGGTGCCGGTTGGCGACAAGCCAGAGCCGCCCGGCGGGCTTGAGCGCCCGCGCCGCGGTGACGAGGAAGGCCTGGCCAAGCGACGGATCGCCCTTGCGTCCGGCATGGAAGGGCGGGTTGGTGATCACCGCGTCGAGCGCCGCCTCGGGCTTCCAGCGCGTCGCGTCGGCCCAGTGGAAGGCGATGCGCGGATCGTCGAGATTGGCGCGCGCGCAGTCCAGCGCCACGCGGTCGGCCTCCACCAGATCGACGCGCTCGACGCGGTCGCTTTCGAGGATGCGGGCGCTGAGATAGCCCCAGCCGCCGCCCAGATCGGCGACCCGGCCGGCCAGCGTGTCGGGCAGCGCCTCGGCCAACAGTCGCGAGCCCGGATCGACGCCATCGGCCGAGAACACGCCCGACGCCGTCAGCCATTCCCCGGCGATGCGCGACGGCGGGTGGGCCCAGTCAGCGAAATGGCCGCCGGCCTCGAACCAGAAGATCTTGCCGTGATGCTTGGCCACCGGCCCGCCGACCGCGACCCGGCGCCGCACCGCCTTGAGCAGCGCGTCGGCGCCGTCGGTCTTGGCGCCGTCCACCACCACCAGCCCGCCGGGGGCGGCGGCGCGTTCGGCGGCGGCGATCCAGTCCTCGGCCCGGGCCCGTTCGCGCGGCAGCAGCACCACGGCGAGCGCCGCGCCCTCGGGCGCGGTCTCGGTCAGCGCGATGCCGCGCGCCGCCAGCGCATCGGCCTCGGGCTTCAGCGGCTGCACCACGCGCAGATCGGTGTCGGGGAGGGCGGCAAGATCGGCGTCGCCCGGCGCGCCGAAGACCACGACGGGGCCGGTCCCGGGCAGATCCAGCCCGGCCTCGACGGCATGCGAAAGCCGGGTCGAGCCGCGCCGCGGGGCAGGGGCGAGCGTGGCGCTCACTCCTTCTCCATCGTGCATTGCAGCGGGTGCTGGTGGCGGCGGGCGAAGTCCATCACCTGGCCGACCTTGGTCTCGGCGATCTCGTGGCTGAACACCCCGACGACCGCGACGCCCTTCTTGTGCACCGTCAGCATGATCTCGAAGGCCTGGGCGTGGGTCATGCCGAAGAAGCGTTCCAGCACGTGCACCACGAATTCCATCGGCGTGTAGTCGTCGTTCAGCAGCAGCACCTTGTAGAGCGGCGGCCGCTTGGTGCGCGGTTTCGTCTCGACCACGACGCCGCTGTCCGGCGCGCCGCCGGGACCGCGGCCGGGGTCGGTCATCTGGGGCTCAATCGCTCTCCGGTAGGTCATATGGGCCGGGACATGTCCGTTTTGCATGGGAGGGTCGAGCGCAGTATATAATCCGGCACCCCTTGCGAGAAAAGGGCGCAGACTGGCTGGCGAGGTGGCAGATGACGACAAGGCTGGAAACCGTGGCCTTCGATGCGGACGACACGCTGTGGCACAACGAGCGGTTCTTTCAGCTCACCCAGGAACGATTCGCGGAGCTGCTGGCGCCGCATTGCGATCACCCCGATCTCGGTGAGCGCCTGATGGCCGCGGAGGAGCGCAACCTGGGCCAGTACGGCTTCGGCGTGAAGGGTTTCGTGCTGTCGATGATCGAGACCGCCGTGGAGGTGACCGAGGGGGAGGTGCCCGGGCAGGTCATCTCGCAGCTGCTTCAGGTCGGCCGCGACATGCTGGCGCATCCGATCGAGCTTCTGCCGCATGTCGAGGAGACCGTGGCGCGGCTCGCCGAGAGCCATCACCTCGTGGTCATCACCAAGGGCGACCTGCTGCATCAGGAGCGCAAGCTGGCGCAGTCCGGCCTGGGCGAGTTCTTCGACCGGGTGGAGATCGTGTCGGACAAGACGCCGGGGGTCTATGCCCGGATCTTCGCCTCCACCCCGGGCGGGGCGCCGGGCGCGATGATGGTGGGCAATTCGATGAAGTCCGACGTCCGCCCGGCGATCGAGGCCGGCGCCTGGGGCGTCTTCGTGCCGCAGCCGCTGGCCTGGTCCTTCGAGCATGCCGAGGCCCCCGAGGCGCCACGATTCCGCGAACTGGCCGATCTCGCGCCGCTGCCCGACCTTGTGGCGGAACTGTCCTAGTCCGGATCGCGCCCGGGTTTCGCCTTAGTTTCGCCGCATTCACATCCCTAGTGGCCCGACTCGGCCGACGCCCCCCATATCTCGTTGCAACCATCCCGGGTGCAGCGGAATTCTTCCATGCAAATGAGGACTTTGCGGCGAGTTCTTGCCGTGCTAACCTGCCCGTTAAACGCATGTGCAGAAAGTACGGCGACAATAAGCCCGGCAGAAAAGTCAGGGTATTGAGGCAGAAAGGCGGGCAACGTGACGGGACGGCGCAGGCGGCCGGGCCATACCGGTCTATTCATCGCAACGGCATTCTGGTTCCTCGTGCTCATTCCGCTGAGCGCGCTGGCAGCGCCCTATGCCGGCATGGTCATGGATGCCCGGTCGGGTGAGGTCTATTACAGCGAGAATGCCGATACCCGGCTGCATCCGGCCTCGCTGACCAAGATGATGACGCTCTACATCGCCTTCGAGGCGGT
The DNA here is from genome assembly GCF_054482755.1 of Roseivivax sp. CAU 1761. NCBI lineage: Bacteria > Pseudomonadati > Pseudomonadota > Alphaproteobacteria > Rhodobacterales > Roseobacteraceae > Roseivivax > Roseivivax sp. CAU 1761. The sequence goes on from NZ_JBTLRM010000018.1 coordinate 25,238, forward strand.
CGAGCACGGCGAGATCTCGATGGATACCGAGGTCCGCATCTCCCGCAACGCCGCGGCCGAGCCGCCCTCCAAGCTGGGCCTGCGCTCCGGGCAGACGATCAAGCTGCGCTACCTCGTGCGGGCCGCCGCGGTGAAGTCGGCCAACGACGCCGCGACCGCCATCGGGGAGGCCATCTCGGGCTCCGAGGCGGCCTTTGCCCGGCGCATGAACCGCACCGCCAAGGCGCTCGGCATGACCCGGACGACCTTCAAGAACGCCCATGGCCTGACCGCCGAAGGTCACCTGTCCACCGCCCGGGACATGACCCTGCTCGGCCGGCACATGATCTACGACTATCCGGAATATTATAACCTCTTCAGCCGGGTGACCGCGGATGCCGGGATCCGGCACGTGTCGCACACCAACCGCCGCATGCTCGAAAGCTATCCCGGCGCCGACGGCATCAAAACCGGCTACACCCAGGCCGCGGGCTTCAACCTCGTGGCCTCCGCCGACCGCGGCGGCGAGCGGGTGATCGCCACGGTCTTCGGCGGCCGCTCCACCGCCTCGCGCAATGCGCAGGTCGCCAAGCTGCTCGATCTGGGCTTCCAGAAGGCGCCGCAGCGGGTGGCGCTGCAGCTGCCAGGCCGCCCGGCCTATCACGGCAATTCCGGCATCAATGTCGAGGTGGCGCGCGATGCCGACCCGACCGCCGGGCGCACCGGCCGGGCGATCCGCCAGGCCGTCGCGGCGGTGCCGCGCAGCCTGCGTCCGATGCCGCGCCCGGGCGCCGAGCCGGCGCCGCTGGTGGCCTCGCTCAAGGACGACATCGAATCGGTCCTGGCCGAGGCCCAGTCCGCGCCGGTGGGCTCCACCGCGGCGGTCGCGGTGGCGGCCGCTCCGGCGCGGCCGCTGATCGCGGAGCCCGCCACGGCCCGCGGCTCGCCGGTGGCTGCGGCGCTAGAATCGGTGGTCGCCCAGACCGCCGCCGCGACCGGCAACGCCGCGCCCGAGGCCGCCTCCGACGCTGCCGCGACCGTCACCGCGGCGGCCGAGGCGCCGGCCCCCGAGGCGGCGCCCGCCGCCTCCACCGCGGCGGTGATCGCGGCGGTCGCCGCCGCGCAGGCCGCCCCCGGCGCCTCGGTGAAGCCACGCGGCCGCCCGGCCGGGATCGTGCTGGCCTCGGTGACCGCGGACGCGCCCGCCCCGGCCGCCGCGGCGGCCCCCGAGCCGGTGGCCCTGGCCGCGGCCGGTGCCGAGGACGGCACCGAGGTGATCAGCCGCGTCTCGACCTCCGGCGGACGGCATTGGGGCATCAATGTCGGCCGCTACCCCAGCCGCTACGCCGCCGAGAAGGTGCTGCTGCAGACCGCGCTGCAGGAAATGCAGACGCTCGACGGCACGCTGCGCAAGGTGGTGCACCGCCCGGCGGGCTTCGACGCCAACTTCATGGGCATGAGCCGCGACGCCGCCGATCTGGCCTGCCGCAAGTTGCAGGCCCGCCAGGTCACCTGCTTCATGATCGGGCCGAGCTGAGGCCCCGGCGCGTCCCGGACCCGTGCCAGGGCGCAGCGCGCTGTCGGGCCGAACCCGCCGGCCCGCCGGCCTAGCGCCGCGTCTCGCGGCGCAGCCAGGCGGCGAAGGCGCGCAGCGGCGGGCGCGCCACGCCCGGCGCCATCACCAGGTGATAGCCGCTGCCGCCGCCCTCCTCGAACAAGAGCCGCAGCCGCCCCTGGCGGACATCCTCGGCCACGGCGATCGGCGTCGTCACCACCACGCCCTGGCCGTTGCGGGCGCCGTCGATCACCAGATCGCCCGGCACGTGGATCAGCCCGCGCGCCCGGCCCTCGGTGACGCCGCGCCCGGCGAACCAGTCCGAGGCCTCGCTGGTGCCCAGCTCCTGCAGCCAGGGAAAGCGCAGGAGGTCCTCGGGCCGCTCGGGCACCAGATCGCCCACCAGCGACGGCGCCGCCACCACCCAGAGCGGCGCGTCGAGCAGGCGCTCGACGGCAAGCCCGGGCCAGGCCCCGGCGCCGTAGCGGATGGCGAGATCGACCCCGCCGGGCGCCGGATCGACCAGCCGCGGCGTCGGGCTGATCATGATGTCGATCTCGGGATTACGCTGGCGGAACCCGGCCAGCCGCGGCATCAGCCAGTTGGCGGCGAAGCTCGGCGTGGTCGAGACGTGCAGCGGGCGCAGCGCGTCGGCCCCGGTCAGCGCCTCGACGGTCTGCGCGATGCGCGCGAACCCCGCCGCCAGCGCATCGGCAAGCTGCCGGCCCTCGGCGGTCAGGGCGAGGCTGCGGCCGCTGCGGTCGAGAAGCGCCACCTGCATGTGGGTCTCGAGCTGGCGCAGCTGCTGGCTGATCGCCGCGTGGCTGACATTGAGGGCGGCGCCGGCGGCCCGGACCGATCCGGTCTCGGCAAAGGCCGAAAACGCCCGCAGCGCCGCCAGAGGGGGCAGGTCGCGCCAGTTCATGTGTAAGCCAGACTTACCATATGCAAGCCGTTCCGGACTCCCGTCTGCGCCTATCATGACCATACTCAGGGCACACAAGCAGGATAACGGAGGCTGGAGATGTTAGGAATATTTGCCAGAAGCTTCTTCGTCGCCACCACCGGGGAGACGCCCCGGGGCGCGGCGCACGCCGCCGACGAACGGCGCCACATGCGCGCGGCGCGGCGCCTGGGGGAGAGCCGCCGCTGGCTCTGACCCCGGGCGCGGGAACCGGGGGGACCTCCCCCCGGTTTGTCGCCTGATGGCCCGCCCCTCCTTCGTCCCTTCGCCGCCCCAGATGCCGCCCGGCCCGGAGATCATCCGCGGCCGGGTTTCGCCGTCCGGCCGGCGGCAGAGCCGGGCGGCCTTGATCCCCTGCCGAACACTGCCTTTATCCCATGGCCTAGGCCCGATATCGCCTAACAGCCGCGGATCTGGCATCCGATGCCCAGGACGCCGTCCCGCAAGACAGGAGTGACCTCATGCGATTCGCCTCCCTACTCGCCGCCCTGGTGCTGGCCCTCGCCGCCGCGCTGCCGGCCAGCGCGGCCCAGTTGTCGCTGAACCAGATCTCGGCCTATCTGAACCAGCTGAAATCGGCCCAGGGCTCGTTCACCCAGGTCAACAATGACGGCACGATGTCGACCGGCACGGTCTACATCCAGCGCCCCGGCAAGGTGCGCTTCGACTACAACCCGCCCGAACAGGCGCTGGTGATGGCCAACCGCGGCACCGTGGTGGTCTTCGACCGCAAGGTGAACGCCACGCCGGAGACCTATCCGCTCAGCCAGACGCCGCTGTCGATCATCCTCGACGCCAACGTCAATCTCGGCCGCGCCGGCATGGTCACCGGCCATCAATACGACGGCACCGCGACGATCGTCACCGCGCAGGATCCGCGCCACCCGGAATACGGCAGCATCCAGATGAAGTTCACCGACAACCCGGTGGAGCTGCGGCAATGGGTGATCCGCGACAAGAACGGCCAGGCCACCACCGTGGTGCTGGGCGGGCTGGAGCAGAAGCAGATCCCGTTCCGCTACTTCAACATCGACGCCGAGATCGCCAACCGCGACTGATCGGCATGCCATGACGCGGAAAGGCCGGGCGCAGCGCCCGGCCTTTCTCGTTCCGGACCGCGGTCCGTCGCAGGCTCAGCCCAAGAGCCGCCGGGCGATGACCTGGGCCTGGATCTCGGCCGCGCCCTCGAAGATGTTGAGGATGCGCGCGTCGCAGAGGATGCGGCTGATCGTGTATTCCAGCGCGAAGCCGTTGCCGCCGTGGATCTGCAGCGCGTTGTCGGCCGCGGCCCAGGCGACGCGGGCGCCCAGCAGCTTGGCCATGCCGGCCTCGAGATCGCAGCGCCGGCCCTCGTCCTTCTCGCGCGCCGAGTGGTAGGTCAGCTGGCGCGCCACCATGATCTCCACCGCCATCATGGCGAGCTTGCCCGAGACCCGCGGGAAGGCGATCAGCGGCTTGCCGAACTGGCGCCGCTCCTGGGCGTAGCGCATGCCGACATCGAGCGCCGCCTGGGCCACCCCGATGGCACGCGCCGCGGTCTGGATGCGGGCGCTCTCGAAGGTCTCCATGAGCTGCTTGAAGCCCTTGCCCTCTTCGCCGCCGAGCAGGTTCTCGCCCTTGACCTTGAAGCCGTCGAAGCCGAGCTCGTATTCCTTCATGCCGCGGTAGCCCAGCACCTCGATCTCGCCGCCGGTCATGCCGGGGGTCGGGAACGGGTCGTCGTCGGTGCCCGGGGTCTTCTCGGCCAGGAACATCGACAGGCCGCGGTAATCCGAGGTGTTGGGATCGGTGCGGGCCAGCAGCGTCATCACATGGGTGCGCGCCGCGTGGGTGATCCAGGTCTTGTTGCCGGTGATGGTGTAATCGCCGTCCGGCCCCTTGACCGCCCGGGTGCGGAGCGCGCCGAGATCGGAGCCGGTATTGGGCTCGGTGAAGACCGCGGTGGGCAGGGTCTCGCCCGAGGCCAGGCGCGGCAGCCAGTGCTGCTTCTGCGCCTCCGTACCGCCGGCCAGGATCAGCTCGGCGGCGATCTCCGACCGGGTGCCGAGCGAGCCCACGCCGATATAGCCGCGGCTCAGCTCCTCGGAGACCACGCACATCGACGCCTTCGACAGGCCGAGCCCGCCGTATTCCTCGGGGATGGTGAGGCCGAAGACACCCATCTCGGCGAGCTCCTCGATCACCTCCATGGGGATCAGCTCGTCCTTCAGGTGCCAGTCATGGGCGTGGGGCTCGACCTTCTCGACGGCGTAGCGGCGGAACTGCTCGCGGATCATCTCGAGCTCGTCCTCGAGCCCGGTGCGGCCCACCGTCACCTCGGCCGAGCGCTCGGCCATCAGCTCCACCAGGCGGCGCCGCGCGGCCTGCGAATTGCCGGCGCGGATCAGCGTCTCGACGGCGTCGCCGGAGAGCTTGGCGCATTCCTCGGCGTCGAGGCCGAGATCGGCGAGCCGCACCACCTCGCCCTGGTTCATCGCGATGCCGCCGCGGATCTGGGCCAGGTATTCGCCGAAGGCGATCTGGTGCAGCAGCGCCTCGACCTCCCCGAAGCCGCCCTCGGCATCGAGCCGCTCGGCCCAGCCCTGCATCTGGCGCAGCGATTCGACATAGGTGGCGAGCCAGGCCAGGCCGTGCGCGGCACTCTGCTGGGCCTCGATCAGGGCGCCCGAGATGCGGCCGTTCTCGCTCACCGCGCCGCGCAGCCGCTCGGTCGCGGCCGCAAGCACCGCCTCGGCCGGCGCCACGGCGGCGCCGGTGAGTGCCAAGAGGTCGGGCAGCCGCACGCTGCCGGAAAGCGCCAGATCCTGACCGTCATGTGCCATGTTCGCGTCCTTTTCCAGATGTCCCGTGGGATCTAGGATCTTCGCAGGCGCAGCGCAACAAAAATACCCAAGCCTGCGTCGATGAGACCGATTGTTGCCTCGTGCCTTTCCGGTTGGCCGCCGCCTCCGCTCTGGTAAGAGGCTGGCATGGAGTGGTTATTTCCCGAACTCGGCGGCGGCGTCCTGGTCCTCTGCCTGATCATCGCCTTCACCGCCGGCGTGGTAAAGGGGATGGTCGGCTTCGCCATGCCGATGATCATGATCTCGGGGCTGGGATCGTTGCTGGCGCCGGAGCTGGCGCTGGCCGGGCTGATCCTGCCGACGCTGATCACCAACGGCGTGCAGGCGCTGCGCCAGGGCCCCGGGGCAGCCTGGAGCTCGGTGCGGCGGTTCCGGGTCTTCCTGATCGTCGGCGGCGTGATGCTGCTGTTCTCGGCGCAGCTGGTGGCGGTGTTGCCGGTGGGGCCGATGCTGGCCCTGATCGGGGTGCCGATCACCGCCTTCGCGGTGGCCCAGCTCTGCGGCTGGAAGGGCGACCTGCCGGGCGGCGGCGGCCGCGCGACCGAGATTGGTGTGGCAGGTTTTGCCGGCTTCATCGGCGGGCTGTCCGGGGTCTGGGGGCCGCCAACGGTGGCCTACCTGACCATGCTGGGCACCGAGAAGCGCGACCAGATGCGGGTTCAGGGGGTGATCTACGGGCTCGGCGCGGTGGCGCTGACCGGGGCGCATCTCGGCTCCGGCGTGCTCAACGCGGCGACGCTGCCCTTCTCGGCGCTGCTGATCATGCCGGCGCTGGCCGGAATGTGGGTCGGCGGGCAGGTGCAGGACCGGATCGACCAGCAGGCCTTCCGGCGCGCCACGCTGGCGGTGCTGCTGGTGGCCGGGCTCAACCTCGTGCGGCGGGCGCTCTTGGCCTGAGCGCCGGGCGGCTTCGGCGCGGCTCAGCTCAGCGGCATGCCGCCGCAGGCCGCGGCGATGCGCGGCTCGGCGGCCGGCGGCACGACCTCGAACTGGGCATGGTAGAGCACCTCGTCGCCATGCCGCGCGGTGAAGGTCCAGATGCCGAGGGCCAGCTCTTCGGCGGTGTCGAAGGTATAGGCGTTGATCGACACCCCGGCCCCGCCCAGCGAGGTCACGTAGCTCTGTTCGGTGGCGCCGGAGCGGCGGAAGGCCGGATGGGTCAGGCGCATGGTGACGCCGGAATAGATGCGGGCGTCGCGGGCCTCGGTGCGGACCCCGAAGCTGATTCCCGGCACCGCGGGAACCCGGGCGCCGAGCCACTGGAAGTCCGGGATCTCGCTGAACAGCTCGATCTCGCCGGCGACGGTGTCGGGCGCCGGGGCGCGGCCATCGGTGCGCACCTCGCAGAAAATGCCCTGCTGGAGGTCGAAGCGCAGCGGGTCGAACTCCGCCGAGCCGGCCGCGGCCCGACCGGTCGCCGCCAGAAGCAGCAGCATAGGGGCAAGCGCGGGGAGGGGCATGCGGAAGGCCATGTCCCAGCATGACCCTGCCGGCGCGGCGCGGCAAGCGCGCTGCGCGTCTCAGGCCCAGTCGTCGAAGCCGAAGGCCAGGTAATCGCGCTGGTAGGCGTCGCGGGCCAGCGCCTCGAGCGCCTCGTCGTAGATCAGCGCCAAACCGAAGGGCGCGCGGATCGGCCGCGTCTCGGGCTCGGGCGGCGCGGCATGGCCGACCTGCTGGGCCAGCGCCGGCAGGTAGGCGGCCATCTCGGCCTCGCGCACGATCATGTCGGGCAGGGCGAATTCTGCCATGCCCTGCAGGATCTGCGCCTGGCTGGCCCATGCCGGATCGGTCCTGAGCCCGGTCTGGCCGGCGAGGTTGGCGCGCACGAAGCGCAGGAACGCATCGAAGGCGCGGCGATGGTCCCCGGCATCGTAGCCCGCCTCCGATGGGTCATCCGGCAGGTCCACCTCGAAGGTGCGCATGAAGGTGCGCCGGATGGCGTGGAAGCTCTGCGGCCCGTTGGGCAGGATGCGCGTGCAGAAGGCCTCGTGGGCGCGCGCCAGCGGGTGGCGGATCACCGTGAAGCTGCGGAAGCCCGGGCGGTCGCGCATCCAGTGCCGCAGCGTCTTCTGGCTGAACCCGGTGACCAGCGCCGCGCGGTCGGCGCCGTCGAGCGCGGCGAGCCAGTCGAGCACGCTGTCCTCGGGTCCCGCGCGCACCGGCTGGTAGAGCAGGGGGCTTCGGGCGGCGGCCACGTAGCTCGGCACGACCGGGCCGCGGCGCGGTTCGAAATTCGGCGTCCGGGCCAGGTTGAAGCGGTCGAGCCGGGCCAGCGCGGCGGCCATCTCCTCGGGATTCGCGACCTTCTCGGTGACCGGCCGCGGGTTCTGCCGCTTCAGCGCGGTGTCGAGCTTCTCGAGCCGCGACGGCACGCCGAGCCAGGCCGCCAGCCCGTTCATCACCTCGAGATCCTGCAGATCCTCGTAGGCCAGGTAGAAGGCGGTCTGGCCGCTGGTCTGGAGCGCCCGCTGCAGCCGGATCTGGAAGTCCTGAAGCCGCGCCACGTGGTCCTCGAACTCGCGGCCGTCGAACTGCGCCCGGACCTCCTTGCGGCGCTTGACGTTGGTGAGCTTCCACTGCCCGGTGCCCTGGGCGATCTTCCAGCTGACATAGGATTCCACCGGGTTGCGGGTCAGCACGATCTTGGCGCAGCGCCGGTCGGCGAGCAGCGCGTCGAGCACCCGGGGGTCGTGGTCGTGGAAGTAGCGGAAGCCGCCCAGGCGCGGCGCCTCCGCGGCGATCCGGCGCAGCAGCCGCTCGGGCCGGGCGTCGCGCTCCGCGCGGGTGATGCCGAGGATGTCCTCGCGGTCGGGATAGCCGATGAAATGCGGATTGAAGGCCTCGCCGTGGCAGACCACCCCGTCGAGCGCGTTCAGATTGGCCTCGAGGAAGTTGGAGCCGGTGCGCATCTCGGCGAAGACCACGAAACTGCCGAAGACGTCGCTCATCTAGCCCTGCTTCGTGTAGAGGTAGGGGCGTCCCGAGGCGCGGCCGCCGCGCGGCGCCGCCTCGACCGGGAAATCGCCCATCAGGTAGGGGTGCATGCCCTCGTTCTTGAGGTTCTGCAGGAACTGCCCGAAGCCGTCGAGCGACTGCATGCGCGGCGCCTCGGTGAGCCGGCGGTCGCTCCTGTGGCCGACCTCGTCGAGCAGGACCTGCAGGATCTCGATCGGCGCCTCGAGGAATTCGGCCAGCGACCAGATGCGGATCCGGGCCTTGGCGCCGGGGGCGCGGTAGGCGTCGAGCATCTTCGCCTCGGCCTTCTGCAGCGCCGCCGCCTCGCGGCGCAGGGTGGCGAAGTCGCGGCCCGAGCGGAACAGCGGCACCGCCCAGGCGCCCGAGATCACCGAGACCTGGGCGTTCGGATCGCGCGCCAGGTGCCCGGCCATCGCCGGCGTGTCGGGCGGCCCGTACTGGAAGCATTGCCGCTGGCCGCGGGTGTTCCAGACGAGGTTGGTGAGGAAGGCCATCGGGTTGGCGTCGCGCGCCGCGGCGGTGGCGGGCAGGGCCCCCGGCGCCAGCGTCTGGCCGTCTGCGAAGGCGGCGCCGTCGGGGCCGTAGAGATGGCCGTGCACCACCGCGCCGGTGCTCCGGGAGAGCCAGTCCTCGAAGCCCTCGAAGAGCTCGGCAAAGCCCTGGAACACCGAATAGCGCGCTGCGGTGACGCCGTTCTCCCAGTTCGGGTTGGGAAACCGGCTCTGCATGTAGAGCCCGGCGCGGCCGCGGGTCCGCCGGGTCACGGCGCGGGCGAAGATGCGGTCGATCTTGCCGGGATTGGGCTCGGCCTGGTAGGGCGCCGCGTCGCGGGTGCCGAGAAAGGCGTCGTAGAGCCGCCGCGCATGCGGCCAGATCTTGCGCGCCACGAAGCTGTCCGAACGGCGCAGCAATTGCAGGTGGTCGTCGTAGAAGATGTGCGGCTTGCCCTGGAAATCGAACTTCGACAGCGTCAGCGACCGGCTTTCGACGGTCCGGGAATGGAGCCGCGCGAGGCTCTGGAAGTAGCTCTCGTCGGGGATCCAGACGCTGCGGAAGTAGCGGTCGTATTCGCCCCGGCGCGGATACGTCAGGATCGCGGAGAGGGTGCTCCGGGTCAGGCACCACCATTGGCTGCCCATATGCGGCACCAGCCCGTCGGGCAGCCTGCGGCGGTAGTTCAGCCGGCGCTGCAGCGCCACCGCCCGGTCGAAGAGGTGACGCTGGCGCCGCCACGAGAAGGGAAAGCGCAGGGTGAAGCGCTCGGCATCGAGGCCGCCCATGGTCCAGGGCACCTCGGCGGTGGTGGCGCTTTCGATGAAATCGGCCGCCGGGCGCGCCGCGAGATAGGCCTGCAGCTCGGTCACCGGGCGCAGCGGCAGGCAGGCGCCGGAGGCGAGGTAGACATGGCCGAGATCGGGAAAGGCGCCGAGCATCTCCTCGGCGGCGTCCTGGGTCGCCGCGACCAGCCCCCAGGTGCCCCAATCGCAGCGGTGGCGGCGCGAGAAGCGGATCAGCGGGTCGTTGGACAACGCCTCGCGGAAGGCGGCACAGGTCGCCCGCGGCACCTTGCCGTCGACATGGATGACCACCGGGCAGCCGAACCGCGTCCAGTGCCGCGCCACCTGCTCGGCGCGGCCCAGGGCGGTGTGGACCAGCATCACGATGCCGACCCGGCTCATGCCCAGTTGCCCTTCGACATCAGGCCGAGGATCTCGAGCTGGCGCCAGTTCATGTAGCGTTCGGAGAAGCTGCACCAGAGGTCGGGATCGTCGCGCAGCCGCGCCGCGTAGGCCAGGTATTCGCGCGAGGCGCCGTAATGCTCGCGCCGGCCGAGCTCCTCCTCGGCCTTGCCGGTGAAGGTGTCGAGGAACTTGGTGTGCAGCAGCAGCCCCGAGGCCTTCTCGCCGCCCCATTCGTCGTAGACATGGTTGAGCCCGCGCGGCAGCAGCATGTGGGTGGAGCTGACATAGGTGTAGCGCCGGTCCCACTTCACCAGCGGGATCTTGTTCAGCGCCGGGGCGTGCTCGGGCGCGTCGGCGAAGAACACCCGCGCCCGCGGCCCGCCCTGGATCCACAGGTTGCCGTAGCGCCAGTTGCGGCTGATGCGGTAATTGCCGGCATCGAACCACTGCGCGATCTCCAGCGGGTCCTGGCCCGGCCGGTAGGGCTGCGCGTCGATCCGGCCCTTGGGATACATGTCGAGCAGCATCGCCGAGAACGACTTGATCGACGAGGCGTCGAGCCAGTCGGTCAGCGCGCGCAGCGGCCGGGTGTCGCAGAACGGGTAGAGGAACAGCTCGTCGGGATCGACGGTCAGGCACCAATGACCGTGGCCGTAGCGCCGGGCCAGCCAGTTCAGCCAGTCGACGCCGAAGCGCGACCGCTTGTAGCTGGCGCGGCTGTGCCAGACCGAGACGTCGGGCTGGCTGGCGAGGTAGTCGAGCGAGCCGTCGGTGCTGTCGTTGTCGACGATCAGGAAGTGGTCGACGCCGAGTTCGCGGTAGTAGCGCAGGAAAAAGGGCAGGCGCACGCCCTCGTTGCGCTGGGTCGAGAAGACCAGCAGGTCGGAGGGGCGGATGGCCTCGGTGCGGTTGGCGACGATGCGCAGCTCGCGCCGCTTGCGGAAGGCCCGGATGCGCCAGCGCTTGCGCTCAAGTCTCAGCCGGTATGACTGCCAGGCGCCCAATCCGTGCTCGTCCCATCCCTCATGCGCGGGTCGCGGATCTGTCTCAGATGCGCGTTAAGACGGCATTGAAATGCGCCGCCCATCCCGGTGGCGTGATCCCGGGTCGGAGGCGCCGCTCTGCCGCGTCCCGCGCCGCCGCCTGCCGCGCCAGCGTCTCTATCCTGTCCTGCCACAGATACGGCGCGTCGACGGGTGCGTAAATCGGAAAGGCGCCGCCGACTTCCCGGAACACCGGCAGATCGTTGCACAAAACCGGCACCCCGAGGGCGGCGGCCTCGAGCAGCGGCAGGCCGTAGCCCTCGGCGAGGCTGGGAAAGAGCAGCCCGGCGCTTTCGGCCAGCAGGCCGAAGATCTCGGCATCGCCAAGCCCCGGCAATTCGTGCACCCCGGCCGGGCCGGCATCGAGCCGCGCGAAGGTCGCGTGGTTCTCCCAGCCGCGGCTGCCGCAGATCAGCAGCGCCGGCGCGCCCGGCCCGAACCGGTCCCAGAGATCGAGCAGGAAGCCGTGGTTCTTGCGCGGCTCGATGGTGCCCAGGGTGACGAAATAGGGCCGGTGCGACCAAGGCCCCGCGGGCGCCTTGCCCGGCCGCGGGCGGGGCACGCCGAGCGGCGCCACCACGATTTCCGGCCGCGGCGCGGGCAGGTGGCGGGCGAGGTCGGCGGCGGTGATCGCGGAATTGGCGATCAGCAGGTCGGCATGGCGCCCGGCGCGGTCGAGCATCGCGGCGAAGCGTGCCGGCGTGCCGGGGCGCTGGTGCGCCGGCAGATCGAGCGGGATGGTGTCGTGGATCAGCACGCCGATGCGCGCGCCGGGAACCGCCGCGAGGCCGCGCAGCACCGCGGGGGTGAAGTTGGCATGGCCGACATTGAGGTAATGGCAGCCCGCCGGCAGGTGCCGCCGCAGCATCCGCCCCAGCCCCGAGGGCAGGGCGCGGGCCCGCGCGCAGCCGCGCAGCCGCTCCTCGAGCGCGGTGCGCTCCGGGGCGTTGCAGCGGGCCAGCCGTGCCAGCAGCCCGGGCCGGCCCGGCGGCGCGTCGAGCGCCGCCGCCAGCGCCGCGGCGCCGGCCCGGTCGAGCAGCAGGAAGCCCAGCGCCGTGCGCAGCAGCGCGAAACAGGGGACCGGGTCGGCGAGCAGGCGGTCGAGATAGGCCCGCTCCACCCGGTCGATGCCGGTCGGACGCCGCCCGGCGCGGCTGACCAGCCGGGTGACGTCGAGCAGCCGCGCCGCGGGGTCAGGAATCGTAATGCCCCGCCTGCTGCCAGCGCCAGGCATCGGCGATCATGCGCTCCATGGTGGAGCGCTCGGGCCGCCAGCCCAGCTCCTCGCCGGCCCGGGTCGAGCCCGAGACCAGCTTGGTGGCATCGCCGCCGCGGCGCGGCCCCTCGCCGTGGGGCACGGCGCGATTGGTCACCGCGCGGCTCGCCTCGATCACCTCGCGGACCGAGAAGCCGCGCCCGGTGCCGAGGTTGAAGACCCGGCTGTCGCCGCCGTCCAGCAGCCGCCGCAGGCCCAGGAGATGCGCGTCGACGAGGTCGCAGACATGCACGTAGTCGCGGATGCAGGTGCCGTCGGGCGTGTCGTAATCGGTGCCGTGGATGGTCAGCGCGTCGCGCCGGCCCTGGATCGCCTCCAGCATCACCGGGATGAGGTGGGTCTCGGGGCGGTGATGCTCGCCGATCTCGGCCTCCGGGTCGGCGCCGGCGACGTTGAAGTAGCGGAAGATCACGTGCCGCAGCCCGTGCGAGGCCTGGAAGTCGCGCAGCATGTCCTCGATCGCCCGCTTCGAGGCGCCGTAGGCGTTGAGCGGCAGCTGCGGCGTGCTCTCGTCGAGGACCACGTTGTCGTGTTCGCCATAGGTCGCGCAGGTCGAGGAGAAGACGAAGGCGCCGCAGCCCGCCGCCGCCGCCGCCTCGATCAGGTTGAGCGAGCCCGCGACGTTGTTGCGCCAGTACTTGCCGGGATCGCTCATCGCCTCGCCGACGAGGCTCAGCGCGGCGAAATGCATCACCGCCACCGGGCGGTGCTCGGCGAAGGCGCGGTCGAGCGCCGCCCGGTCGAGCAGGTCGCCCTCGACCAGCGGCCCGAACTTCACCGCGTCGCGCCAGCCGGTGACGAAATTGTCGAAGGTGACCGGCGCGAACCCGGCCGCCTTCAGCGCCTTGCAGGCATGGCTGCCGATATAGCCGGCCCCGCCGGTGACCAGGACCCGTTGCGCGTCGCTCACTGGGCGGCCTTCTCGGCGGCGACCACGTCCCGGATATAGGCGTAGAGATCGTCGCGCAGCTCGTCGCGTTCCAGGCCGAAGGCCACGGTGGCCTGCAGGAAGCCGGATTTCGAGCCGCAATCGAAGCGCTGGCCGCGGAAGCGCAGCCCGTAGACGCCGCTGCCGCCGATCTCCTGCGCGATGGCGTCGGTGAGCTGAATCTCGCCCCCGGCGCCGGATTTCATGCCGTTGAGGTTCTTCAGCACCTGCGGCGACAGGATGTAGCGCCCGATCACGGCGAGGTTCGACGGCGCCTTGTCGGCGCTGGGCTTCTCGACCATGCCCTTGACGGTCACCAGGTTGCCGCGGTCGGATTCGACGTCGAGGATGCCGTAGGACGAGGTGCGGTCGCGGGGCACCTCCATCGCCGCCACCATGTTGCCGCCGGTCTCGCCATAGACCTCGACCATCTGTTGCAGGCACGGGGTCTCGGCGGCGATGACGTCATCGGGCAGCATGACCGCGAAGGGTTCGTTGCCGATCAGTCGGCGCGCGCACCAGACCGCGTGGCCGAGCCCCAGCGCCTTGTGCTGGCGGATATAGGCGATCTCGCCCGAATCCATGTTGGTGGATTTCAGCACCGCGAGGAGGTCGTGCTTCTCCTTGCGGCGCAGCTCCTGTTCGAGCTGCGGCGCGTGGTCGAAGTAATCCTCGAGCGCGCCCTTGCCCCGCGAGGTGACGAAGATGAATTCCTTGATGCCGGCGGCGCGCGCCTCGTCGATGGCGTATTGCACCAGCGGGCGGTCGACGAGGGTCATGATCTCCTTCGGAACCGACTTGGTGGCGGGAAGGAACCGGGTTCCAAGACCGGCGACCGGAAAGATCGCCTTCGTGACCCTGTGTTTCATAGTCTGCTCCTGCTGAAATGAGCTGGGACGCCGTGCGGAGGGGCCACAGCCGTGCTTACAATATCGAAGGTTGATCGCCAATTGTGAACTTCTTGTCGCGGTCAGCGGCGCGCCCGGGCGGCGGGTCGGCGAAGCCGCGCAGCGGCGCCAGGCGCGCCGCCTCCTCGGCAAAGCGCCGGGCACGGGTGGCGGCGCGCAGCCGCGGTTCGGAGCGGCGCGCCGGCCCCAACGCGCCGCCCCGCTGTTCCCAGTAGCCGTCCGGGCGGAAGGCCATGCGGTGCGGTCGCGCGCCGGGGCCGAAGGCGAGGACGGTGGCCAGCTGGCCGGCCGCGACGGCGCCGGCCGCGGCGCGGGCGAGGGCGGCGCGGCGCCGGGCGGGTCCGCAGAACAGGTGGTGCGGGGCCCCGGGCCGGGCCGGGCAGGGGCGGAAATCCTCCTCCGGCTCGGCCAGCTGCGGATGGTGCCCGGCCGGGCGCGCCTGGCCCTCGGCGATGCCGGCCTCGAGCCCGGCCAGCAGGCGCCGCATGTCGAGCGGGTCGAGCGGCCCGCGCTGCATCGCCCGGAGCAGCCGGCGGCGCTGCTCGGCGCGCAGCCGGTCGAGCGCCGCGCTCTGGGCGGCGGGCTCGGCGAGGTGCTTGCGCAGGAACAGCGCGGTGGAGGCGCCGATCTCGGTCAGGTCGCGCGGGGTGCGGTCGGCGGCGCGGCGCGGGCTGGCGGCGAAGCCGTGATGGACCAGGGCGCGGGGCACCAGCGCCGTCGCCCGGCGCGCCGCGGCGAGCCGCAGATTGAGGTCGGTCTCGTCGAGATAGAAGCGGAAGCCCGGGTCGAAGCCGCCCAGGGCCACCAGCTCGGCCCGGCGCAGCGCCATGTTGGTGCCCTCGGTCTTGACCGCGCGCCCTGGCGCGGCGGTCAGCACCCAGGGCCCGTCATCGGGCAGGGCGAGGGGCCGCGCCGCGCCGTCCGCCCCGACCCGGCGCGCGCCCCATTGCAGCGATATGCCGTTGCGGCCCAGCACGAAGCCGCCCGCCGCCGCCACGCCGGGATCGGCGAAGGGCGCCACGAGGTGGCGCAGCCAGGACGATTCGGGCACCGCGTCGTCGTCGAGAAAGGCCACGATCTCGCCCGCCGCCGCGGCGATGCCGCGGTTGCGCGCCGCCGAGACGTTGGCGAGGTCGTAGTCGCGGATCTTCAGATGCGTTGCCAGCGGATGCGCCCGCGCCGCCGCGGCGCCGGCCGGGCAGGCCACCACCACCACCTCGAGCGCCGGCCAGTCGAGCTGGCCGACCCCGGTCAGGGTCAGCGACAGGCTCTCCGGGCGGTCGCGCGAGACGATCACCACCGAGACGCGGGGCGGCGTCACCGGGTTCAGCCCTCCTTCAGCTCCACCCCCGGGGCATGGGCGATGAAGAACGGATTGGCGAAGCCCGGCTTGCCGTAGGTCAGCGGCGTGTGGTCGTCGAAGCGCACCACCCGGCCGCCGGCCCCGGCCAGCACCGCGTGGCCCGCCGCGGTGTCCCATTCCATGGTCCGGCCGAGCCGGGGATAGAGGTCGGCCTCGCCGGTCGCCACGAGGCAGAATTTCAGCGAGGATCCGGCGCTGGTCATGTCGCGCACGCCGTACTTGCCGATGTAGTCGTCGGTGTCGGCGTCGCGGTGCGACTTGGAGGCCACCACCATCAGCGCGGCATTGTCGGGGTCGGAGACCTTGAGCGGGCGGGTCTCGCCGGGCGTCTCGCGGTCGAACGGGCCCTGCTCCTCGACCGCGGCGCCGGTGGCGCCGGTGTAGAACAGCCGGTCCTTGGCCGGGGCATAGACCACGCCGCGGGTCGGCAGGCCGTCCTCGACATAGGCGATGTTGACGGTGAAATCGCCGCGGCGCTGGACGAATTCCTTGGTGCCGTCGAGCGGGTCGACGATCAGGAAGGTGCTGACCGACTGGTCGTGGCTCTGCGACTGTTCCTCGGTCACCAGCGGGGTGTCGGGGAAGGCGGCGCGCAGGCCGTCCGAGATCAGCCGGTCGGCGGCCTCGTCGGCCTCGGTCACCGGGCTTTCGTCGGACTTGGTCTTCACCTCGAAATCGTCGGAGTTGTAGATCTCCATGATCCGGTCGCCGGCCTCGAGCGCCAGCCGGCGCATCACGCGGGTCAATTCGCTGTAATTCAAACTCTGGCCCTTCCTTCGGCACAATTCCGGGGTTTATGGTCCTTAAAGCTAGGGCCGTTATGCTGCCCGCGGACGGCGACGGCAAGGTCGCGCACCGGCGCGGCGCGTCCCGCGCGACGATTGACCATTGGCGAGGCAGAATGTTTCAGGTCCGGCAGCCCCGCACGCGGATCGGCGCGGCCTTGAACCTGGCCGAGGTGGTCTACCACAATGCCGTGCGTTCGGTGCGCAAGACCCACGGCAACGCCTTCGTCGCCATCTTCATGAACATCCTGCAGGCGGCGGTCTTCGTCTGCGTGTTCTACGTGATGTTCCGGATCCTTGGCCTGCGCGGCGTGTCGCTGCGCGGCGATTTCCTGCTCTACATCATGACCGGGGTGTTCCTCTACCTCACCCATTCCAAGACGCTGGGCGCGGTGGCCGGGGCGGAGGGGCCGACCAGCCCGATGATGCAGCACGCCCCGATGAACACCGCGGTGGCGATCCTGTCGGCGATGCTGTCGACGCTCTACGTCCAGGTGCTCAGCCTCTTCGTCATCCTCTTCGTCTACGACACCATGCTCAATCCCGGCGCCATCGCCGGGATCCACGACCCCCTCGCGGCCTTCGGCATGCTGCTCCTGGCGTGGTTCTCGGGCGCCGGCATCGGCATGGTGTTCCTGGCCGCCAAGCCGTGGTTTCCGGTGCCGGTGGGGATCGCCGCGACGATCTACCAGCGCGCCAACATGATCGCTTCCGGCAAGATGTTCGTGGCCAACGCGCTGACGCCCTCGATGCTGGTGCTGTTCGACTGGAACCCGCTCTTCCACGCCATCGACCAGGCCCGCGGCTACACCTTCGTCAATTACTTCCCGCGCAATTCCAGCTGGGAATACGCCTTCTGGGTCGGGCTGATCTGCTTCATGGTCGGGCTGATGGGGGAGTTCTACACCCGCCAGCACGCCTCGGCCTCCTGGGGGGCGCGGCGGTGATCCGGGCGCTGGCGCTGCTCTGCTGCGCGGCCGGTCCGGCGCTGGGCCAGGACCTGCCGGCACTCTACGACGTCGCGCGCGTTCCGCCGGGCGACGTGCTGAACGTGCGCGCCGCGCCCGATCCCGCGGCCGCGCGGCTCGGCGCGCTGGCCCGCGATGCCACCGCCATCGAGGTCACCGCCGCCACGGCGCCGGACGGCTGGGGGCGGATCAATCACGAGGGTCGCGCGGGCTGGGTGTCGCTCGACTTCCTCGACCGCCGCGCCGGCCTGCCCGAGGCGGCGGCCTTCCGCTGCTTCGGCACCGAGCCGTTCTGGGCCTTCGAGGCGGTGCCCGGGGGGATCTCGACCTTCCGCACGCCGGAGGAGGCGGCGCCCTTCGTCACCGGGCCGCTGCGCGCCGCCGAGGGCATGATCGGCCGACACGGGCTGTCGGGCGGCGGCCGCGGCCGTGCCGCGGCGCTCTGGATCGAAGGCGCCGAATGCTCCGACGGCATGTCCGACCAGCTCTTCGGTCTGACGGCGGCGCTGATCCTGTCGGGACAGGAGCCGCGGGTCCTGGCCGGGTGCTGCAGCCTCGCCGACTAGGCTCAGGTCACCACCCGCAGCGTCAGATTGATGCGCCCGCCCGCCGGCAGCAGGGTGGAGGAGCCGAAGCGGATGCGGTCGACGCCGTGATGGCGCAGCCGCGCCGCGCCGCCCATCACCACCACGTCGCCGGAGCGCAGCCAGCGCGATTCCGTGCGCCCGCCGCGGTCGCGGTTGCCCATCCGGAACAGCGCCTCGTCGCCGAGCGAGATCGACACCACCGGCTGGTCGAAATCGGCCTCGTCGCGGTCCTGGTGCAGGCCCATCCGCGCGCCTTCGCCGTACCAGTTGATGAGACAGCATTCCGGCGCCCGCGCCGCCGGCACCACGGCGTCCCAGACCGCCCGCACGCTGGCGGGGATCGGCGGCCAGGGCTGGCCATCGGGATGGGTCTCGCTGTAGCGGTAGCCGCGGCGGTCGGTGATCCAGCCGTAGCGCCCGGCGGCCGACATCCGCACCGACATCGGCTGGCCGCGTGGCGTCACCGGGCGCACCAGCGGCGCCTGCGCCAGCACCGCGCGCAGATCGGCCACCATGGCCTCCTGCGCGGCGCGGTCGAGCAGGCCGGGATGGAAGGTGAAGTCGCGCAGGGTGATCGCCGTCATCGCCGACAGGATAGGGCCGGGCGCCGGCGCGGCGAGGGCGGGAGCGCCGTGCCGCCCCCTGACCGGCCCGGCCCGGTGCGATCCGCGGCGCGGCGGCGGTTCCGGGCCGGCCGCGCCAAGGGCCGGGCGGGGCGGGCAAATCCGCCGCATCCGGCCGATTTGGCGCCCGCGGGCCGCTTGCAGGGCCAAAACCCGCTCCTTATATACCGTCCGAACGCGGAACCGGGGCTCCCCGGGCACCGCATCCATCACCGGGGCAGGATGCCGGAACGGGTCCCCGTGCCTCGGAGAATCGCCTTGAAGTCAAGAAGGGATCGAAACGTCATGGGCAAAGTCATCGGTATTGACCTCGGCACCACCAACAGCTGCGTCGCCATCATGGACGGCAGCCAGGCGCGTGTCATCGAGAACGCCGAAGGCGCCCGCACGACCCCCTCCATCGTCGCCTTCACCGAGGACGAGCGGCTGGTCGGGCAGTCGGCGAAGCGTCAGGCCGTCACCAACCCCACCAACACCATCTTCGGCGTCAAGCGCCTGATCGGTCGCCGCACCGACGACGCGCACCTCGCCAAGGACAACAAGAACATGCCGTTCGAGATCGTCGACGGCGGCAATGGCGATGCCTGGGTCAAGGCGCGCGGCGAGAAGTATTCGCCCAGCCAGATTTCGGCCTTCATCCTGCAGAAGATGAAGGAAACCGCCGAGAGCTACCTCGGCGAGGAAGTCAGCCAGGCGGTGATCACCGTCCCGGCCTACTTCAACGACGCCCAGCGCCAGGCCACCAAGGATGCCGGCAAGATCGCCGGTCTCGAGGTGCTGCGCATCATCAACGAGCCCACCGCGGCGGCGCTGGCCTATGGCCTCGACAAGAAGGACAGCAAGACGATCGCGGTCTACGACCTCGGCGGCGGCACCTTCGACGTGACCATCCTCGAGATCGATGACGGCCTGTTCGAGGTGAAGTCGACCAACGGCGACACCTTCCTCGGCGGCGAAGACTTCGACATGCGGATCGTCAACTACCTCGCCGACGAGTTCAAGAAAGAGAACCAGGTCGACCTGACCAAGGACAAGATGGCCCTGCAGCGTCTGAAAGAGGCGGCGGAGAAGGCCAAGATCGAACTCAGCTCGGCCAGCCAGACCGAGATCAACCAGCCGTTCATCTCGATGAGCTCCAACGGCCAGCCGCTGCACATGGTGATGAAGCTCACCCGCGCCAAGCTGGAAAGCCTCGTCGGCGACCTGATCAAGGCCTCGATCAAGCCCTGCCAGGCGGCGCTGAAGGATGCCGGGCTGTCGACCGACGACATCGACGAGGTGGTGCTCGTCGGCGGCCAGACCCGCATGCCGAAGGTCATCGAGGAGGTCACCAAGTTCTTCGGCAAGGAGCCGCACAAGGGCGTCAACCCGGACGAGGTCGTGGCCATGGGCGCGGCGATCCAGGCCGGCGTGCTGCAGGGCGACGTCAAGGACGTGGTGCTGCTCGACGTGACCCCGCTGAGCCTCGGCATCGAGACGCTGGGCGGCGTGTTCACCCGGCTGATCGACCGCAACACCACCATCCCGACCAAGAAGAGCCAGATCTTCTCGACCGCCGAGGACAACCAGAACGCCGTGACCATCCGGGTCTTCCAGGGCGAGCGCGAGATGGCGGCCGACAACAAGATGCTCGGCCAGTTCAACCTCGAGGACATTCCGCCGGCGCCCCGCGGCATGCCGCAGATCGAGGTGACCTTCGACATCGACGCCAACGGCATCGTCTCCGTGTCGGCCAAGGACAAGGGCACGAACAAGGAGCAGAAGATCACCATCCAGGCCTCGGGCGGTCTCTCCGACGAGGATATCGAGAAGATGGTCAAGGATGCCGAGGCCAATGCCGAGGCCGACAAGAAGCGGCGTGAGCTGGTGGAGGCCAAGAACCAGGCCGAGAGCCTGATCCACGCCACCGAGAAGTCGGTCGAGGAGCATGGCGACAAGGTCGACCCCTCCACCGTGGAGGCGATCGAGCTGGCGGTTGCGGCGCTCAAGGACGAGCTGGACAGCGAGAACCCGGAGAAGATCCGGGCCGGCATCCAGAACGTCACCGAAGCGTCGATGCGGCTCGGTGAGGCGATCTACAAGGCGCAGCAATCCGAAGGCTCCGACGAGCCGGAGGCCGAGCCCGCCGATCAACAGGCCTCGCGGTCGGATGACGACGATATCGTCGATGCCGATTTCGAGGACCTCGATGACAGCAAGCGGGCCTGAGGCCATCGTCTGCGGAACCTTTGACGGGGGGCCGGTCCGGATGCCGGGCCGGCCTCCTGCCGTTCCGCGAGCCAAGGAGGGCATGAATGTCCAAGCGTGACTATTACGATGTTCTCGGCGTCGCGAAGGGGGCCTCGGCGGACGAGATCAAGAAGGCGTACCGCCGCAAGGCGAAGGAACTGCACCCGGACCGCAATGCCGACAACCCCGAGGCCGAGGGCAAGTTCAAGGAGGCCAACGAGGCCTACGAGGTGCTCAAGGACGCCGAGAAAAAGGCGGCCTATGACCGCTTCGGCCACGCCGCCTTCGACGGCGGCATGGGCGGCGGGGCTGCCCGCGGCGGCCGCGGCGGCCCCGGCTTCGGTGCCCAGGGCGATTTCGCCTCGGCCTTCTCCGACGTGTTCGACGACCTGTTCGGCGACTTCATGGGCGGCGGCCGCGGCGGCCGGTCGCGGGCCGCGCGCGGCTCCGACCTGCGCTACAATCTCCGGGTGACGCTCGAGGAAGCCTACGAGGGCATGCAGAAGACCCTCAACGTGCCGACCTCGGTGCAATGCGGCTCCTGCTCGGGCTCGGGCTCCGAGGGCGGCGCCGAGCCCACCACCTGCCCGACCTGTTCGGGCATGGGCAAGGTGCGCGCGACGCAGGGCTTCTTCACCGTGGAGCGGACCTGCCCGACCTGTTCGGGGCTGGGCCAGATCATCAAGAACCCGTGCTCGAAATGCGGCGGCAACGGCCGCGTGCAGAAGGAGCGCGCGCTCAACGTCAACATCCCCGCCGGGGTGGAGACCGGCACCCGCATCCGGCTCGCCGGCGAGGGCGAGGCCGGGCTGCGCGGCGGACCGCCGGGCGATCTCTACATCTTCGTGGAGGTGGCGCCGCACGACATCTTCCAGCGCGACAGCGTCAACCTGCATTGCCGCGTGCCGGTCTCGATGATTGCCGCGGCGCTTGGCGGCGACATCGAGGTGCCGACCATCGATGGCGGCCGCAGCCGGGTGAAGATCCCCGCCGGCTCGCAATCGGGCCGGCAGATGCGCCTGCGCGGCAAGGGCATGCCGGCGCTGCGCGGCGGCGGCCAGGGCGACATGTTCATCGAGCTCGCCGTCGAGACGCCGGTCAACCTGACCGGCCGCCAGAAGGAGCTGCTGCGCGAATTCGAGGCGCTGTCCGAGGACAACAACCCCGAATCCAAGAGCTTCTTCAAGAGCGTGAAGGGCTTCTGGGACGCCATGAAGGGCTGAGCCGCGCCGCCTTTGGCGCCCGCCGCCCCGGGCTGACGACACGTCACCCCCGGCCCCCAGGGCCGGGGGTGTTTGCTGTCCGGGGCGGGGCTCCGCCCTACCGTTACCGACGGCTCGCGATCCGGCCCGTTCGGAACCCAATTTGGGCGCTTTCGTTGCAACCGCGTGAGGCCGCGCACCGGACCATGCGCGATCCTCCGCCGGTTCCCCCAAGAGACTGAAAATTATCGCCTTCGTGGCGCCGAGGCCGCCACGCTTACGTGAACGGCCGGGGCTGGAACGCGGGCCCCGTCTCGCCCATTTCCCCTGCAGTCACGGAGGCCACGCCTTCGAACGACAGAATATGGAGATACGGAACATGAAACGCATTCTCGTCCTCGGTACCGCCCTCGTCGCCACCGCAGCCCCGGTGGCCTATGCCGGCGGCCTCGAAGTGACCCCCGCCGAACCCGTCGTCGCACAGCCGGCCCCGGCGCTGACCGCGCCGGTCGAGCCGCTCTACAGCTTCGACGGGCTGTCGCTGGGTATCCAGGGCGGCAAGGCCTGGGTCGACACCGAGAACCCGGAAGCCGACGGCGAAGGCGGCACCTACGGCCTGCGCGCCTATTATGACCGCGACCTCGGCAACGTCATCGTCGGCGGCGGTCTGCAATACGACCGCGCCAACATCGATCTCGACGGCGCCGCAGAGGTCGAGAGCGTGCTGCGCGTCGGTCCCCGCGTCGGTCTCGACCTGAACCGCAACATGGTCTACGGCACCGCCGGCTACGCCAAGGCGTTCACCGAGGACGGCGCGCTGAGCGTCGGCGATTCGGGCGGCTACTTCGCCGGCATCGGCTACGAGGTCTTCCTCACCGAGGACGTGACCGCCGGCACCGAGGTCGTCTACCACAAGTTCGACGATTTCGACGGTGGCCTCGAAGCCGAGGCGACCACCGCCAACGTCTCGCTGAACTACCGCTTCTGATCCTGTCTGAACGCGGCACGGACGGGCGGCCCCGCGGGGCCGCCCCTTTTCCGTTGCGGCGCCGGCCCCGGCCCCTTGGCTTCGAGGTCCGGGCCGGATATACGCCCGCCCTGACGTCACAGAGGGGCCGGCGGAATGCAGGGCAGCGCCAATCTCAACATCATGATGAAGGCCGCCCGGAAGGCCGGGCGCTCGCTCGTGAAGGACTTCCGCGAGGTCGAGAACCTGCAGGTCTCCGCCAAGGGGGCGGGCGACTTCGTCAGCCGGGCCGACCTCGCCTCCGAGAAGATCCTCAAGGAAGAGCTGATGACGGCGCGGCCGAATTACGGCTGGCTGGCCGAGGAAGGCGGCGAGGCCGAGGGCACCGACCCGACCCGGCGCTGGATCGTCGACCCGCTCGACGGGACCACCAACTTCCTGCACGGCATGCCGCACTGGGCGATCTCCATCGCGCTCGAGCACAAGGGCCAGATCGTCTCGGCCGTGGTCTACGACCCGGCCAAGGACGAGATGTTCTACGCCGAGAAGGGCTCGGGCGCCTGGCTCAACGATTCCAAGCGCCTGCGCGTCTCGGGCCGCAGCCGCATGCACGAGGCGCTGTTCGCCACCGGGGTGCCGTTCGGCGCCAAGCGGACGCTGCCCGCCACGCTCAAGGACTTCGCGCGGCTGATGCCGCAATGCGCCGGCATCCGCCGCTGGGGCGCCGCCTCGCTCGACCTCGCCTGGGTCGCGGCGGGCCGCTACGACGGCTATTGGGAGCGCGAGCTGCAGATCTGGGACCTCGCCGCGGGCAGCCTGATCGCGCTCGAGGCCGGGGCCCTGGTGGGCGCCGTGCGCGAGGCGCAGACGCCGCTCGAGAGCGGCTCCATCCTCTGCGCCAACGGCCAGATCTACGACGCCTTCGCGCGGGCCATCCGCGCCGAGTGAGCGCGGCCTGTCCGCGCCGGGCGATCCGCGCCGGGTGCGGCTCAGCGGTCGGACGGGTGGTTGACCCCGTCGGTCCAGCGGATCGGCTCCAGATCGCGCGGATTGACGCCCTCCAGCGCCCCCAGATTCACGCCGCAGGCCGAGGGATCGGAGCGGCGGTTGTGGTACATGTAGATGCCGCAGGTGGCGCAGAAGTAATGCTTCGCCACGCGGGTGTTCCACTGGTAGAGCGTCAGGTTCTCGGCGCCCCGCAGGATCTCCACACCCTCCTTCGGCGCCATCACCGCGGCAGCGCCGCGGCGCCGACAATAGGAGCAGTCGCAGCGGCTGGCGCTGGCCAGGCCCTCGGGCAGGGTCACGCGCAGTTCCACGGCGCCGCAATGGCAGGTGGCGTGTCGGGTCTCGCTCATCGGCGTCTCCTCGGGATGCGGGGAATCTCGGTCAGGCTGCGCGGCGCGGGCGGATGCGGCGGGCGGCCGTGGCGCCGCGCCCAGGCCTTCGGACCGCCGCGGCGCAGCCAGAGCGGCAGGGCGAAGACGATGCCCGCCGCGAAGCCGCCGACATGCGCCCAATAGGCGACGCCGCCGGAATCGGCGGGGCTGCCGATGCCGCCGAAGGTCTGCAGCGCCAGCCACAGCACCAGCAGGATCCAGGCCGGCAGGGTGATCACCTTGAAGATCACCACGAGGATCACGAGGATGTCGACCCGCGCCTTGGGAAACATCAGCAGATAGGCCCCCATCACCCCGGCGATCGCCCCCGAGGCGCCGACCATCGGCACCGGGCTGAGCGGCGCCGCGACGACCTGCGCCGCCGCCGCCGCCAGCCCCGAGGCGAGGTAGAAGGCGAGGTAGCCCAGATGGCCCATCTCGTCCTCGACATTGTCGCCGAAGATGAACAGGAACAGCATGTTGCCGGCGAGGTGCAGCAGGCCGCCATGCAGGAACATCGAGGTGAGAAGCCCGCCATAGCCCTCGCCCACCGAAAGCCGCGCCGGGATCAGCGCCCAGTCCCAGAAGAACCGGTTGAGCGCCATGTCGTTGTCGAACAGCGACCAGTAGTTCAGGAACACGAAGATGTTGGCCGCGATCAGCGCGTAGGTGACGACGGGCCGTCGTCCGGAGGGGTTGTGATCGCGGATCGGGAACATGGCGCTCAAGCTGTGCCGCGCCGGGGGTGGCGTCAAGATGCGCGGGGCGCGCCGGGGCGCCGCCTCAGCCGTTCCGGCCGGGCAGCGCGTCGAGATAGGCCCGCACCGCGCTCTGGACGTGGCGGAAGCGGTCGCCGCCGAGATGCTTGCCGCCGAACCAGCGGGTGACCACCACGACGTGGTTCTCCAGCCCCTCGCGCTCCAGCATGCGCAGGATCACCGCGCCGGCGCCGGCCTCGCCGTCATCGGCCTTGACCGGGCCCTCGGGCAGCAGCGCGGCCCAGCTGTTATGCGTGGCCTTGGCGAACTTCTTGCGGCGCTTGAGGTCCTTGACCAGCGCCTCGGCGGCGGCGCGGTCGGCCGCCGGGCCGCCGGCGACCGCGTATTTCGAGCCGCGGTCGCTGAACAGGTTGTCGAGCACCAGAAGCGTCATGGCCGGGGCGATGCCGCGCCCGGGCGCCGCCGTCAAGTCACCCCTTGAGCGCCAGCCCCGGCGAGGTCACGTCGATGCCGAGCGCCCGGCCGACCGCGTAATTGGTCAGCTTGCCGGCATGGACGTTGAGCCCGGCCAAGAGGTTGGGGTCGTCGTGGCAGGCTTGGCGCCAGCCCTTCGCCGCCAGCGCCAGCATGTGCGGCATGGTGGCGTTGCCGAGCGCCAGGGTCGAGGTGCGCGGCACCGCGCCGGGCATATTGGCGACGCAGTAATGCATGATGCCGTCGACCTCGTAGACCGGGTCCTGGTGGGTGGTGGGCTTCGAGGTCTCGAAGCAGCCGCCCTGGTCGATGGCGACGTCGACCAGCACCGCGCCGGGCTTCATCTCGGAGAGCTGCGCGCGGCTCACCAGCTTGGGCGCGGCGGCGCCGGGGATCAGCACCGCGCCGATCACCATGTCGGCATCGGCCACCAGCTCGGCGGTGGCGGCGGCGCTGGAATAGAGCGTCTTGAACTCGCCGCGGAAGGCGTCGTCGAGATAGCGCAGCCGCGGCAGCGAGCGGTCGAGCACGGTGACGTCGGCGCCCATCCCGGCGGCCACCCGCGCCGCCTGGGTGCCGACCACGCCGCCGCCGATCACCAGCACCCGCGCCGGGCGCACGCCGGGCACCCCGCCCATCAGCACGCCGCGCCCGCCATTGGCCTTCTGCAGCGTCCAGGCGCCCATCTGCGGCGCCAGCTTGCCGGCGACCTCGGACATCGGCGCCAGGAGCGGCAGGCCGCCGCGCTCGTCGGTCACCGTCTCGTAGGCGATGCAGGTCGCGCCCGAGGTCATCAGGTCGCGGGTCTGGTCCGGATCGGGGGCGAGGTGCAGGTAGGTGAAGAGGATCTGGCCCTCGCGCAGCATCGCCCGCTCGCCGGCCTGCGGCTCCTTCACCTTCACCACCATCTCGGCCTCGGCGAAGATCTCCGCGGCGCTGCCCAGGATGCGCGCGCCCTGGGCCTCGTAATCTTCATCCTCGAAGCCCGCGCCGTGGCCGGCCCCGGACTGGATCAGCACCTCGTGGCCCTGCGCCACCGCCTCGCCGGCGGCGCTCGGGGTGACGCCGACGCGGAATTCCTGCGGCTTGATCTCGGTCGGGCATCCGATCTTCATGGCGGTCTCCTCTCTCTCCTTGGCTTGAAGATGGCGCGTCGCGGGTGCAATGTCAGACGCGATCTGCGGCGCCCGGGGCGCATTTATCGAAAGGATCTTCGACACTTTGGCCGAACTGCGACAGAAAGCGCCCATCGCCGAACTCGACGAGACCGACCGCCGCATCCTCCGCGTGCTGCAACGCCGCGGCCGCATCTCCAACGCCGAGCTGGCCGAGGAGGCCAATCTCTCGGCCTCGTCCTGCCACCGCCGGGTGGCGCGTCTGGAGCGCTCGGGCCTGATCTCGGATTACGTGGCGCTGCTCGACCCGCGCCGGCTGGGCCTGCCCGCCACGGTCTTCGTGGAGATCACCCTGGCGGCGCAATCCGACGAGATCCTCGATGCCTTCGAGACCGCGGTGCGGCGCGTGCCGGACGTGCTGGAATGCCACCTGATGGCGGGCTCGGCGGATTACCTGCTGAAGCTGGTGGCCGAGGACACCGAGGATTTCGCCCGCATCCACCGGCAATACCTGACCCGGCTGCCGCATGTCACGCAGATGCAATCCTCCTTCGCGCTGCGCACCGTCTGCCGCACCACCGCGCTGCCGGTCTGAGCGCGGGCCGCTCAGGCCTTCGGCGCCGCGCGGATGCGCCGGTCCGGGCCCGGCGGGTCGGTCAGCCAGGAGACGAAGCGGCCCTTGACCAGCCAGCTTGCGCCGAAGGCCCAGAGCGCCGCGGTCTCGGCCCAGAAGGTGAGGTTGCGGCGGTCCCAGCCGGCGCGCAGATCCTCGGGCAGCAGCGCCTTCAGCGCCAGCGCCAGCACCGCCGCGAAAATCACCGCGCCAGAGACTCGGTAAACGGCGTTGCGCAGCCGCTTGCGCCGGGTGAGCCGGACCGCCCGGGGCCGCACGCCCGCCGGGTCCGTGGGCGCCTGCCCGTCCTCGGCGAGCGCGTCGGGCGACTGTACCCGGGTGAAGACGGTCCAGGCGAAATGGCCGAGGATCAGGAACATCACCCCCGCGGCGAGGTGGTGGATGGCGGCCACCAGATGCGCGAAGCCGCCCGGCGCGAGCGCGAAGGCCGCGCCGAAATCGAAGAACAGCCGCGTCTCCACCGCCAGGCCCGGATCGCGGTCGGGGTCGAGAAAGCCCGCCGGCGTCTCGGCGAAGGCGCGCATCATGTCGCCGGTCTCCGGGCAGCCGGTGCCGGCGGTGGGAAAGATCGCGATGGCGAAGGCGGCGAGCCCCGCGACCTTGGCGAGCCGGATGTCGGTGCCGGTATGGCTCATGTAGCCGTCGATCCGCACCATGCGGCCGGCCTCGGCGCTGCCGGCCGGGGCCCGCGCGGTGTAGAAGATCGCGAGCAGCGCGCCGATGATCCAGAGCGCGCCGACGAAGACCTCTGAGCCGAGCCGGCTGTAATAATGGTGGCTGAGCGAATCGAGTCCGCCCGCCGCCGCGCAGGTGCCGGTGAGCCGGCCCAGCGCCCAGAGCGCCACCGGCAGCGCCACCGCGATGGCGCCCACGGTCAGGTTCACCCGCCGCAGGTTGACCGCGAAGGGCAGGTCCTCGGCGATGGCGGCCGGGGTTATCGGGGGTATCGGGGTGGTCTGGGTCTCGATCATGCGGGTCTCTCCCTGCCGGGCCGGGCACTTGCCGCCCCGGAGGCTAGCACGGGGGCCCGCCGGGGCTCAAAGCGCGCGGCGCGCCGCGGGGCGCGGCGGCGCCGTTGCGGCAACGTCGTGCTGGCCTTTGCGGCGCCGAGCGATTATCCCGCCGGCAACCAGACAGACGGATGCGCCATGACCCAATACGAGAGCCCCGGACAGGTCGAGCAGGACTGGAGCGACGCGATCTCCTCGGTCGAGGAGATCCTCGAGGATGCCCGCAACGGCCACATGTTCATCCTCGTCGACCACGAGGACCGCGAGAACGAGGGCGACCTGGTGATCCCGGCGCAATGGGCGACGCCGGACGCGATCAACTTCATGGCCACCCATGGCCGCGGCCTGATCTGCCTGTCGATGACCTCCGAGCGCATCGCCGAGCTCGGCCTGCAGCTGATGTCGTCGAACAACTCGTCGCGCCACGAGACCGCCTTCACGGTCTCCATCGAGGCCCGCGAGGGGGTGACCACGGGGATCTCGGCGGCCGACCGGGCGCGCACCGTGCAGGTCGCCATCGACGCCTCCAAGGGGCCCGGCGACATCGCCACGCCGGGCCATGTCTTCCCGCTCCGGGCCAAGGATGGCGGCGTGCTGGTGCGCGCCGGCCATACCGAGGCGGCGGTCGACATCGCGCGTCTCGCCGGCCTCAACGCCGCCGGGGTGATCTGCGAGATCATGAACGAGGACGGCACCATGGCGCGGCTGCCCGAGCTGGTGGCCTTCGCGCAGCGCCACGGCCTGAAGATCGGCACCATCTCCGACCTGATCGCCTACCGCCGGCGCCACGACAACCTCGTCCGGGTGCAGAAGGAGGAGGTGGTGACCTCGGAATTCGGCGGCGAGTGGACGATGCGGATTTATTCCGACACCACCCATGGCGACGAGCACGTGGTGCTGATCAAGGGCGACATCGCCGGGCCCGACCCGGTGCTGGTGCGGATGCACGCGATGGACCCGATGCTCGACGTGGTGGGGACCGGGCCGCGCGGCCGCGCCGACGAGTTCCGCGACGCCATGCGCGAGGTCGATGCCGAGGGCCGCGGCGTGGTGGTGCTGCTGCGCGACACCGCGATGAAGCTCGACCACCCCGACGCGGCGAGCCCGCGCACCCTGCGGCAATACGGGCTGGGGGCGCAGATCCTGTCCTCGCTGGGGCTGTCGAAGCTCGTCCTGCTGACCAATTCGCCGATCCCCAGGGTGGTGGGGCTCGACGCCTACGGGCTCGAGATCGTCGGCACCCGCAAGATCACGGAGCATGCCTGATGGCCTCGTCGGAAGCCCATTACACCCTGCCGCGCGCCGCGCTCGACCGCCCCGCCAAGGTGCTGATCGTGGTGGCGCCCTATTACCGCGACATCGCCGACGAATTGCTGGCCGGCGCCCGCGCCGAGATCGAGGCCGCGGGCGCCAGCCACGAGACCGTCGAGGTGCCGGGCGCGCTGGAAGTGCCAACCGCCATCGGCATCGCCGGGCGGATGTCGAATTTCGACGCCTATGTGGCGCTGGGCTGCGTGATCCGCGGCGAGACCACGCATTACGAGACCGTGTGCAATGACAGCTCGCGCGGGCTGACGCTGCTCGGCCTGCAGGGACTCTGCATCGGCAACGGCATCCTGACCGTGGAGACCTACGAGCAGGCCCGGGTGCGGGCCGAGGCGGCGGGCCAGAACAAGGGCGGCGGCGCCGCGGCGGCGGCCTTGCATCTTCTGGCGCTGACGCGCAGATGGGGGGCTGCACGCGGCGGCGTGGGCTTCCAGCCCGCCCGCGACGAATACCAGATCGCCGGCACGCCCGGGGGAGCTTCCACGACATGAGCACCGAGACCGGGAAGGGCGACCGCAGGTCGCCCGAGGCCCGACAGATGAAGAAGCTGCGCCGCTCGGCGGCGGGGGGGGGGGGGGGGGGGGGGGGGGGGGGGGGGGGGGGGGGGGGGGGGGGGGGGGGGGGAGGGGGGGGGGGGGGGGGGGGGGG
>NZ_JBTLRM010000018.1:55430-80544 GCF_054482755.1 Roseivivax sp. CAU 1761
CCCCCCCCCCCCCCCCCCCCCCAGGCCCGACAGATGAAGAAGCTGCGCCGCTCGGCGGCGCGCCTGCACGCGGTGCAGGCGCTGTTCCAGATGGAGCATTCCGACCTCTCTGCCGACCAGGTGCGCGAGGAATTCCTGGCGCACCGCTTCGGGCTCGAGCTCGAGGAGGGCGACGAGATGATCGACGCCGATGTCGATCATTTCCGCCTGGTGCTCGACGAGGCGGTGAACTGGCAGGCGCGGATCGACCAGATGACCGACCGCGCGCTGGTGGCGAAATGGCCGATCCAGCGCATCGACCCGACGCTGCGGGCGCTGTTCCGCGCCGCCGGGGCGGAATTCGTGACCACCGACACGCCACCCAAGGTGGTGATCGTGGAATACGTGGAGATCGCCAAGGCGTTCTATCCCGAGGGCCGCGAGAGCCGCTTCGTCAACGCCGTGCTCGACCACATGGCGCGCGAGGCCAAGCCGGACGCGTTCTGAGCCTCCCGCCGGGCCCGCCCGGCCGGACAGGGCGGCGGCTCAGCCGTCGGGCAGGTCGACCGCCACCAGCCCCAGCGCCCGCGCGGTCTCGAGCGACAGCTTGCCGCTGTCGAGCCCGCGGGCGCGTTGGTAGCGGCGGATCGCGGCGCTGGTGGCGGCGTCGACCATGCCGTTCACCGGCCCCGCGTAATAGCCCCGGACCTTGAGCGCGCGCTGCACCGAGGCGTCGAAATCCGGCGTGCGCGCGGCCGGGCAGGGCGCCTCGAAGCGCAGCGTGCCGCGCGGCCGCACGACCCGGGGCACGGGGGCGTTGCGGTAGATCGGCGGCCGGATCACGCTGCCGTCGGGGGCGATCTCGGCCTGTACGACCTGGACCTGCCCGGGCACCTGCTCGTAGATCGCCGGCACCAGGTCGGTGGCCCAGCAGCGCCCCGTTTCGTCCGCCACCGCCTCCGGCACCGCGCCGGAGGGCGGCGCCGCGGGCGCGGCGCAGCCCGCCAGCGCCGCCGCGGCGAGGAGCGCGGCGAGGCCGCGGCGGGGAAACGGAAAGGCGGGCTGCAA
Organism: Roseivivax sp. CAU 1761; assembly: GCF_054482755.1. Lineage (NCBI taxonomy): Bacteria > Pseudomonadati > Pseudomonadota > Alphaproteobacteria > Rhodobacterales > Roseobacteraceae > Roseivivax > Roseivivax sp. CAU 1761. The sequence goes on from NZ_JBTLRM010000018.1 coordinate 56,478, forward strand.
CATCTGGGCGGGTCTTCCGGGGGAGCGCTGTCGGCGCCGACCATATCGCCCCGCAAAGGCCGCGGAAACCCGCCCCGCCGCATCCCCCTGCCTCCCCTTCTTCTGAGTGGAAATATCCCGGGGGTGTGGGGGCAGCGCCCCCGCCGCGCAACCGGGGCCCCCGCGCCCCTCCGTCAGGCCGCCCTCAGGCCGGGTCGAGCAGCCGGTCGAGCAGGTGCGAGATGTCCTCCACCGCCTCGGCGATGACATGGGTGACGCCCGAATCGCGCTGCACCCGGCCGGTGACCCGCAGCATGCGCCCGGCGATCACCGCGCGGCGGAAGCGTTCGTAGAGGCTGCGCCAGACGATGACGTTGATCACCCCGGTCTCGTCCTCGAGGGTCAGGAAGATCACCCCCTTGGCGGTGCCCGGGCGCTGGCGCAGGATCACCAGCCCGGCCACCGCCACCCGCGCGCCGCCGGGCGGCAGGTCGAGATCGCCGGCGCAGAGGCAGGAGGGCGGGCGCGGCCAGCGCCGCGGCGGGGCGCCGCGGGCGGCCGGGCCGGGAGCGGGGGCGCCCGGGCTGGGGCCGGCCTGAAGGGCGCCGCCCGGGGTGGAGACGATCCGGGTGGAGACGATCCGGGCGGGGGCGCCGGAGGGCGGTGGGGGCGGGGCGAGCGTCATGGAACATAAGTAGAACATCTTCCCCGGCGCGCCAAGCCCCGGGCGAAACCGCTGGAAGCCCGGCCCGGGCTTCTTTACCCAAGGCCTCGACGTCGAAACCGGAGAGAGCTCAGATGGCGAAGATCACCTATATCGAGCACAACGGCACCGAGCACGTGGTCGAGGTGGCGAACGGGCTGACCGTGATGGAGGGGGCCCGCGACAACAACATTCCCGGCATCGAGGCCGATTGCGGCGGCGCCTGCGCCTGCTCGACCTGCCACGTCTATGTCGACCCGGCCTGGGTGGAGAAGCTGCCGGCCAAGGACGACATGGAGGAGGACATGCTGGACTTCGCCTACGAGCCCGACCCGGCGCGGTCGCGGCTGACCTGCCAGATCAAGGTCACCGACGCGCTGGACGGGCTGGTCGTGCGCATGCCGGAGAAGCAGATCTGAGCCGGGCGCCGCGCCGGCCCGGACGCCGGTGGCGGCGTCTCGCCCGCGGCGCGCTGCTGGCGGCGGGCCTGTGGCCGGCCGCGACCGGCGCCGGGGCCGCGGAGATCGCCGCGGCGCGCTTCACCGATCCCACCGACCGCTACGGCCACGCCATCCTCGGCGACGCGCTGGAATGGGGCGGGCTGGAGATCACCCGCACCGATGGCAGCGTGCTGCGCGCCCGCCTGCCCCGCGCCATGGTCTTCGAGGATCTGGCGCCGCGGCTCTGGGATGTCGACGGCGACGGCGCCCCGGAGGTCGTGGTGGTCGAGACCGCGCTCGACCGCGGCGCCCGGCTGGCAATCTGGGGGCCCGGGGGCCGGCGCGCCGCCACCGCCTTCATCGGCCGGCCGAACCGCTGGCTGGCGCCGGCCGGGGCCGCCGATCTCGACGGCGACGGGCGGGTCGAGATCGCCTATGTCGACCGCCCGCACCTGGCCCGCATCCTGCGCCTCGTGCGGCTCGAGGGCGACCGGCTGGTGGAGATCGCCAGCCGCGCGGGCCTGACCAACCACCGCATCGGCGAGGACGCGATCGCCGGCGGCCTGCGGCGCTGCGGCGGCCGGCCGGACCTGGTGCTGGCCGATGCCGGCTGGCGCCGCCTGATGCGGGTGGGCTTCGACGGCACGGCGCTCACGGCGCGCGACGGGGGGCCGTGGAGCGCCGCCGCCGCCGCCCGGGCGCTGGCCTGCCGCTGACCGCGCCGCCGCGCCGCGGGGTTTGGCACACCGGTCAGCGCACCGGGTCGAGCAGCGCGTCCTGCTGGCGGCAATCGCGGATCACGTCGGCGCCGCAGCGCCGCGGCGCGAGGTCTCGGGTCAGGCAGAGCCGCGCCTCCTGGATGCGCCCGGAGCGGCAGGTGATGGTGATGCCGTCGGCCATAAGCCCGGGATTGGCCTCGAGGAACGCCTCCTCCACCAGCCGCGCCGGCAGCGTCACCGGCGCCTCCAGCCGGCGCAGCGCCGCGGGGCGGCGCACCGCCTCGAAGGCCTGGCGGGCGGCGTCGAAATATTCCTCGGCCGAGAGCCCGGAACAGGTGCCGTGCTTTTTCCACTGGTGCCAGGCCGAGGCGCCCGAGCCCATGATGTCGGCCATCGCGGCGGTCATCCGGCGCGACGGCGGCCGGGCCTCGGTCGGGCAATAGGACGGCCAGCCTTCGGCATATTGCGGCCAGAGCCCGTGCAGCACCCATCCCAGCGGCCGGTCGCATTGCGGCGCGTCGCGGGCCTCGCCCTCGAGCGCGCACCAGCTGGGCGACCAGCTCAGCGCCAGCACGTAATAGTCGAAACGCCCGGCCGCGTCGCCCTCGGCGCGGGCCGCAAGGCCCGGCAGGGCCAGCATCGCCGCCAGGATCAGCGCCGCGCGCCGGTGCATTTGCTCTTCCCTCCCGCTGCCGCGGCCACTATATAGCGCCCGAGTTCCCCGACAACGGAAACCCGTCCCGGCCCCCCGGGACCTCCCAGGGCCGAGACCCCGGGAGCCCGAGAAGACTTGCGCAAGGAGACGAACGACATGGCCAAGCTCTTGCATCCCAAGGCCACCGCCGTCTGGCTCGTGGACAACACCACGCTGACCTTCCAGCAGATCGCCGCCTTCACGGAGATGCACGAGCTGGAAGTCCAGGGCATTGCCGACGGCGACGTCGCGGGCGGCGTCAAGGGCTTCGACCCGGTCGCCAACAACCAGCTCGACCAGAGCGAGATCGAGCGCGCCGAGGGCAATCCGAGCTACCGGATGAAGATGAAGTTCAACCCGGCAGCCCGCGACGAGGAGAAGCGCCGCGGCCCGCGCTACACCCCGCTCAGCAAGCGCCAGGACCGCCCGGCGGCGATCCTCTGGCTGGTGAAGTTCCACCCGGAACTGTCGGACGGCCAGATCGGCAAGCTGGTGGGCACCACCAAGCCGACGATCCAGGCGATCCGCGACCGCACCCACTGGAACATCCAGAACATCCAGCCGATCGACCCGGTGGCGCTGGGCCTGTGCCGGCAGAGCGAGCTCGACGACGCCATCCAGAAGGCGTCGAAGAAGCAGGGCGCGGTGATGGACGACGATGCCCGCCGCAAGCTGGTCTCGACCGAGCAGAGCCTGTCGATGGAGCCGGAACCGCGGCTGCCGTCGGCGATCGAGGGGCTGGAAACCTTCAGCCTCAGCGATCCGCGCGACGACGAGGACGACGAGCCTCGCCGCGGCAAGGAGGATTATTCCGACGCCGACGCCTTCTTCAACTTGCCGGATTCCGACGACGACGAGGACGACGAGGACGACAGCGACGATCCGCGCCGCTGATGGCCGCACCGTCCCGGCACGCCAAGGGCCGCCCCGAGGGGCGGCCCTTTGTCATTCGGCCAAAGCCCGGCCGGGATCAGCCGGCCGCGCCATGACCGTGCCGGGGGCCGGGGGCGGCGCAGCGCCGATCGGTTCCGCAGGGCTGGCGGGAGTGCCGGACGTCATGCCGGCGCGGCCGCGTCCTGCGCCGGGGGGGGCGGCAGCCGCCCCGCATCCCGGACGGCCCCGAAGCGCCGGCGGGAAAGCGGGGCGTCCTGCGTCCGCGGCAGGACCGCGGCGCGGGTCCTGCGGCGTGGCGCGGGCCGGCCTCCCGTGATCTCAGATCTCGACCTCCAGCGCCCCGCCGGAGCGGCGGGCAAGGTCGACCACGGCGGCGGCCACGGCGAGGTCCTGCAGCCCGACCCCGGTGCCGTCGAAGAGGGTGATCTCCTCGGCGCTTTGGCGGCCGGGATGGCGCCCGTTGATCACCGCGCCGATCGGGGTGATGTCGGCCTCGCGGATCAGGCCCTCAGCCACCGCGTGCTGGGCCTCGCCGAGGCTGACCGATTGCGCCACCTCGTCGGCGAACACCGTGGCGCGGGCCAGAAGGGCGGGCTCGACCTCCTGCTTGCCGCGGGTGTCGGTGCCCATGCAGGCGAGATGGGTGCCGGGGCCGACATGCTCGGCCATCAGGGTGGGGGCGAAGGACGAGGTGATGGTGACGATCACGTCGGCCGCGCGCAGCCCGGCGAGGTCGACCGCCTCGAAGGGCAGGCCGGCCTCGGCGGCGACCTTCTCGAGATTGGGCAGCATCTCGGGATGCAGGTTCCAGGCGATGACCTTTTCGAAGTCGCGCTGCTCCAGCGCCGCACGGAGCTGGAAGCCGGCCTGGTGCCCGGCCCCGACCATGCCGAGCACGCGCGCGTCGGGCCGCGCCAGGTGGTTGATCGACACCGCCGCCGCTGCGGCGGTGCGCAGCGCCGTCAGCAGGTTGCCGCCGACCATCGCCGAGGGCCGCCCGGTATCGGGGTCGAACAGGAAGATCGTCGACTGGTGGTTGATCAGGCCGCGCTTCTCGAGGTTCTGCGGCCAGTAGCCGCCGGCCTTCAGGCCGAGCGTGGCGCCGGCGCGGTCGAACCCGCCCTTGAAGCCGTAGAGCGCCTCCTCGTGGCCCAGCGCCTCGCGCACGACGGGAAAGTTGTAGGCCTCCTCGGCCGCCATGGCGGCGAAGACCCTCTCCACCGCGGCATAGGCGGCGTCGCGGGTCATCAGCTGGGCGATGTCCTTTTCGGGGACGATGATCATCGGAACCTCCTCGGAACGGGCAGGGGCCGGGCGCCGCGGATCGGCGGAGCGCCCGGCCGGAAACGGAGCGCGCCCGGGCCGCGGGGTCCGGGCGCGGTGGGTGCGGCGGCGCGGCTCAGTAGGCCTTGCCGCGGGCCGAGACCGGCCAGAGCGCCTCGACCCGGCCGCCGCGGACCCCGACATACCAGTCGTGGACGTTGCAGGTCGGGTCGCAATGGCCCGGCACCAGCCGCAGCCGGTCGTTGACCCGCAGCGCGCCGGACGGATCGGCGACCACGCCGTGCTCGTCCGAGCACTTGACGTATTCGACGTCGTCGCGGCCGAAGATCACCGGCAGGCCGCTGTCGACGGACTGCGCCTTGAGCCCGGCATCGACGATCGCCTTGTCGGCCTTGGCGTGGCTCATCACCGTGGTCAGGATGAACAGCGCGTTCTCCCATTCGCCGCGGTCGATGCGGCGGCCCTCGGCGTCGAGGATGCGGCCGTAATCGGCGTCCATGAAGGCGTAGGAGCCGCATTGCAGCTCGTTGTAGACGCCCGAGGCGCTCTCGAAATAGTAGCTGCCGGTGCCGCCGCCGCCGACGATGTCGCAGTCCAGTCCCTCGGCCTTCAGCGCCTCCACCGCGTCGCGGACCTGGGCCACGGCGACGTCGATCTTAGCCTTGCGGTCCTGGTAGCTGTCGAGGTGCTGCATGGCGCCCTGATAGGCCTGGAGGCCGGCGAATTTCAGGCCCGGCGCGGCGTCGATGGCGCGGGCGATCTCGACCACCGCCGGGGTACTGGTGACGCCGCAGCGCCCGGCGCCGCAATCGATCTCCACCAGCGCCTCGATCTCGGTGCCGTGGCGCTGCGCGGCGGCGGAGAGATCGGCGACGTTGTCGATGTCGTCGACGCAGACCAGGGTGCGGGCGCCGAGCTTGGGCAGGCGGGCCAGGCGGTCGATCTTGGCCGGGTCGGTGACCTGGTTCGACACCATCACGTCGGTGATGCCGCCGCGGGCGAAGACCTCGGCCTCCGAGACCTTCTGGCAGCACACGCCGCAGGCGCCGCCCTTCTCGATCTGCAGCCGGGCGACATCGACCGACTTGTGCATCTTGCCGTGCACGCGGTGGCGCATGCCATGCGCCTTGGCATAGTCGCCCATCTTGACGATGTTGCGCTCCAGCGCGTCGAGATCGAGCATCAGGCAGGGCGTCTGGATCTGGCCCTCATCCATGCCGATATGGGCCGGGATGTCGTAGCCGACCTCGAGATTGTCGAAGCTTTCGGGCGTCTTGATCGGGGCGTTCATGGGCGCTCTCCTTCTCAGATGGTCCAGGGCAGGCGGTCGAGATCGACATTGCCGCCGGTGACGACGATGCCGGTGCGCCGGCCGCGATAGGTTTCGGGATGCTTCAGCACGGCGGCCAGCGGCACCGCGCTCGACGGCTCGGCGACGATGCGCAGGTGCTTCCAGATCAGCTTCATCGCGGCGACGATCTCCTCCTCCGAGACGGTCTGGATGTCGCTGACATGGCGCGAGACGAAGTGCCAGGTGTTCTCCTTCAGCGGCACCTTCAGCCCGTCGGCCACGGTGACCGGGGCGTCGTCGGCGATGATGTGGCCGGCGCGGAAGGAGCGCGCGGCATCGTCGGCCTGTTCGGGCTCGGCGGCGTAGATCCGCGTCCCGGGCGCCAGCTGCGACACCGTCAGGCAGGTGCCCGAAATCATGCCGCCGCCGCCGATCGGCGCCACCACGGCGTCGAGCGGACCGCCCATCTCTTCCGCCTGCTCGAGCAGCTCGGCAGAGCAGGTGGCCTGGCCGCAGATCACCCGCGGGTCGTTGTAGGGATGGACGAACTCGGCGCCGGTCTCCTCCTGGATGCGGGCGAAGGTCACCTCGCGCGAGGAGGTCGAGGGCTCGCATTCGGTGACCTGCCCGCCATAGCGGCGCACCGCGTCCTTCTTGGCCTCGGGCGCGGTGTGCGGCATCACCACGTGGCAGGGAATGCCGCGGCGCCCGGCCGCCCAGGACAGCGACAGGGCGTGGTTGCCGGAGCTGTGGGTGGCCACGCCGCGCCGCGCCGTGGCCTCGTCGAGGCCCATCACCGCGTTGGTGGCGCCGCGCACCTTGAAGGCGCCGGCCTCCTGCAGGTTCTCGCACTTGAACAGCAGCTCCGCCCCGGCCAGCCGGTCGAGATGGTCCGAGCGCAGCACCGGGGTGCGGCGGATATGGGCGCGGATGCGGTCATGCGCGGCGCGCATGTCGTCGAGGGTGAGGGCGGCGGCCGGGGTCTCGGCCGTCATCGGGGAGTCGAGCATCGGATCCTCTGTCACGCGGCGGCGGCGAGCGCCGGGTTGCGGTTGGTGCGGTAATGCGCCTGGGCGGCGGCGACGCCGGAGCCCAGCGTGATGTCGAGGCCCAGATCGGCCATGCACATCTCGGCGGTGGCGATGCCCGAGAGCGTCATGACGTCGGTCAGGCTGCCGAGATGGCCGATGCGGAAGACCTTGCCCGCGACCTCGCCCAGCCCGGTGCCGAAGGCGACGCCGTAGGTCTCGGCGGCGTGGCTGACGATGCGGCTGGCGTCGAAGCCCTCGGGGGTGCGGATGGCGCTGACCGTGTCGGAGTAGAATTCCGGCGCGCTGGCGCAGAGTTCGAGCCCCCAGGCCCGGACCGCTGCGCGCACGCCCTCGGCGATGCGGGTATGGCGGGCGAAGACGTTCTCCAGACCCTCGTCGAGCAGCATGCGGCAGGCCTCGTTGAGCCCGTTCAGCAGACCCACGGCGGGGGTGTAGGGATAGGCCGAGGCGGCGTAGCCCTTCTCCATGTCGCGGGTGTCGAAGAAGGTGCGCGGCAGGGCGGCGGTCTCGCGCGCCGCCAGCGCCTTGCCGGAGAAGCCGATGATGGCGAGCCCGGGGGGCAGCATGAAGCCCTTCTGGCTGCCGGTGACGGCGACGTCGACGCCCCATTCGTCGAAGCGGAAATCCATCGAGCCGATCGAGGACACGCCGTCGACCATCAGCAGGGCCGGGTGGCCGGCCGCGTCGATGGCCCGGCGCAGGGCCGCGATGTCGGAGCGGACGCCGGTCGCGGTCTCGTTGTGGGTGGCGAGCACCGCCTTGATCTTGTGGCCCTTGTCGGCGCGCAGGACCTCCTCGTAGCGCTCGGCCGGCAAGCCGTCGCCCCAGGCGGTCTCGATCACCGTGACGTCCAGCCCGTGGCGCTGGCACATGTCGATCCAGCGGTGCGAGAACATGCCGTTGCGCGCCGCGACGACGCCGTCGCCGGGCGACAGCGTGTTGGTCAGCGCCGTCTCCCAGCCGCCGGTGCCGGTGGAGGGGAAGAGGAAGATCGCCGCCTCCTCGCTCTTCAGCACCTCGCGCACGCCGGCGCGGGCCGGGTGCAGGATGCGCCCGAAAAGCGGCGAGCGGTGGTCGATGGTCGGCATGTCGCAGGCCTTGCGGAGCGATTCCGGGATGTTCGTCGGGCCGGGGATGAAGACCGGATTCTGGAAGCTCATGGACCGTCTCCTTTGCTGTCCCGTCCAGAGTAACCGGCACCCCCCGAGTCGCGCCATTTTTTTGAAATCGTTTTTCAGAAATGCAGTGTGCATACTTTGTGCCGCGTTGCCAGTGGCTTGGTTTTTTCATAAGGTGAAATCGTTTTTCGGGAACGCGCGAGGATGTCGATGGAAACGGCGAAGAATGGCTCTGGCAGGCGGGCGCGCGGTCGGCCGCGCGGCTGGGAGGACAAGACCGAGCAGAACACCATCAAGTCGCTGGACCGCGCCATGGAGGTGTTCGAGCATCTGAGCGACCAGCCCGGCGCCGCGCTGTCGACCCTGGCCGCCGATCTCGACCAGTCGCCGGCGACGCTCTACCGCATCCTGGTGACGCTCGAGGGCCGCGGCCTGGTGGAGTTCGACGCCGCCAGCCAGCTCTGGCATGTGGGCGCCCGCGCCTTCGTCATCGGCGCCCGGTTCCTGCGCCGCACCAGCCTCGTCGAACGCGCCCGCCCGGTGCTGCGCGAGCTGATGGAGGAGACCGGGGAGACCGCCAATCTGGGCATCGCGCAGGGCGCCTCGGTTCTGTTCGTGAGCCAGGTCGAGACCCAGGCCAGCATCCGCGCCTTCTTTCCGCCCGGAACGCTGTCGCCGATGCACGCTTCGGGGATCGGCAAGGCGCTGCTGGCGCACATGCCGGCGGAGCGGCGGGCGCGGCGGCTGGCGGCGGCGCCGCTGGAGCGCTTCACCCCGCACACCTTCTGCGATCCCGCGGCGCTCGAGACCGAGCTGGCGCTGAGCCGCGCCCGGGGCTGGGCGCTTGACGGCGAGGAGAAGACCCTGGGCATGCGCTGCGTCGCCGCCCCGGTCTTCGACGCCCATGGCGAGGCGGTGGCCGGGCTGTCGGTCTCGGGGCCGACCAGTCGGGTCTCGGAGACCGCGGTGACGGCGCTGGCCGACCGGGTCAAGGCGGCGGCGCGGCAGCTCAGCCAGGCGGTGGGCGGCGATCCCGATCTCGCCGCCCCCTGAGGGTCAGGCGGCGTGGCGCCGCGCCGGGGCGCGGCCCCGGATCTGGGCGCGGCCGGCGAGGTAGACCTCCTCGACCGCGCGGTCGTCGGCCATCACCTGCAGGATGAAGAGCTCCTCGGCCAGGCTCTCGGCGCGCGCCGCGCGCAGCGCCATCGCCGGGGTGGCGCGCGGGTTCAGCACCGCGATGTCGGCCTCGGTGCCGGGCGCCAGCGTGCCGATGCGGTCGGCCAGCCCCAGCGCCGCGGCATTGCCGCGGGTCGCCCAGTCGAAGGCGGCGAAGGGGTGCAGGGCCTGGCCGCGGAGCTGCAGCACCTTGTAGGCCTCGCCCATGGTGGCGAGCATCGAATAGGAGGTGCCGGCGCCGATATCGGTGGCGACGCCCGCGGTGATGCCGCGCGCCGCCAGCCCGCCGGCATCAAAGAGCCCGGAGCCCAGGAACAGGTTCGAGGTCGGGCAGAAGACCGGCCGGGCGTCACGCTCGGCCAGCGCGCCGATCTCGCGGTCGGTGAGGTGGATGGCGTGGCCCAGCAGGGTGTTCCGGCGCACCAGCCCGAAGGCCTCGTAGATGCCGAGATAGTCGGGCGCGTCGGGATAGAGCTCGGCGGCGCGGGCGATCTCGGCGCGGTTCTCCGACAGGTGGGTCTGGATGTGGCAGTCCGGGTGTTCGGCGGCGAGCGCGCCGGCGGCCTCGAGCTGCGCCGGCGAGGAGGTCAGCGCGAAGCGCGGGGTGATGGCGTAGCCCAGCCGGCCGCGGCCGTGCCAGCGCTCGATCAGCGCGCGGCTGTCGTCGTAGCCGGTCTGCGCGGTGTCGCGCAGGCCCTCGGGGGCGTGGCTGTCCATCATCACCTTGCCGGCGATCAGCCGCATGTCGCGGGCCAGCGCCTCGGTGAACAGCGCCTCGACCGAGGTCGGGTGGACCGAGCCGAAGGCCACCGCCGTGGTGGTGCCATGCGCCAGCAGCAGGTCGCAGAAGGCGCGGGCCATGGCGGCGGCGTGGTCGGGATCGGCAAAGGCAAGCTCGGCCGGGAAGGTGTGGTTGGTGAGCCAGTCGAGGAGCTGCGCCCCCCAGGAGGCGATCACCTGCACCTGCGGGAAATGCACATGGGTGTCGATCATGCCCGCGGTGACGAGGTGCGGGCGGTGGTCGTGGATGGTGGCGCCGGCGGCCTGCGGCGCGATGTCGTCATGCGGACCGCAGGCGGCGATGCGGCCGTCGCGGACCAGCAGCGCGCCGTCCTCGTGATAGGTGTAGGCGGCGTGATCCTCGGCGCCCTCGGGGGCGCGGTGAAAGGTCAGGACGCGGCCGCGGATCAGCAGGTCGGGGGCGGTCATGGCGGGTCTCTCTCTGGCAGGGGACGGGGCGGCGCCGGGCCGCCCCGTCATCGGGTCATTCGCCGGGTTGCAGGTCCGGTGCGGCCGGGGCCGGGGCGTCGTCGGCCCGGGCGTCGTCGCGGTGGAAGAGCGGGTAGATGGCCAGGAACGCGCCGGCGATCAGGTAGCCCGCGGCGACCGGGGTCAGGGTCGGCCATTGCAGCGTCGCGGCATGGATGATCCCGGCCGAGGACATCGTCGCGGCGGCCAGCGCGAAGCCCGCGGCGATGCGGAAGCGGCCGTCGATCAGGCTGGCCACGATGGCGCCCCAGATCAGGCCGGTCAGGATCGCGCCCTGGCTGAGCAGCAGATGGCCGGTGTAATGCGCGCCCTGCTGCGCCAGCGCCGCGGTGAAGGCCTCGTCGCCAAGCGCCGGCAGGCCCTCGACCCCAGAGGCGCCGAGCGCGCCCATCATCGAGCCCCACTTGGTGACGAGGAAGCTCGAGACATGCGGCATCATGGCGATGGTGACGGCGGCCATGTGCGCGGGCTTCACCGATTGCGCGGTGTTGGTGATCAGGCTCAGCGCCACGAAGACCAGCACCGGGGCGGCCGCGGCGGCCGGGATCAGCGCGTTGAGGAAGGCCAGCAGCCCGAAGATCGCGGCCAGCGGGATCACCGTGCCCACGGCGATGATGTAGCCGGCATGGGCGCCCATCCGCTTGTAGGCCGGGTGGCCGATATAGGCGGTGGTCGGGAAGGGCGAGCCGAACAGCGCGCCCAGCATGGTGCCGGCGCCGTCGGTGACCTGGCAGAGCCCGACCGGGTAGCGGTCGCCCACCGCCTCGGCGCTCTCGACGTTGTTCATGGTCTCGATGAAGTTGTAGATCTGCACCGGCACCAGCACGAGGAACAGCTCGGGATTGGCGAAGAGGTGCTGCAGGCCCACCGCCATGTCGCCGAACCACGGCAGCGGCGGGTAGAAGCCGACGCCGGAGACGTCGATCTCGGCCTTGCCCAGGAGCAACGCCACGACGGTGCCGACGATCAGGGCCAGCAGGCCCGCCGGCACGTCGAAGGGCAGGCGGAAGCGGCCGACGAGGCCCCAGAGGATGATGATCAGCGAGGCGAAGCCGACGAACGGGTCCTCGAACACGGTGGCCAAGGGCACGGTGCCGATGAAGACCAGCGCGATGCCGCAAAGCGTGCCGAGCATGCCGGCGCGCGGCGTCACCCGCTTCAGCCAGGGCCCGACCAGCGCGCCCATGGCGGCGACGATGCCGCCCATGAAGCCCGCGGCGATGCCGACCTGCCAGGCCAGCACGGCGTCCTGCGTCGACCAGTAGATCGGCCCGATGACGCCGAACAGGTAGACGAACATCACCGGCGTGGAGATGCCGTAGGGCAGGGCGGTGACGTCGCGCCCGGTGGCCCGCGCGGTGCGCCGGGCGAGCCAGGCATAGACCGCGACGCCGGCGACGATGGCCACCGCCGCGCCGGGCAGGATGCGGCCATAGACGATCTCGGCCGGCATGCCGAAGACGAACTGGCAGATCCCCGACAGCACGATCAGGTTGACGAGGTTGTCGGTGAACAGCGCCCAGAAGGCGCTGGAATCGTTCCGCGTGAAAAGCTTGTAGTCGTATGTTCCGGTGCGCATCGCCCGGCTCCTCCCTTTGATGTCCTCCGGCCCTGCCGTCCGCGCGCTCAGGCGCGCGGTCCCTCCCGGCGCAGGCCCTCCCCTGTCACGGGCCGCGCCGGCGGCGCCGCCCCCCGTTCGGCGCCGGCGGCGGGGTTCGCCGTCAGCGCCGTCATCACTTCCGCGAGCACCAGCGCCGCGATCACCTCGGGGCGCTTGTCGCGGCTGCCGCCGGCCCCGATCGGGCAGGTCAGCGCCCCGGTGGCGAGCCCGTCGCCGGCCTCGCGGCACCAGCGGTCGAACTTGGCGCGCTTGGTCTTCGACCCGATCAGCCCGACATAGGCGGCGTCGCCGCGCTCCAGCGCCGCGCCGGCGCAGAGGAAGTCGAGCCCGTGATCATGGGTCGCGACGATGTAGGCGCTGCCCGGCCCGGCCTCGTCCACCGCGGCTTCGGGCAGCGGCGTCAGGCGGGTCGGGATGCCCGGCGCGGCCTGCGCCAGCTCGGCCGCGCGCGGGTCGATCAGCAGCACCCGCACCGGCATCTGGGCCATCAGCGCCGCCAGCGCCCGGCCGACATGGCCGGCGCCGAAGATCAGCACCTCGGGCAGGGCGGCGCGGGCGGCGGTCTCGCGCTCCAGCGCGGCGCGGCGCTCGGCCCGGCCCATGCGGGTCAGGGCGATTTCCACCCGGCCGCCGCAGCACTGGCCGATCTCGGGGCCGAGCGGCACGTCCATGCGGTCCGACAGCGCGCCGCTTTCCAGCATCTCGCGGGCGCGGGCCAGCACCATCCATTCCAGCCGCCCGCCGCCGATGGTGCCGTGCTGCGCGGTGGCGGCGACGATCATCTCCGCGCCCACCTCGCGCGGGGAGGAGCCGCGGACCCGCGCCAGCCGCACCCGCACCAGCGCGCCGTGGCGGTCGAGGAAGCCCGCGAGCGCGGTCACGACCCGGCCCTCCGCAGGCGCTCCACCGCCATCAGCACGCGCTCGGGCGTGGCCGGCGCGTCGAGCCGGGGGCAGGTGCGGTAGCCGTCGACGCTGGCCACCGCCATCGACAGCGCCTCGAGCACCGAGACACCGAGCATGAAGGGCGGCTCGCCCACCGCCTTGGAGCGCTTGATGGTGCGCTCGGCATTGGCGTTCCACGCCACCAGGTCGACGTTGAAGATGCGCGGCGCGTCCGAGGCCAGCGGGATCTTGTAGGTCGAGGGGGCGTGGGTGCGGAGCCGGCCGCGGTTGTCCCACCACAGCTCCTCGGTGGTGAGCCAGCCCATGCCCTGCACGAAGGCGCCCTCGACCTGCCCGCGGTCGAGATCGGGGTTCAGCGAGCGGCCGACATCGTGCAGCAGGTCGGCGCGCAGCACCCGGTTCTCGCCGGTCAGGGTGTCGATCTCGACCTCGGCGCAGGCGGCGCCGTAGGCGTAGTAGTAGAACGGCCGTCCCTTGCCCTGGGCGCGGTCCCAGTGGATGTCCGGGGTCTTGTAGAACCCCGCCGCCGAGAGATGCACGCGGGCCATGTAGGCGGCCTTGACCAGCGCGTCGAAGGCGATCTCCTCGCCCTTGACGGCGACCGCGTTGGGCAGGAAGGCGACCTCTTCCGGGCTGGCCTGCCAGCGCTCGCAGGCGAAGGCCACGAGCCGCGCCTTGATCTGCTCGGCGGCGTCGAGCGCCGCCATGCCGTTCAGGTCCGAGCCCGAGGAGGCGGCGGTGGCCGAGGTGTTGGGCACCTTCTCGGTCGTGGTGCGGGTGATGCGGATGCGGTCGATATCGACCTGGAAGGCGTCCGCCACCACCTGCGCCACCTTGGTATTGAGCCCCTGGCCCATCTCGGTGCCGCCGTGGTTGAGGTGGATCGAGCCGTCCGAGTAGACGTGGATCAGCGCCCCGGCCTGGTTGTAATGCGTCGCGGTGAAGGAGATGCCGAACTTCACCGGGGTCAGCGCGATGCCGCGGCGGATCACCGGGCTGGTCTCGTTGAAGGCGCGGATCGCCTCGCGCCGGGCGCGGTACTCGGCACGCTCCTCCAGCTCCTCGACCAGCCGCAGGATGACGTTGTCGGTGACCTGCTGGTGATAGGGGGTGAGATCGCCGCCGTCGCGGTAGAAATTGGCCTTGCGCACGTCGAGCGGGTCGCGGCCGAGGGCAAAGGCGATCTCTTCGATCATGCGCTCGGCGGCGACCACGCCCTGCGGGCCGCCGAAGCCGCGGAAGGCGGTGTTGGAGACCGTGTTGGTCTTCATCGGCCGGCTTTGCAGGCGGACATGGGGGTAGAAATAGGCATTGTCGGCGTGGAACAGCGCGCGGTCGGTGACCGGGCCCGAGAGGTCGGCGGAGAAGCCGCAGCGCGCCGCGAACTGGCCCTCGACCGCCTGGATCCGGCCCGCGCCGTCGAAGGCCAGGTCGTAGTCGATGACGAAGTCGTGGCGCTTGCCGGTCGCGGTCATGTCCTGGTCGCGGTCGGGGCGGCACTTCACCGGCCGGTTCAGCCGCTTCGCCGCCAGCGCCGCGACGCAGGCGAAGAGGTTCATCTGGCTTTCCTTGCCGCCGAAGCCGCCGCCCATGCGGCGCACGTTCACCGCGACGGCGTTCGACGGCACGCCGAGGACATGCGCCACCATGTGCTGCGCCTCGCTCGGGTGCTGGGTCGAGCAATGCACCGCGACCTCGTCATCCTCGCCGGGGACGGCAAAGGAGATCTGGCCCTCGAGATACATGTGATCCTGCCCGCCGACGCGGAGCTGGCCCCGGACCCGGTGTTCCGCCGCGGCCCGCCCCGTCTCGAGATCGCCGCGCGCCAGCGTCAGGCCGGGCGTGACCTCGGGGTAGCCGGCGGCGATCGCCGCCTCGGGGTCGAGCGCGTGCGGCAGCGCCTCGGTCTCCACCCGCGCCAGAAGCGCGGCGCGGCGGGCGGCATCGCGGGTCTCGGCGATGACGGCAAAGAGCGGCTGGCCGTGATACTCGATCAGGCTTTCGGGGAAGACCGGGTCGTCGCCGCGCCCGGTCGGGCTGATGTCGTTGGCGCCGGGAATGTCGGCGGCGGTCAGCACGTCGACGACGCCGGGCGCGGCGCGCACTGCGGCGAGGTCCAGCGAAAGGATCCGGCCATGGGCGATGTCGGAGACGCCGAGATAGGCGTGCAGGGTGCCGGCGGGCTCGGCGATGTCGTCGGTATATTCGGCGCGGCCGGTGACGTGCTTGGCGGCGCTGTCATGGGCGAGGCTGGTATGCACGGCCCCGCGGACGGCGCGGCGGATCGGGTTCATGTCGGTCATTGCTCTCTCCTCCCTCGGCCGCTCAGGCGCTCAGCCGGACCGGGGCCTCGGCGCCCTGTTCCAGCCAGAAGCGGCGCAGCAGGTTGGCGGCGGCCAGCCGCCGGTATTCGGCCGAAGCGCGCCAGTCGCTGAGCGGGCTGTAATCGCCCTCCAGCGCTTGCGCCGCGGCCTCGAAGCTCTCGGCGGCGAAAGGCGCGCCGGTCAGCGCCGTCTCGGCCGCCGCGGCGCGCTTCGGCGTCGCCGCCATGCCGCCGAAGGCGATGCGTGCCCCGGTGATGGTGCCGCCCTCCACGTCAACGGCGATGCCGCAGGCCAGCGCCGAGATATCCTCGTCGCGGCGCTTCGAGACCTTGTAAGCGGCGTGCCGGGTGCCGGGCCGGGGCAGGGGGATGGTCAGGCTCTCGACGAACTCGCCGGGCGCGCGGTCCTGCTTGCCGTAATCGAGGAAGAACTCCTCCAGCGGCAGGGTGCGGCGGGCGTCGCCGCGGCGCAGGGTGACGCGGGCGCCCAGCGCGATCAGCACCGGGGACGTGTCGCCGATCGGCGAGCCGTTGGCGACGTTGCCGCCGATCGTGCCCATGTTGCGCACCTGCCAGCCGGCGATGCGGTCCCAGTAGGGGGCGAGATGCGGGAAACGCTCGGCGATCACCGGGGCGAAATCGCTGTAGCTGACGCCGGCGCCGATCTCGACCGCGTCCCGGCCGGTCTCGATGCGACGCAGCCCGTCCAGATGGCCGATGAAGAGCGCCGGGCCGATGGGCTTCAGCATCTTGGTGACCCAGAGCCCGACATCGGTGGCGCCGGCGACGATGGTGGCCTCCGGGTGGGCGTCGAGCAGCGCGGCGAAATCGTCGACGTCGGCGGGCAGGATCGCGCGGTTCTCCGCGGGGCCGGTCTCCACCCGCGCGCCGTCGGCGAGCCGGGTCAGGGTCTCGGTCAGGCGGGCGCGCTCGGTCGCCAGCCAGTCGGCGGCCGGAGAGCCATGCCCGGCCGCGGCCTGGGCCGCGCGGATGATCGGCGCGTAGCCGGTGCAGCGGCAGAGATGGCCCTGCAGCGCGGTCTCGATCTGCGCCACGCTGGGCGCCGGCACCTCCATCCAGAGCGCGTAGAGCGACATGACGATGCCCGGCGTGCAGAAGCCGCATTGGCTGCCGTGATGCTCGACCATCGCCTTCTGCACCGGGTGCAGCCCGCCATCGGCGCCGCGCAGATGCTCCACCGTGACCACGTGGCAGCCGTCCAGCGTGGCGAGGAAGCGGATGCAGGCATTGACCGGCTGGTAGCGCAGGGTGCCGTTCGCGAGCCGGCCGACCAGCACCGTGCAGGCGCCGCAATCGCCCTCGGCGCAGCCCTCCTTGGTGCCGGTCAGCCGGCGCGCCAGGCGCAGGTGGTCGAGCAGCGTGTCGGTGGCCGCGACCTCCTCCAGCGCGACCTCGGCATCGTTCAGCACGAAGCGGATGGTGCTGCGGATGCCCGCCTCGGTGGCGGTGCGGCGGCTGGCATTGTGGATTTCGGTGTTCTGCGGCATGGACGGTCCCCCCGTGGCGGTCGCAATTCGCGTCACGAACAGGGTAGGGCCGAGGCACACCTCCTGATAAGCGAGGCAGTCGGTAAATTCTTTCTACGCATCATTGAAAGTCGGGCCGATCCGCGCTGCACTAGACTGGCGCCTGGGAGGAGCCGGAATGCCTTACGTGGAAAGCCTGCGGGTCTTCGCACGCGTGGTCGAGCTGGGCTCGATCACCGCCGGCGGGCGCGACCTGCGCCTGACCCCGGCGGTGGCCAGCAACCGCATCAAGGAACTCGAGCAGCGGCTCGGCGTGCGGCTCTTCAACCGCACCACGCGCTCGCTCACCCCGACCGAGGTCGGCCGGGTCTTCTACGAGGAGGCGCGCGAGGTGCTCGACCGGCTGGACCGCGCCGAGGCGGTGGTGGCGACCTTCTCGCACACCCCGAGGGGCGCCATAAGGGTCGCCGCGCCGCTCGGCATCGGGCGCCGCATCGTCGGGCCGCTGGTGCCGGACTTCGCTGCCCGCTACCCCGAGACCGAGCTGCGCCTCAGGCTCACCGACCGCCGGGTCGACATCCTCAATGACGGGCTCGACGTGGCCTTCTTCCTTGGCAACCCGTCGGATTCCAACCTCACCCTGCGCAAGATCGCCGATTGCGACCGGGTGCTGGTGGCGGCGCCCGCCTATCTCGACGCGCGCGGCCGGCCCGGGCGGCCCGAGGATCTGATGGCGCACAATTGCCTGCTGCTGCGCTATCCGCGCTCGCCGGAATATTACTGGGTGCTGCAGACCCCCGAGGGCAAGCGCCGGCTCGACGTCGCCGGCCGCTTCGACGCCGATGACGGCGACATGCTGACCGCCTGGGCGCGGGCCGGCCACGGCATCGCCATGAAGCCGCGCTTCGACGTCGCCGCCGACCTGGCCTCCGGCCGGCTCGTCGAGGTGCTGCCCGAGACGCCGCCCGAACCGGCGCTGTTCGGCTGCCTCTATCCCCATCGGCGGCTGCAGGACGCCAAGGTGGCGCTGTTTCTCGACTACATGGCCGAGCATGCCCGGGCGGCGCTCGACGCCCCCGGAGCGGGCCCCGAGGATTCTGCCTATGGCGGCGATTTTTCCGCTTGACCCAATCCGGCCCCTGCCGTACCCAGCGCCACGCTTCTGGCGGAGTAGCTCAGTTGGTTAGAGCAGCGGAATCATAATCCGCGTGTCGGGGGTTCAAGTCCCTCCTCCGCTACCAAGCCCCCCTTCATCCTTCGCGACGAGACCCGGCTGCGCCGGTCGCCGCACGCCTCTGTCGGCGGCATTGACCGGGGCGCGCGGGGAGCCTAGAGGCGAAGCTGGAAGCCGGGCGATGGCGTCGCCCGCGGCGGCGCGGCCGCCTTCCGCAACCCGTCCCGTACGCCCGGACCGATGCCGCAGGCCGGATGCCTGCGCGGAAAGGTTTCGAGATGACCGCCCTGACCCATGCCGCCCGCGCCTCCGGGCAGACCGGGCTTCTGGCCATGTGCCTGGCCATGCTGTTGCTGCCGGTGGGCGATGCGCTCTCCAAGCTCCTGACGGCGATCGCCGGCCCCTTCGACGTCACGCTCTGGCGCACCGTCGCCCAGGCGGCGTTCTTCCTGCCGCTGGCGCTGGTCATGCGGCGGCGGCTGCGGGATCTGGTCACCGGCGCCACGCTGCTCTCGGGAGCGCTGGTGATCGCGGTCATGCTGTCGCTGGTCAGCGCCGTCGAGGTCATGCCGATCGCCACCGCCATCGCGATCTTCTTCATCGAGCCCTTGCTGCTGACGGCGCTGGCCGGCCCGCTTTTGGGCGAGCGCGCCGGGCCGCGCCGCTACGCCGCGGTGGCGGTGGGGCTGGTCGGCGCCCTGGTGGTGATCCGGCCCAACTTCGCGCTGTTCGGCCCGGTGGCGCTGCTGCCGGCGGCGGCGGCGCTGGCCTATGCGCTCAACATGGTGGTGGTGCGCCGCGCCACCCGCGACCGCTCGCCCCTGAGCTTCCAGCTCGGCGCGTCGTTCTGCGCCGCCGGCCTGCTGCTGGCCGGGCACGGGGTCTCGCTGCTGGCGGGCCGGGAGGCGGCGTCGCTGCTGGCCGCGCCGCTCTGGGCGCAGGGCGCGGTGCTGGCAGCCGGGGCGCTGGCGGCGCTGACCTTCCTGCTCATCGCCTTCGCCTTCAGCCGCGCCGAGGCCAGCACGCTGGCGCCGATGCAGTATCTCGAGATCGTCGGCGCGACGCTGGTGGGCTACGCGGTGTTCGGCGACCTGCCGGACGCCATGACCTGGGCCGGCACCGCGATCATCCTCGCCTCCGGCGCCTAT
The DNA here is from genome assembly GCF_054482755.1 of Roseivivax sp. CAU 1761. Lineage (NCBI taxonomy): Bacteria > Pseudomonadati > Pseudomonadota > Alphaproteobacteria > Rhodobacterales > Roseobacteraceae > Roseivivax > Roseivivax sp. CAU 1761. The sequence continues at coordinate 75,755 of NZ_JBTLRM010000018.1, forward strand.
GTGGTGCACCGCGAGCGCCTGCAGGCCGCCGCCGCCCGCCCGGTCGAGGAGACGGCCGCGACGCGCGGCGAACGCTGAGCCGGGCGCGGCTCAGCCGCCGGCGCGCGGCGCGTGGGCAGGGAAGGTGGCGCGCTTGAGCACCGTGCCGGCGCCGTCCACCGTCAGCCGCAGCGCCTTTCCGTCATGGTAGAAGGTGAGCCGGAAGCGGCCGGCATCCTCGTCCATGCCGGTCTCGCAGCGGCTGGTGATCCGGCCCTGGCGCATCAGCGTGCGCACCGCCTTGGCGGGCAGGCCGAACGCCTCGGCGAGGAGGGCCGCATCGACCTCGAAGCCGGCTTCGCTGACGCTCACGCTCATCGTCCGCTCCCGCTGCATCCGCGGCAAAGGCTAGGAGCCCGCGCCGCCGGCTGCAAGCGGGCTCACTTCACGATCACCTCGTCGCGCACGAACATGTTGGCCCAGGCCCGGTCGACGAGTTCCGGGGTCATCTTGTAGGGCGCACCCTCGAAATTGCACACCGCGATCATCTGGTCGATCAGGAAGACCGGGTGGTAATTGGCGAAGACGTTGCCGATGGCGGGGTATTTCGATTTCAGCAGGTAGACGAGGCTGCGTTCGCAGAGCTGCAGCCCCTTCTTGCGCGCCACCAGCGCGAAGATCTTCAGGAAGTTCTCCTGGTCGGGACCGTCGATCTTGATCTTGAAGAAGATGCGCCGCAGGGCCGCCTGGTCGAAGATCTCGTTCGGGTGGAAGTTGGTCGAAAAGATCACCAGCGTGTCGAAAGGGACCTCGAACTTCTCGCCCGATTGCAGCGCCAGGATGTCCTTGGATTCCTCCAGCGGCACGATCCAGCGGTTGACCAGCTTCTGCGGCGGCTCGGCCTGGCGGCCGAGGTCGTCGACGATGAAGATGCCCCCCGTCGCCTTGAGCTGCAGCGGCGCCTGGTAGGTCCGGGCGGTCGGGTTGTAGACCAGGTCGAGCATGTCGAGCGACAGCTCGCCGCCGGTGATCACCGTGGGGCGCTGGCACAGCACGTAGCGCGAATCGTAGAGCGTGCGGCGGCGCAGCGAGGTGGTGTCCTCGGCCTCCTCGCTGGCGGCCGCGTGCACGATGGGATCGTAGACGGTGATCACCTGGCCGGCATATTCCAAGGCCCGGGGCACGTAGATGCGGTCGCCGATGGCGTCGCGCACGCCGTTGGAGATCGACGACTTGCCGTTGCCGGGCGGGCCGTACATCAGGATCGAGCGCCCGGAGCTCACCGCCGGGCCGAGATGGTCGAGCAGCGCCGGCGGCAGCACCAGATGTCCCATGGCGCGGGTCAGCTGGTCGCGGGTGATCTGCACGTTGCGGATCGATTGCCGGGCGATCTGTTCGCGGTAGGCGGCCAGCGGCACCGGCATGGCGCCGTAATATTCCGATTGCGACAGCGCGTCGAGGGCGCGCGCCTTGCCGCTGTCGGTGAGCTGATAGGTCATCTCGCTGCCGGCGCCCGCCGACAGGGTGCCCATGGCCTCGACCAGGCGCTGCGACCGCGCCATGTCCACCAGTTCCTGGGTCACCGGCACCGGCAAGCAGATCGCCCGCGCCAGCGCGCTCACCGTTCCGGTGCTCTTGCGGAACATGGTCTTGAGCACGATGTCGCGCATCATCACCACGGGCAGCTGCATGTCCTCGAGCCGCTTGGGGGGCGGCGGGGCGACGACGGCGGTCTGCATGTTCACGGGCCGGGGCTCCTCGGAAAGGGCGGGGATGCCGCGCCGGTATGGACGCGCTTTGTGGCGAGAGCGGGGCTGGCGGTGGACGGTTTTGGGGATGCCGGGGCGGCTCCAGTACGGCTCCCGGGGCTGCGGGGGCGGCACCCGCGCCGGCATCCATTTCATTCCGTGATTCCCCGCCGCACGGCTTGGCGTTTTCGGCCCGAGGGCCTATCTGCTACACTCTGGCCGTCAACCTGGAGGCACATCATGGCTGAGACGCGCGCCAAGATCGCCGAACTCGACCCCGTCTGGGGCCGCATCATGCGCGAAGCCGAGCAGGCCGTCATCGACGAGCCGCTGTTGGGCGGACTGGTGCACCAGTCGATCCTGCACCACCCGACGATCGAGCGGGCGCTGGGCTACCGGATCTCGCTGAAGCTCGCCTCGGGCGAGATGTCCGAGCAGATCCTGCGCGAGATCTGCGACGAGGCCTACGGTGCCGATCCCGAGCTCGCCCTGGCGGCCCGCGCCGACATCGTGGCGGTCTACGAGCGCGACCCGGCCTGCCTGCGCTTCCTGCAGCCGCTGCTCTTCTTCAAGGGCTTCCAGGCGCTGCAATGCTACCGCGTGGCGCACTGGCTCTGGGTCCAGGGCCGCCGCGACCTGGCCTATTTCTTCCAGATGCGCTGCTCCGAGGTGTTCGGGGTCGACATCCACCCGGCCGCCCGGGTCGGGCGCGGCATCATGATCGACCACGCCCATTCCATCGTCATCGGCGAGACCGCGGTGGTCGGCGACAACGTCTCCATGCTGCATTCGGTGACGCTGGGCGGCACCGGCAAGGAGGAAGAGGACCGGCACCCGAAGATCGGCGACGGCGTGCTGATCGGCGCCGGCGCCAAGGTGCTGGGCAACATCAAGGTCGGCAAGTGCAGCCGCGTGGCGGCCGGCTCGGTGGTGCTCTCGGACGTGCCGCCCTGCAAGACCGTGGCCGGGGTGCCGGCGCGGATCGTCGGCGAGGCGGGCTGCGACCAGCCCTCGGTGAGCATGGATCACCTGATTCGCGGCGGCGCCTGACCGGGCCCCTAGGGGCCCCAGCTCAGACGAACAGCTCGGCCGGGTGCAGGATGCGCTCGGCCATGGCGGCGAGGAACGCCGCCCCGCGGCGCGGCGACAGCGCCGCGGCATCGACGGTCAGCACCAGCGACAGGCGCGGCTCGGCGCTCTCGGGCCCGGGGCCCGCGACGCTGAGCGTGGCGGCCCCGGGCGCCACGACCGGCAGCATGGCGCGGTCGAGCCCCGATTGCATCAGATCGCAGATGGCCAGCGCCGAGGCGCCGGCGACGTCCATCGTCTCGGGATCGAGCAGCGCGGCTCCCGGGCCCGGCAGGGCGCCGGTCTCGGACCGGGCCGCGTCGGCGGCGCGGCAGAGCAGGTGCCCGGTCCGCTGCGGCGCGCGGCGGGAGAATTCCTCCAGAAACAGCAGGAAGGTCCGGGCGGGCACGCTCCGGGCGAGGGTGTAGGTCACCGGCACTCCGGCAACCTCTGGCGTCGGGCCGGCCGCGGCCGGGGCGGGGTCCGCCGCGGGCGCCTGGGCCGGGGCGCCCGCGGTCGCTGCCGCGGAGGAGCGCGACGCGGCGGCCTCCGCCGTCCGGGCCTCGGCCGGCAGGTCGCGGACGACGATGCGGCCCGCCGGGCCGCTGCCCGAAAGTTGCGCCAGTTCGATCCCGGCCTCGCGCGCCAGCCGGCGGGCCAGGGGCGAGGCGCGCAGCCGTTCAGCCATCGCCGGCGGTCTCCAGCGTGACGATGTCGTAAGGCGGGCGGGGCTGCCGGCCCGCGGCCAGCGCGCCCACCGCGCGCGACAGGTCGCGGCGATGCGCCGCGATCCATTCATAGGCCTCCTGGTGGCTCGGACGGTCGCCGGGGCGCAGCCCCGCCATCAGGCATTCCGGCACCAGCGCCGATACCTGCCGCCCGTCGATCTCGACGCGGATGCGGTAGGCCTCGGCCCCGGCATCGCGGCCGCGCACCTCGACCCGGCTCATCGGTAGAGCACCGATTTCGCCGCCGCCACGACCTGCTCGGCCGACGGGCGCGCCGCCGCCTCGAGCGCCTCGGCATAGGGCATCGGCACGTCCGCCCCTGTCACCGCCAGCACCGGCGCGTCGAGCCAGTCGAAGGCCTCGCGCATCAGCACCGCGCCGAGGTGGTCGCCGATGCCGCCGACCGGCCAGCCATCCTCCACCGTGACGCAGCGATTGGTCCGCCGGACGCTGTCGATCACCGCCGCGCTGTCGAGCGGCCGCAGGCTGCGCAGGTCGATGACCTCGGCCTCGATGCCCTCGCCGGCCAGCGTTTCGGCGGCGGCCAGCGTCGCCACCATGCCGATGCCGTAGCTGACCAGCGTGACGTCGTCGCCGGCGCGCCAGCGCCGCGCCTTGCCGAACGGCACCACGTGGTCGTCGAGATCGGGGACGTCGAAGCTCTGGCCGTAGAGCGTCTCGCTTTCCAGCAGGATCACCGGGTTGGGGTCGCGGATCGCCGCCTTCAGCAGGCCCTTGGCGTCCGAGGCGGAATAGGGCGCCGCCACCTTCAGCCCCGGCACATGCGCCATCCAGGCGGCGAGACTGACGGCATGCTGGGCGCCGACCCGACCGGCCGTGCCGTTGGGACCGCGGAACACGATCGGGCAGGCCAGCCGGCCGCCCGACATGTAATGCGTCATCGCCGCCGATTGCACGATCTGGTCAAGCGCCTGGAGCGCGAAGGCCATGGACATGAACTCCACCACCGGGCGCAGCCCGCCGAAGGCGGCGCCGATGCCGATCCCGGCCAGGCCCTGCTCGCAGGGCGGCGCGTCGAGCACCCGGTCGGAGCCGAAGGCGTCGCGCAGCCCCTGGGTCACCTTGTAGGTGCCCTGATGCTCGCCCACCTCCTCGCCCATGACGATCACCGCCTCGTCGCGGCGCATCTCCTCGGTCAGGCCGTCGCGCAGCGCCTCGCGCACCGTCAGGGCGCGCAGCCGGGCGCCTTCCGGCCAGTCCGGCTCGGCCCGCTCGGGCCGCGGCCGGGCGCGCGGGCGCGCCGCGA
>NZ_JBTLRM010000019.1:0-72052 GCF_054482755.1 Roseivivax sp. CAU 1761
CCTCAGGGACGCGGTGTTCGGCGCCGTCGACGGTGCCGTGACGACATTTGCAATCGTGGCCGGAGCTGCCGGCGCGGGCCTGGCCACCCACATCGTGGTGGTCATCGGCATTGTCAGCGTGCTGGCCGACGGAATTTCGATGGCGGCCGCCGACTGGTTGGGAGTGCGAACTGACGCAGACCACACCGTCCGTCATGGAAGGTCCGGCCGAGGGGGCGACATCCTGGCGGCCAAGCGGACATTACTCGAGGCCGGAGTACCTCCCGAGCGACTTGAAGCCTGCCTTGACCGCGTCGCCACGGATTTGGCCGCTTCCCAGCCCGTCACCCGGGGAAGTACAATTCACCCGGGGCGGGCAGCCCTTACGACCTTCTTGGCATTTGTCACGGCGGGTATGATGCCGTTGTGGCCGTTCATCCTGAATCTTCCGAGGCCTTTCGCAACATCTGCCTTCGCTACCGCGGCGGCTTTCGTGATCATCGGATACATCCGCGGGGCTTGGACGAGCCGGAAGCGCCTCCATACGATGGTGGAAACGACCCTGATTGGGGGAGGGGCCGCAATAGTGGCATACGCCGCCGGAATCGTACTGTCCGGCTGAGACGTGGCGCCAAGTCAACGTGACTTCGGCTGCATACGGATCCATGACCTTGCGATGCGGTCGAATTCGAGAATCGCGTACAGAGTGCCAGCCAGACCTCCAGCGACCAGCCATTCCTTTGGCGCCAGCCCGATCGTTCCGAAGACCAGCTGCAGAGGAGAAGAATACGTAAGCAAGACTTGCGCAATCGTGGCGGTGACCAACCCAATTGCAACGGCCCGGGTGAATGGAAGGATCTGCAATCCTCTTCCGGAGACACGCCGGATGAATAAAAGGTACGCCGCCTCAATGAGTACGATGATATTCACGGCGAGAGCTTGTGTCCGGCCAATTTCGTATCCTTTCGCGTCCGACCATGCGACCGCCCAGAACACGGCGACGGCTGAATAGCCGGATACAAGGACAGTCCTCCAGACCATTTCTCGGTCAACCAAGGATGCCGCGGGATGTCGCGGCGGCCTGCTCAGGACGTCCGACTGCGGGGGGTCAAAGGCCAAACTTAGCCCCAGGGCGGTTGAGGTAACCATATTTATCCAAAGAATCTGGGTAGGACTTATCGGCATGGTCACGCCCAAGAGAATTGCGATGATGACGATGAGGGCTTCGGCGCCATTCGTCGGCAAAGTCCAGGCAATCACCTTGCGGATATTATCGTAAGCGACTCTCCCTTCTCTGATGGCAGCTACAATCGTCGAGAAGTTGTCGTCGGTAAGGACGATATCGGATGCGGCTTTCGCCACATCGGTACCTCGCCGCCCCATCGCTACCCCAATTTCAGCGCGCTTGAGGGCAGGGGCATCGTTCACCCCATCCCCCGTCATGGCGACAATCTTGCCCGTAGCCTGTAGCGCCTCCACCAAACGGAGCTTGTGTTCCGGGGTGGCGCGGGCAAACACGTCGACCGAACCGACCCGGTCCTGGAGTTCCTCGTCCTCCAGGTGGTCGATGTCCGCTCCCGTGAGAACCTCCGCGACCGGTCGTATCCCGACCATTTCGGCGATGGCTTTCGCCGTAGCGGCATAATCCCCGGTAATCATCTTCACTCGCACCCCGGCTTCCTGGCAAGCCGCGACGGCGGATTTCGACTCCTTTGAGGGAGGGTCGAAAAACGCGACCACGCCAAGAAGCGTAAGCTCGCGGACGTCTTCCTTTTCCAGTTGTTCGACGGAGTTTGCGTCTTTCCGTGCAAAGGCCAGGAGTCTAAGACCCTTGGCCGCCAACTCGTCGATCCTGAGCTTCCAATCGGCAGGTGAAAATGTAGCCGCACCGGCTTCTTCGAGCATTTTCGAGCAACGAGCGAAAACAGCCTCTGGCGCTCCCTTCACATGGATTGTTCGACCATCGCCCTCCTTTACCAGCACGGCCATGAACCTGGCATCAGTGTCGAAAGGGATCTCGCCCAGCCGCGGGCTACGCTGACTGAGTTGATCCACGTCGAGCTCGATGCTGCGCGCCAGAGACAACAGCGCGACATCAATCGGGTCCCCATGAAATGTCGAAGAAGCCCCGTCACCCTGAACCCGGGCGTCGTTCGCCAGGGCGCCTGTTGCGCAGAGATCCGCAAGCCCGGGTGGGTAGTTTTCGCTGTGTTCCTGCTCTTGTGCGTCCGGAAGAGCCACTGCCGGTGACGCGGCATCGAGCACGACATACCGGGCCACCATCTCGTTGATCGTCAGGGTGCCTGTCTTATCCGTGCAGATGACCGACACTGCGCCAAGGGTTTCGACTGCCGGCAGCTGGCGCACGATTGCCCCTCGCATGGACATTCTTTGTACACCGATTGACAGGGCAATGGTAATGACGGCCGGAAGACCTTCCGGAACCGCAGAGACCGCTAAGCTGATCATCGCCAAAAACGCGTAGTCCACCGGCATCTGCGACATCACCAACGCCGCGACAAACAGGACACCACAGGCAGCGATAATCGTGGTGCTCAAGACGCGGGAAAACTGTTCGATCTGGTGCAGCAGAGGAGTTTGAACATCTTCGAACGAGGTAAGCGACCTCCCGATCTTCCCGAGTTCAGTCGCCACTCCGGTGGCCACGACCACTCCCAAGCCTCGGCCGCTGGACACCTGAGTGCCAGTATATGCCATTCCCTCCCGGTCGCCCAACATCGCTTCGGCAGCGACCGGCTTCACGCTCTTGGTGACGGCCACGGATTCCCCGGTCAAGGCGGCTTCCTGGACCGACAGGCCCTCGGCTTCGATCAGGCGCATGTCAGCGGGAACCGCGTCGCCCGGTTCCAGGAGAACGACATCTCCAGGTACCAGCTCTCGCGTCTCTACTCGCAGGCTTTGTCCGCCCCTTCGGACGGAGGCGTGCGTTTGCAACAAATTGCGAACGGCGGCGAGGGCATTCGCCGCGCGCCCTTCCTGCACTAGGCCCACCAGTGCGTTTATCGATACCACGGCAAAGATCACCAAGGCATCGAGCAGATGCCCCAAAAGAAGTGTTACCGCAGTCGCCAATAAAAGTACCTGGATGAGGTGGTTAGATAATTGCCGCCTGAGCCGCTCAAGAAAACCCGGCGGCTTTAGCACTGGAAGAGCATTGAAGCCGAATTGCTTCCGCCTTCTTTGCACTTCGTCCGCCGAGAGCCCCGCCCTACCGGACGACCAGGCCTGCAGCACGTCGTCGCCGGACATTGAATGCCAGAATACTTGGGTGTGCTGGGGGCTCCCCCTCGTTGGAGCCGGGCTGACCACGGGCTCCGAGGGCATTTCCCCGGGTCGTGCGGCCTGGGTCACCATGACATTGGCCGCGGCGAAATCGAGCGCCAGAGTCGGGCTTCGCGATCCGACGACCCCAATTCGACTGGTCGGTTCATTAGCGTCATCTGGGGCTCCCTTTATTGTACCATCCCGCACACGCAGGCTGGGCGCTTTGACGGAGATCAAGGGAGCTGTTTGGCCTGCTGCCGGTCCCGTGGGGACCACCTCAGAGTGGCGCGGCCTCTGTGTTGGGTAGGCGCAAAGCTTCTTGCCCAAACGGTGACTGGTTCGAATTTGTTTGACAGCACCCGCGAAGGTGGTGGCGGCCGCGGGGCCGGGCGCGCTGCGGGGTCCGAGACGGCGGCTCCCGGCGGCATGTCTTGAAGGGCTCGGACGCAGGGCAGGGCTCGCTCTCCGGCCATTCCGTGGCGGAGGAGGATGTCGGCCAGCCGCGCCTCGTCGCAACGCTCGGGGCCGTCGCCGTCGCTTCTGGCGTTGTCCGCGTCGGTGCGCACCCCAAGCCAGTCGGCGACCGCCATCGACAGTCCGTCGGCGAGCAGGCTGACGAGGCCGATGTCGATGACGACATGATGCGACAGCCCGGCTCCGGCGACGATGGCGAAGGTCGTGATCGTCCCGTCGACGGCGCCAAAGACCGCATCCCGCAGGTGGGGGGGCGTCGGCGGCGCGGTCGCTCCGCGGCAGGGGACCCGCCCGACGCGTGCCGCCCGGTGGCGGCGCGTTGCCGGTCAGAGCGCGTGGCTTTCCAGATGTTCCGAAACGATGGCCCGGACGCCGAACCTTTCGATGATCGCGAGGCGCAGCGCGTCGGCGGCGTCAGGCTCGCCATGGGTCACAAAGATCGTCTGAGGAACCCGCCGGAAGCGCGCTATCCATTCCAGCAGGCCGGCCCGGTCGGCATGCGCCGAGAGCTGATCGAGCTGCACGATCTCGGCATTGACGTCGAAATGGTGGCCGTGGATTTTGAGGCTTTCGGCGCCGGCAGCAAGCTTGGCGCCGCGCGTGCCGCCGGCCTGGAAACCCGACAGGATTACCGCGCAGCGCGGGTCCGGCAGGCAGGTTTTCAGGTGATGCAGAACCCGGCCGCCGGTGGCCATGCCGGACCCGGCGATCACCACTTTGGGGAACTTGCTGGCGGTGATCATCTTCGATTCCTCGGAGCCGTGCACGTACTGCGCGATTCCAAAGGCGGCGCGGCACCCGGCTTGTCCGAGGCTGTGATCCGACGGATGGGCGCAGTAGATGTCGGAGGCGTTGATCGCCATCGGGCTGTCGAGGAAGACAGGGATGCGGGGCAGCCGGCCGGCGCGCTCGAGGCGGCTCAGTAGGTAGAGCAACTGCTGCGTGCGGCCGACCGCGAAGGACGGGATGATGACGCTGCCGCCGCGGGTTACGGTCCGGGAAATGACATCGGCCAGCAGGTCGAGACCCTCGGCCTTGCCGTGGAAGCGATTGCCGTAGGTGCTTTCGATGACGAGGCAGTCGGCTTCGTCGAAAACCTCGGGATCGGCCAGCGTGACGTCGTTGCAGCGCCCAATATCGCCGGAGAACACGATGCTGCGATTGCCATACCAGAGCTTTAGGCTGGCGGCGCCGAGGATGTGCCCGGCATGCTTGAACTGGTACTCGATCGGGCCGCTGCGGTGGATCTCGTCGAAGCTCACCGGGTGGAACAGCGACAGGCTCTCGGTGGCCTCTGCCACGCTGTAGAGCGGGCGGGCCGGCGCGTGTCGGGTGTAGCCATAGCGGTTGGAGCGCTCGGCGTCGCGTTCGTTGAGAAAGGCGCTGTCCTTGAGGATGATCTCGGCCAGGTCCCGGGTCGCCGCGGTGCAGTGAATCTGTCGCGAGAAGCCATCCGCCACCAGCCGCGGAACGTAGCCGCAATGGTCGAGATGCGCATGCGTCAGGAACACGTCGTGGAGCGTGGCCGGCGGCACCGGGAAGGGCTTCCAGTTACGTCGGCGCAGCGTCTTGTAGCCCTGGAACAGCCCGCAATCGACGAGCAGCTTGCGGCCCTCGGCTTCCAGCAGGTAGCGCGAGCCGGTGACCGTGTCCGCGGCCCCCAGCATGGTCAGGCGCGGCGTGTCCATCGGCCTCCCTCCGCGGCGTGTAGTCCGGAGCGTGGCAGCCCGGCGGTCCTCGCACCTTGATCCAGATCATGGCGCCAGGGAGGGGCTCGCCCTATAGACCTCGCATTCGCCAAGGCTCAGGTCAGCGGCAATCAAGGGGGGGGCGCATTTCGTGTTGGCCTTTCGTTTGAACCGGATGACCTGCTGCTCACCGGAGTTGCTTGGCGGCTTCCTCGATGATGTCCCGCGCATGGCGCGCCCTTGCCGACAAGCGACGACCGCGGCGCAGGACGAGCCAAAGTTCGTGCCAACGGCGCTTCGAAAGCTGACGGACGCAGAGGCGCGCCTTGTCGGAGAAAGCTTCCACGCCGCTTCGGGGCAGGAGCGTATAGCCGACCCCCTTGGCCACGGGGGCAGGGATCTGACCGATCTGGTTGATCGAACCGCGCACTCTCAGCCGATCGGCACCAGGGTAGTCGTCCGGAAAATTCAGCCGCAGCAAGTCATCGGCATAGCCGTAACCATCGGGATGCGCGATGAAGCCCCGATTCTGGAGATCGCCGAAGGTCACGGGCGTGTCGGCTGCGTCCGCCGGCAGGACGAGACAGAGCTCCTCGCGTCCAAGATGTTTGGCCTCAAGTCGCGCATGGTCGGGGTCCGCCCCCAGCAGGCCCAGGTCGAAACGTCCCTCCAGCAGACCTGCCAGGATCTCGGCCTGCGGAGCCGCCTTGAGGTGAACGTTCAGGTCGGGCGCGGCGCGCATCCAGGGCAGCAGGGTTGGGTAGAGCAGCATCGCGAAGCTGCCGGAGCAGGCGATGTACACCGGCCCCGCGTCCCGATCGTCCGCCTGGATGACGTCGCGCAGGCGCTTTTCTTCGGCCCGGCGGGACAGGCCAAGGGCGAAGACCGCCTCGCCCGCTGCAGTGAGGATGAAGCTCTTTCCCTGCCGGCTGATCAGCGCCTGTCCGACCTGCTGTTCGAGCTTCCGGAGATGCTGGCTCACGCCGGGTTGGGTCATGTTCAGACGCTCCGCCGTCCGGGTGAAGTGCCCGGTTTCGCTAAGCGTGGTGAAGGTCTCGAGCCAAGTGGCGTTCAACATCTAATGATAATACTGCGTTCTGATCTCTATCGAGAATGATAATTTCACAAACCGGCATTCACAGTCCATATCTGCCCCAACGCAACGCGAATGGAGATATGACATGGCCCCGACACCCCGCACCTTCTCCCATATCGGCTTATCCGTTCCGGACCTGGACGCCGCCGTGAAATTCTACTCTGAGGTGCTCGGCTTCTACGTCGTGATGGCGCCCTCCGAGGCGGTGGAGGACGACAGCGCCATCGGCGTCATGTGCACGGACGTGTTCGGCCCCGGATGGGGCTCGCTCAGGATCGCGCACCTGTCGACCGCCGACGGCATAGGTATCGAGATCTTTGAGTTCCCCGGCAACTACGCGCCCGAGGACAAGCTCGAGCACAAGCGTCATGGCACCTTCCACTTCGCGGTGCAGGACCCGGACGTCGAAGGCCTGGCCCAACGCATCGTGGAAGCCGGCGGGCGGCAGCGGATGCCGGTGCGCGAATACTTCCCGGGGACCAAGCCCTACCGGATGGTCTATGTCGAAGACCCGTTCGGCATCGTCTTCGAGCTCTACAGCCACAGCTACGAGCTCACCTATTCCGCTGGCGCCTACGAGTAGCTGGCCGCGCTGGCTCCGTGGGACACGGGGCCGGCACAACCGGACATCGCATTCTACTGGGTCGGGCCGAAATTACGATGAACTGAAAGTGTCCGCGGGTTCCTGGGGAGCTAAGTGACTAGGTGACGCGACAGGAAGGCCGCGTTGAACTTCCTACGGCGAGCGATGCGTCAGCACGGCAAACCGGCGGCAATCGTGAACGATAAGCTGAGGTCCTACGGCGCGGCACTCAAATCAATAGTGGAGGGTGCCCGAAGAGACTGCCCGCTGGGCGGACAATCGTGCGGAGAACTCCCACTTGTCGTTCCGACGACGCGAGTGCGCGATGCCTCGTTTCAGACGGCTGCGAAGCCTGCAGATGTTCACAGCCGTGCATGCCCCCTTCTCGAACCAATTCAACTCGGAGCGCAGCCTTTCATCCCGCGCCAACTTCAAGCTGAACCGCGCCGCTGCCGTCGCCGAGTGGCGCGGCCTATGCGCGGACCAACGGCAGAGCTCCTTCCCTAGGCGGAGACTGGTTCGCATTTGCCTGACTGCACCAGCGCCCGCGTCAGACGGCCCCGGATGGTTGCGGCGGTGATGGCCGCAGGGAAGCCCTTCAGTCCGTCCTTGATCGCGATCAGGATGTCCTGAGGAGCTCAGCCGACAGAGCGGCGATCAGCTGGGCCTCCTCGACCGGCTTCCGCAACACCCGGCAAGTCGGGGGCGCATCGAGGTTCTCGTATCCTGTCAGAATGACGAAAGGCTTTCCTTGTGCAGCAAACGACTCCCACAATTGCCTTGAACTGAACCCGGCCAGATTGGCATCGAGAACGGCGCAATCGAAGTCCTCGTTTGCGGCCAACTCGGTCGCCTGGTCGAGGGAAAAGACCGGCCCGAGAACCTCTGCCCCGGCGTCGGAAAGCAAACGTTCCAGATCGAAGGCGATCAGCGCCTCGTCCTCCACGATCAGCACCCGCTTGCCAGCGACCGTCGAGACATCGGATGCGGGGCCTGTCGAGTGCCACCGATCGGTGTCGCGGAGGAGGATTATTCGCTCCGCCGGAACCGATATCCGGCAGCGCAGGCCCTCCTTGGGCCAGAAATGCTCGACGCTTCCGCCGATCTGCTTCGCGGCCCCTGCCATGAGGCGCGAGCCGAAACCGATCGTCTCCGGCTCTGACACTTCGGGACCGCCTCGCTCCGTCCACACGATTTCGAGCTGCTCGGTGAGGGTCCAGGTCACCGCGATCGAGCCGCCCGGCGCCGAGAGGGAGCCATACTTGACCGCGTTTGTCGCCAGTTCGTGAATGATCATGCTCAGAGGCTGCAGCAGCTCGGGCTTGATCGTCGCGGTCGGGCCGGAGAGCTGCAGACGATCGGAATTGCCGTCCGCGTAAGCCGCGAGTTCGCGTTCGATCACCGTCAGAAGGGACGCCCCTGTCCACCGGTTCTGTGCCAGCAGCGAGTGCACACCGGCCAGCGCGGCGATCCGGCCTTCGATGGCGCTGACGTAAGCGTCCCGCGTCACGAACGGCGTCAGCCGCACGATGGATTGCACCAGGGCGAGGGCGTTCTTTGCCCGGTGATCGACCTCGTGGGCAAGCAGTTTCTCCGCCTCCGCCGCAGCCTTCTCGGCTGCGATGGAGCGCACCTCGATCACGGTGCCCACGGGCTTCTCGGCATCGTCCAGCACCGGGCTTGCAGTGAAGGCCACGGGATAGAACGATCCGTCCCGTGCAATGAACAACTCCTCGCCCTCCACCTGCGCCCGTTCCGGAAAGGCGCGGTCGATGGGACATTCCTCGAGCGGGTAGGGCGAGCCATCCGGGCGTGTGTGGTGCACCACATCGTGCAGGGGGCGCCCCTCCATCTCTGCGAAGCTGTATCCGGTCAGCTCCTCCGCCGCGGCATTCGCGTAGACGCAGTGCTGCCGTGCATCCATCAGGAACACTGCCATGCGCGTGTTGTTTAGGATCGCGTCCATGCGTCGGCGGCTTTCTTCGATCTCCTCCTCCGCCGCCTTCTGGTCGGTGATGTCGATCTGCATGCCGTCCCAGACGAGGCCGCCCTCGGCGCTGGTCCGGGGGGCCGAAATCAGTCGGCACCACCGGATCGCGCCATCCGCCCGGATGAAGCGGACCTCGATGTCCAACGCCTCCTGCCGCGCCAGCGCCTCCGTTTCGGCCTGCGCGAGGCTCTGACGATCATCGGGGTGGATCAGGTCGTAGGCAACCTGCGCATCCTCGAGCACGCGTTCGGCAGGAATCCCGGTGAGCGCAAAGTGACTTGGTGATATGTAGGTGAACCGGCGTTCGGGCCCTTCATCGACCGTCTCGATCTGATACACGACCCCGCCCGGCAGGTTGTCGACGAGGGTCTGCAGGCGGATCTCATGCTCTCTCAGCGAAGCTTCGTAATTCAGGCGCAGGCCATCGTCCCGGATCGTGAGGGCGGCTCCGGCTGGGCGCCCCTCGCGGTCCCGAACCGGCGTCGCCGAACCGATCGCATGGACCACGGTGCCGTCCGGCCGGACAATGCGCCACTTCGCATCGGTGACGGTCTCGCCGCGGAGGACGGCCCGCGACAGCGGAAGCAGGTCCGGTGGATACGGTTGGCCGTCTTCCGTGAGGAGTGAATAGGCCGACGCGTATTCCGATGGGATCACGCCCAGAAGCTTGGCACCATGCAGGCGTTCCGCGGCGTCGTTGACGAAAATGATGCGACCATCAAGGTCGGTGACGATCACGCCCTCCACAAGTTGCGACAGGACGGCATTGGCAACCGACGGGTCGAGGGACGGGACATCGACGTCGCTATAGGGGTCACCGTCCTTGCTCATTGCGCTTTCCTTGTCCATGAAGTGCTGCCGTTCGCGGTTGTGTCTGTTCCAGACAACGCGCTTTGTGTCACTGCCTGCGGCTGCCTGCTCCAAGCCGGCAATCCCTGCGACAGGTTCGACGCGCGCGAAGCGTGACCTCTCGAAGGTCGCCGAGCCCTGCGCCAAACCGGATACCGCCATCCGTACGGAACGGAATGCGCAGAGGTGGAGATAGACATGGTCGATCGGGTGCTCACTATGACGAAGACACATGACCCTCGGCGCGCCGTTTTCCACCGGCCACACGGGGTATCGAGGGGCAATTTGATCGGACGACGCTCTGCGATGGCGAGACATCTTGCAAGGAGCAAGCATCACCCGTTCTGAAACGTCAAGGCGACCCCTGGGTCACATACTCGGGCCGATCGCGGCGCTTTGGCCAGACGGCGCACATCGACTTGCTGAAGTCGGCTCCTCGCACCCCGCGCGTTCGTGGGCGACGCAGCAAACGATCACGCCCCGCACTCCTTTCCAACGGCCTTCGCGACAGCAGCGCAATTTGAACGCTCGCGGCCAACGGCAGGGAGGTCCGCATTGCCGACCTCGGGTTGCCTGGCCCCGCTACACGAACGCACGGCCGAACGGATCGAGGAAGCTGCATTGGCGCGACGGCACGCCCCTTGGCCGTAACCGCGTCACGCCAAAAGTCCCGGACCTCTACGCCGCGGGTCAGGTCAATGAGCGAGCGGCCATCACACAGAGCTGGACGCGGCAGCCCGTTCGTTTCGAGATCGCAGGGGGAACGAGGAACTCGCCGGCTTCCTGGCGGGACGCGCCGTTGATGATCGGGTCCGAGCGCCTCTGGCCCGGGCGCTTACACGACAAGCCGCAGATCTCGCGTTTCAACGTGAGGCGGTAACGCGCGCGGCTGCCTTTTCGAGGCTTCGGAAGAGCCCCCCGTTCGCGGCGCAGGCAATCCTTCGAGTGGACAGGCCGATGGACGGTTCCCTGGCACACGGGCCGGTACAGGATCAGCTCGCGGGCCATCTGCTCCCGGGTTCAGGCGAGCCTGATCTTGCGGGCCATTCCGGCGCGCCGATGGGATGGCGGAGAAGCTTGTTGTGGCGCCGCCGCTGATCCGCCGTTCTTCGCTGATCCACCGGTTCACCAGGAAGACGGCATCGCAAGATGCAGGCATTGGGCAAAGGATGCGCAGGTCCGGAAATTTTGACGCGCCGGTTTCGGACTGGCCCGCCTGCCGATGTCCTCCTACCGTGGCGACCGGAGGCGGACGCGCGACGGGCATATGCGGGACAGCAATCTCAAGGCGACGGAGTATTTCGAGGCGGTGGCGCGGCTCGGCACGGTGACCAAGGCGGCCGCCGAGCTTGGCGTGTCGCCCTCGGCGGTCAGCCAGCAGGTGCGGCTCCTGGAAGAGCAGTTCGGCGTCGCCCTGTTCCGGCGCGAGAAGCGCCGGCTGGTGCTGACGCTGGACGGCGACCGGCTGTTCCAGACCACCACGCAGGCCTTCAGCGCGATCCGCAACGCCCGCAGCGCGATCACCCGCCAGCGCGACGCCCGCAACCTGACGCTGCGCGTCAGCCCCAGCTTCGGGGTGCGCTGGCTGGGGCCGCGGATCGCCGATTTCGCCGCCGAGAACCCGGACTGGAACATCCGGGTGGATGCCACCCCGGATTTCTCGGCCTTCGACACCGAATCCGTCGACCTCGACCTGCGCTACGGGCTCGGCGGCTGGACCGGCCTGACCGTCACCTGCGTCCTGCACGATCTGGTGCTGCCGGTCTGCAGCCCCGACTATCTGGCGCAGTTGCGGGCGATCTCCGACGACATCGCCGGGCAGATCGCGGCAGCGCGGCTGATCGACAGCGTCAAGGCGCTCTACCGCTGGGATCTCTGGCTCGCCGCCAACCGCATCGCGCTGCCGCAGGTCGAATATCCCTTCCGCTTCGACCGCTCGTCGATGTCCATCGAGCTGGCCAAGCAGGGCGGCGGGCTGGCGCTCGACAGTGTCACCCAGTGCCTGCCGGAGCTTAGGCGCGGCGAGCTGGTGCCGTTCAGCCCGGGGCTCGAGGTGATCGACTTTCCCGCCTACTGGTTCGTCTGCCCGCCGCGCCATCTCAACCGGCGGATCGTCACCCGGTTCTCGCAATGGCTGACCCGGAGGGCGGAGGAGCACGATGCCGAGGCGCGGTCCCTGCTGGCGGGCTTCGGATGCAAGTTCCGGCCCGAAGCCGGGCCGGAGCTGATCGAGGTGGTGCCCTGGGGGCTGTAGTGCGGCCCTAGTAGATGGTCAGGGCCGGCACGTAGGAGATCAGCAGCAGAACCACGAGGGCGACGAGGTAGAAGGGCAGCAGCGCCTTGACCGTCTCGCCGATGCGGGCCCCCGAGATCGCCGAGGAGATGAACAAGGTGGTGCCGACCGGCGGCGTGTAGAGACCGATGGCGAGATTCACCACCATCATCAGGCCAAGCTGCACGAGGTCGAGCCCGATGGCCTGCCCGATGGTCACGAAGAGCGGCCCCAGCAGCAGCACCGCGGCGGGCAGGTCGAGGAAGGCGCCGACGATCAGCATCACCACGTTCAGCGCGAGGATCACCATCCACGGCTCGGCAAAGGTCGCCTGCACGAACTCGGCTAGCTCCTGCGGCACCCGCTCGGCGGTCAGCACCCACTGGATGGTCGAGGAGGCCATGATGATGATCATCACCGCGCCGGTCATCAGGCCGGTATCGACGGCCGCGCTCCACATGCCCTTGAGCGACAGGTCGCGGTAGACCAGACCGCTGACCAGCAGCGCATAGGCCACCGCCATCACGCTGACCTCGGTGGGCGTGGCGACGCCGAAGCGCAGGGTGCCGATGACGAAGACCGGCATCAGCAGCGCCGGCAGGGCGACGACGATCTGCGCCCGGAAGGCGCGGAAGCCCCCGGCGAGCGGCGAGCGCGGCAGGTTCTTCACCTGTGCCACCACCGCGACGGCGACGAACATGCCCACGCCCAGCAGCACGCCCGGCAGGATGCCGGCGATGAACAGGTCGACGATCGAGACGTTGGAGACCAGCCCGTAGAGGATCAGCGGGATCGAGGGCGGGATCAGCACCGACACGGTCGAGGAGGCGGAATTGATCGCCGCAGCGAAGCCGGAGGGGTAGCCTTCGGCCTTCTGCACCGGGATGAGCGCGTTGCCGAGCGCCGAGGCATCGGCCACGGCGGAGCCGGAGACGCCGCCGAACATCACCGAGCCGATGATCGACACCTGCCCGAGCCCGCCCTTGAAGTTGCCGACCAGGAGCCGGGCGACGTTGACGAGATAGACGCCGAACTTGCCCGACATCATCAGGTTGCCGGCGAGGATGAAGAACGGGATGGCCAGCATCGGGAAGCTCTGGGTCGGGGTGTAGAGCCGCTGGGCGATCACCGCCATCGGCTTGCCGTCCAGCCACAGCGCCGCGGCGACGCCGCCCAGCATGGCATGGGCCACCGGCACTGACAGCAGCATCAGGCCGAAGAAGATCCAGATCAGGGGCGCGGTCATGGCAGTCTCCTTCAGCTTAGGCTGACGATGGCATCGGGGTCGGCGACGTCGTCACCGGCCAGCGTGCGCAGGATGGACAGAAGCGCGATCACCGCCATCGCGGCGAAGGCGTAGACGAGGCTGGCATAGCCCCAGACCTGCTTGATCCCGAGCGTCGACAGCGACTGGAACTGCGAGGCCTTGAGGATCGGCTGGCTGCTCCAGAGCACGCTGATCGCGATGACGAGGATCGCGGCCTGCACCACCAGCATCAGCAGGCGCCGGCGCTCGGCGCTCAAGAGGTCGGCCAGGAGGGTGACCGAGACATTGGCGCTGCGCGCCGAGGCGATGGTCAGCCCGCCGGCCACCAGCCAGGGCAGCAGCAGCGCGTGGATCTCGTAGGCCCAGGCGATGCCGGAGCCGAAGGCGTAGCGCAGCACCACGTTGACCAGCAGCGCCACGAACATCGCCAGCAGGCAGGCGACGGTGATGACCCGGCCGCTCCAGTCCAGAGCGGTGGTCAGCCCCCGGGCGGTGCGGAGGACGGGGCGCGTGGCGCGCCCCGCCTTGTCCGCTGCCGGGGACGGTGTGTCCCCGGCCCGCATCACAGGCCCGCCGCCTCGCGCAGGGCCGCGGCGAGCTCGGGGAAGCGCTCGGCATAGGCGTCGTAGACCGGCTGGGTGGCCGCGATATAGGCGGCGCGATCGGCCTCGGCGAACTGGGCGCCCTCGGCCTCCATCTGCGGCCGCAGCTCCTCGTCCGAGGCGAGCACGAGGTCGCGCTGCATCTGCCCGGCCTCGGCCGTGGCCTCGAGCGCGCAGGCCTGGGTGGCCTCGTCGAGACCCGACCACCAGGCCATGCCGGCCACCACCGGGGTCGCCTGGTACTGGTGCCCGGTCAGCGTGACGTAGGGGGTGATCTCGTGCAGCTTGGCCGAGTGGATGTTGGTCAGCGGGTTCTCCTGACCGTCGAACACGCCCGATTGCAGCGCGCTCGGCAGTTCCGACCAGGCCAGCGGGGCAGGGGCCGCGCCGAGTGCCTCGAAGATGTCGACGGTCATCTGGTCGGGGGGCGTGCGGATCTGCATGCCCGAGAGGTCGCCTGGTGTCGCGACATGCTTGCTCATGTGGGTGACATGGCGGATGCCGTTGTCCCAGAAGCCCAGCACCTTGAGCCCGGCATTCTGGGCCCGTTCGTCGATCATCGTGCCGACCTCGCCGTCGAGGATCGCCCATGCGGTCGGCAGGTCCTCGAACAGGAAGGGCAGGCCGAGAAGGCCGATCTCGGGCACGATCTGGCTCATCGCGCCCTGGCTGTTGGCGGTGATTTGGATGATCCCCGCAGTGACCGAGGTCAGCATCTCGGCATCGTCACCCATGGTCGAGGAGGGCGCATGGTTGACGCTGTGCGCGCCACTGCTGCAGGCGGCGAAAAGCTCGGCCCATTTTTCCGCCGCGACGAAGCGCGGATTGCCCGGGTTGGCGCCGTGGGCAAAGATCACCTCATCGGCCTGCGCGGTGCCGACGAGGGCGGTCGAGGCGGCCAGAACGGCCAGTATTGCGGTCTTCATGAGTGGGTCCTCCCTTTGCGAAGACTGGGTGAATGCGGCACCCTCCTCCGGGTGCCGCTATAAAGCGTCAATGGATCAAGGAGCCACCGTTCACGTCGACCTCGGTGCCGGTGCAGTAGGCCGAGAGGTCGGAGGCCAGGAACAGCGCGCAGCCCGCCACATCGGAGGCGGCCCCGGCACGGCCCATCGGGATGCCGGCGAGCACCATGCGGTGCTGTTCCTCCGAAAGCTTGCCGGCGGTGATGTCGGTGGCGATGAAGCCCGGGCAGATGGCGTTCACCCGCACCCCGTCGGGGGCCAGTTCGCGCGCCATCGCCTTGGTCAGGCCCAGCACGCCGGCCTTGGCCGCCGAGTAATGCGGCCCGCCGAAGATGCCGCCGCCGCGCTGCGCCGAGACCGAGGAGAGGTTGACGATGGCGCCGGATCCCTGCGCCCGCATGGCCGGGATCACCGCCTGGCTCATGTAGAGCGTGCCGCGCAGGTTCACGTCGGTCACCGCGTCGTAGTTCTCGGGCGCGATGTCCATGATCTTCAGCGGCTGGGTGATGCCGGCATTGTTGACCAGCACGTCGATGCGGCCCCATTGCTCCAGCAGCGCCGCGACCGCGCGGTCGCAGGCCGCCTTGTCGGTGACGTTGCAGGCAAGGCCCGCATGGCCCGCGCCCAGATCGGCCGCCGCCGCCTCCGCCGCGCCGCCGTCGAGGTCGAGAATGGCGACCCGCGCGCCGTGCTCGGCGAACATCTGCGCCGTGGCCTTGCCGAGACCGCGGGCCGAGGCCGCGCCGGTCACGATGGCATACTTGTCCTGTAGAAGCCCCATGGCCTCTCTCCTCCCTTCGGAATTGTCAGGTGACGGGCGGGCTCTCAGAGCCAGCCCTTGATCCGTTCGGCGATCCTGTCGACCGTCAGACCGTACATCTCGTGCAGGGTCGGCAGCGCGCCGGCCTCGAGGAACTGATCCGGCAGGCCGATCATGCGGAAGGTCGGGGTGACGCCCTCGGTCATCAGGGTGCGCGCCACCGCCTCGCCCAGGCCGCCGACCACGGTGTGGTTCTCGGCGGTGACGACCAGCCGGCCGCCGCGGCCCGCCTCGGCGAGGATGGTCTCGGTGTCGAGCGGCTTGATCGTCGGCACGTGCAGCACGCCGACATCGACCCCGTCAGCCTCCAGCGCCACCGCGGCGTCGAGCGCTCGCATGGTCATGAAGCCGGTCGAGATGACGAGGACGTCGCGGCCCTCGCGGATCGTCTGCGCCCGGCCGAGCTCGAACTTGTAGTCGGGCTTGTGGCGGGTCAGCACGCTCGGCACCTTGCCGCGCGGCAGCCTTGTGTAGACCGGGCCGTCATGGGCGGCGAGCTGCGGCACCATGCCGATGATGTCGTCCGCATCGCAGGGATCGACGATGGTCATGTTGGGCAGGCCGCGGAAGATCGCCAGATCCTCGGTCGCCTGGTGGCTCGGACCGTAGCCGGTGGTCAGGCCGGGCAGGGCGCAGCAGATCTTGACGGGGAGGTTCTCCTCGGCAATCGCCATGGCGATGAAGTCGTAGGCCCGGCGCGAGGCGAAGACCGCGTAGGTGGTGGCAAAGGGGTTGAAGCCCTCGCGCGCCAGCCCGGCGGCGGCCGACATCAGAAGCTGCTCGGCCATGCCCATCTGGTAGAACCGGTCCGGCATCGCGTTGGCGAAGATGTGCAGGTCGGTGTACTTGGCGAGGTCGGCCGAGAGCCCGACGATCCGGTCGTCCTTCTTCGCGGCGTCGACGAGGGCGTGGCCGAAGGGCGCGGAGACCGTGTCGTAGCCCTCGGCGGCCAGCGAGGCGATCATCGCCGAGGTCGCGACCTTCGTTTCCGGCACCTTGCGCGGCTCGTATTTGCGCTGCATCGAGGCGAGGGTCATTGCGGCTTTCCTTCGTCCAGAACGGCCAGAGCCTTGGCCCATTCGTCGGCTTCGACGCGCACGAAATGGGTGATCTCGCGGGTTTCGAGGAAGCCCACGCCCTTGCACATGCGGGTGTCGAAGATGATCACCCGGGGCCGGCCCTCGGGCGCCGCGCGGGCGGCGTCGAAGGCGGCGACCACGGCGTCGAGATCGTTGCCGTCGACCCGCTGGGCGTGCCAGCCGAAGGCGGCCCACTTCTCTTCCTCGCGGCCCTGCGCCAGCGCCGCGGTCGACTTGCCGTCGGCCTGCTGGTCGTTGAAGTCGACGAGGCAGATCAGGTTGTCGAGCTTCCACTGCACCGCCGACATCACCGCCTCCCAGGTCGAGCCCTCGCCAAGCTCGCCATCCGACATCAGGTTGTAGACGAAGGCCGGGCTCTGCTTGCGCTTCAGCCCCAGCGCGGCGCCGACGGCGATGCCGAGCCCGTGGCCGAGGCTGCCGCCGGTGATCTCCATCCCCGGCGTGTAGGAGGCCATGCCCGACATCGGCATGCGGCTGTCATCCATGCCGTAGGTCTCGAGCTCGTCCTCGGGCAGGATGCCGGCTTCCATCAGCACCGCGTAGAGCGCGATGGCGTAGTGCCCGATGGAGAGATAGAAGCGGTCGCGCCCCTCCCATTCCGGGTCCTCGGGCCGGTATTCGAGGGCATGGAAATACGAGGTGGCGAGCACGTCGGCGACGCCGAGCGCCTGCCCGATATAGCCCTGGCCCTGCACCTCGCCCATCAGGAGCGCCTTGCGGCGGATGTTCCAGGCGCGCTGCGCCAGCGAAACGTTGGATGTCGCGTGCGGGCGACGTTCGGCTGTCATGATGTCCTCCCTAACTGGCCGGAAGCCTGTCGAGAGATGTCTACCATCGGCACAGCGCCGTCGTCCGTAACGCAGTCTTTCAGAGGTCTGTAGCTTGGCTTAACAACCAGGAGGCAGGCCATGCTGCACGGCGCCGGCCGGGCCGACCGAGGCCGCACCGCAGCGGCAACGGATTACTTCGCCGTGGCTCAGAAGGGCGGTGTCTTATTGTGCGGGGAGTTGGTCCGCTATGACAGTCCGACAGTTCATCCGAAGGGTTCCCATGACCCGCTGCCGCAATGCTGCCCGCCGAAGTTCCGGGCCAGATGGTCGATCTCGCTCCATGCGGTAAAGCGCCGGTAACGCGGCAAAATGCGATCAAGGACCTTTGTGCGAATGCCGGCGGATGCTGCGCGCTGTCGTGGCGATCGCAGCGATGACGGTCGCACAGGCCATCATGCGGCGTCGGGCGGAGGTGCAAATGGGACCGGGTGGGCAGAGTTCCAAATTCGTGCTTACGGGCTACCGTGCCAATTTGATCATGTGACCAGTGACGAGGACGGCGACGATGAAAGGGACGCGAAAGATGAACCTGCTGGCGGTCTGCCTCGCGATCACAGCGGGTTTCGGGGTTGCCGCGCTCATGGGTGGGCGGCTGAGGCCCGTGGCTCGTCGTCTTCGAGTTCGACAAGCGGCGCGTGGCCGTCCTTCCTCCTTTGGGGTGTCCGCGAACGCGACCCGGGACATCCACACTCTTGCGGCACGCGTGCTGGGATCGGAAGGCGCTGCGCACGCCTGGCTGCAGAGGCCCGCCATGGGCCTGGAGAATCGGACGCCGGGCGAAGTCCTGCGGGAGCCGGGCGGCGTGGAAACCGTCCGGGCTTATCTGACCCGGATCGAGTATGGTGTGTATACCTGAACTCGCGGGCAGGAGGCCTGCAGCTTGCACGACCCTGTGGCACGGGGACGAACTGCCTGTCCTCGGAGTGTGCGGCGACGTTCGCAAGCGGGCCCCGGGAACAAGGCGACATCACGGCCAACGATTACATCCAGTCGGTTTCGGGCGCGAGACGACCGCGTCCGGCATGCGGGCGCCCGGGTTCTCGGGGGGCCAGCCATCCATCAACCTGCGCCGGGTGGATGCCAGTTTCATCCAATCCCGGCCGTCATAGGCCACGCGTGCGAGAATGCTCCGGCCGAGCTCGACGTCCCGAACGCCTACACCGCGCTCGGCATGCGCGTCACTGACCGTGGGGGAAGAGTACGTCCCGGGGAGGGCAAAGTCCGGGGTCTACGCTCTCTGCGCAGCACCGCCGCGAAAAAAGCGGCGGCCCCAAGGGAGGAGGAGTGGGGCCGCCGCATAATTGCGGGACTCAGGGAGGAGGAGAGCCCGGCAAATTCCTGTGCACGCTTCGTGTGCCTATCCCTCGACATAGGCTGCGCTGCAGCGCAGCACAACGGTGGCACGTGCACAACAGGCATGCGTCTAACGCATGGGGCGCCGCACGCCGCATCCGGTCGGCACCGGCCCTGCTTCCGCGACGCCCGAGAGCTCCCCGCTGGCCGGATTGGGGTGGGCCACACAGTTTCCTCGGGTGACGCGCCGCAGCACCTCGGGTGGCCACCAGTAGACGCGACCGGGAAACCGGCCAAAGAACCGGCCATGAACCTGGTGTCATTCTGAATAAACTTATTTAATATTAAGGAAATCTTACCACTGACGGCTGGCAAGGAAGCGGCCAAATAGAGGACACATGACGCCACGAGACGACAAGGAGACGATCGGTCTGTTCGAGCCGCTGATGGTCAGCGAGGGTTCGCCCCAGCGCGCCGAGCTGAACGACCTGGCCCTCGATCTGGCGGAACGCGCCGCCGCCTTCCGAAGCAGCCTGCCGGATCAGGTCGCGTCAGCTTTGGCCACGCTCATCCGATCAATGAACTGCTATTACAGCAACCTGATCGAAGGCCATGCCACGCACCCGATCGATATCGAGCGCGCCTTGCAGGACGATTACAGCGCCGATCCCGAGCAGCGCGACCTGCAACTCGAAGCCAAGGCGCATATCGCGGTCCAGAGATGGATCGACGAGGGCGGGTTGACCGAGCCGCCGACATCTCCGGCGATGATCCGGGAGATCCACCGGCGGTTCTGCGAGTTGCTGCCCGAAGATCTTCTCTACGTGGAGATGCCCGGCACCGGCGAGCGCCTTCCTGTCGTGCCGGGGGAGTTCAGGGACCGCGATATCGTGGTCGGTCGCCATGTCGCGATCAGCCCGGGCGCGGTGCCGCGCTTCCTCGACCGGATGCACCAGGCCTACCGGAGGGCCGGCCGGATCGAGTCGATCCTCGCCTCGGCCTGCGCACATCACCGACTCCTGTGGGTGCACCCGTTTCTGGACGGCAACGGCCGCGTCGCCCGCCTGATGTCCTCTGCGATGCTGCGCGGCTCACTGAACACCGGCGGGCTCTGGTCGGTCGCGCGCGGCCTGGCCCGCAATGAGGCGGCCTACAAGACGCATCTGCAGGCCTGCGACGAGCCGCGGCGCGGCGACCGTGACGGCCGCGGCACGCTCAGCGAAGCGGCGCTCGCGTCGTTCACGAAATTCTTCCTGCAAACCTGCATCGATCAGGTGGACTGCATGGAAGGCTTAATGAAGCCGGACCGGCTGCGCGACCGGATCATGATCTGGGCGCAGGAACAAATGCGGGGCGGACGGCTGCCCCCGAAATCCGACGCCGTCCTGCGCGCGATCCTGTACGAAGGCGAACTTCCGCGCGGCGCGGTGGCCGATATGCTCGGGGTGAGCGAGCGGACGGCGCGACGCGTGACATCGGCCCTGATCGATGCCGGCGCGTTGACATCGGACAGCTCGCGCGCGCCGCTGGTTCTGGCCTTCCCCGCAACGCTTGCGGGGCGCTGGATGCCGGGCCTCTTTCCAGAGCAGTAATCGTTTGGTCGATGCCTGCATTTTTCTGATCCGGCTGGTCGAGAGGCCTGCGGAAATCTTCCACCGGCTGGGAAATGAATTGCTATGCGCTGCTTCGACCGCTCTGCGGCATCTCGTGGGCGTCCCAGGCAGCTTCTCGTAGACGATGGCCGGGACGAAAAGCGTGGCCGAAAACGGACCAACCACAGCGCCGAGTTCGAGGCCAAAACGGCCGTTGAGATCGCGACGCTGCATGCCAGGACCGGCCAGCGTCCCGGCTTGGGCCAAGCGTCATCCCGCGACCGAGAACCCGATCTTGTCCATATGCACCCTCTCGATCAACGCCCCCTGCGCCGCGCGCGGCTCTTAGGTTTATGCGAGCACGGGCCGTATCTCGCCCCGTTCGATCTAGCCCATCAAGTTGCTGAAGACGCTCGGCTCCTGCCGGGTACTGGTCAGGGCGACCAGTTCGGCATCCGAGACCGGGGCGGTCGATGCGCAGGGCATGGTCGCTTCCGCCGGAGGACTGCATCGGACCGCAGGTGAGATCGGCGACCTGCGATTTGATGCTCATTCGGGCTCGTGCCGGAAGCGTTGTAAAAGTGGGGGAATTGCGGGCCTTCGCTGCAAGCGCGATGCGTTTACGCCGGTGAATTAAACCGGACATTCAAATGGAAGCGATCTTCCGCATCGCTTGCTGGTCCCAAACGCAGTCCATCCCCTCGCCAGGGTATCACTCGAGACCCCAGCCATCATCGACTGAACCCGGTCTTGGTGAGCAAGCTGCAGTCCAATGGAACACGCAGATTGGACGACCCCAGTGACAAAGATCGACCAGATCGAGACGACCATTCTCGATATCCCGACCATCCGGGGGCACGTGCTCTCGATGGCGACGATGCGGGTCCAGACCGCGGTTCTGGTCCGGATCCTGTTCGCGGATGGCAGCGAGGGCATCGGCGAGGGCACCACGATCGGCGGGCTGAGCTATGGCGCGGAAAGCCCCGAAGGCATTCGCTCCGCCATCGACACCTACATCGCCCCGGCGCTTTCAGGTCGGAACGGCGACGACGTGAACGGCGCGATCCAGATGATGGATCGGCTGGTGAAGGGCAATCGTATCGCCAAGACGGCCGTGGAAATCGCGCTTTGGGACGGGTTGGGCAAGCGGCTCGGCGTGCCGGTCTCGCAGCTCTTCGGCGGGTCCGTCCATGACTGCCTCCCGGTGGCCTGGACTCTGGCCTCGGGCAACTCGGACACCGATATTGCCGAGGCGCAGGAGATGATCGAGACTGGTCGCCACAACGTCTTCAAACTGAAGATCGGGAAGCGGGAGGTCGCGCAGGACGTGGCCCATGTCGCGCGCATCAAGAACGCCGTCGGCGATGCCGCCAGCGTGCGGGTCGACGTGAACACGGCGTGGTCTTTGCAGGATGCGCGTTGGGGTTTGAGGGGGCTTCAGGATGCCGGCTGCGAACTGGTGGAACAACCCGTTCCGGCCCGGTTTCGCAGCGCCATGGCAGAGCTCACCCACGGATACGCGATCGCCGTCATGGCGGACGAGGCGCTGAACGGGCCCGAGGATGCGCTTGAGGTCGCCGCCGCCCGGGCAGCCGATGTCTTTGCGGTGAAAGTGGCGCAATCCGGCGGGCTGAAGCGCGCTTCCGAGGTCGTGGCCATCGCACAGTCTGCCGGGCTGGGCCTTTACGGGGGCACCATGCTGGAAACAGGCCTTGGCACGGCAGCGGCTTTGCAGCTCTTCGCTACCGTCGAGACGCTGCATTGGGGCAGCGAGTTCTTCGGTCCGCTTCTGCTGACCGACGAGATTCTCGCAGATCCCCTCGTCTACCGCGATTTCTGCGTCGAGATCCCGCGTGGTCCGGGGATCGGCGTCGCGCTCGACCCCGACAAGATCGCCTTCTACGGCCGCGACCGTGGCCGCAGCCTGCATGCCGTCGCGGGCGAATAATCGCAACACGAAGGAGGAGACCCAGAAATGTTCACGCAATCCAATCTCGACGAGTTCGAGGCCCGCATCGAGGGCGCCGTGCAGGAAGATCCCGAGAACGGGATTTACCGGGCGCGCCGGGACATCTTCACCGACGAGGGGCTCTTCGAGCTCGAGATCAAGCACATCTTCGAGGGCAACTGGATCTACATGGCGCATGAAAGCCAGATCCCGAACCCCGGCGACTATCTCACGCTGACCATGGGCCGCACGCCCGTCGTCATCACCCGCGACAAGGAGGGCGCGTTGCATGCGCTGGTCAACGCCTGCTCGCACCGCGGCGCGCAGCTTTGCCGCTTCAAGCGCCGCAACCAGAAGACCTTTACCTGCCCGTTCCACGGCTGGACCTTCTCGAACACCGGCAAGCTCCTGAAGGTGAAGGACCCCAAGGGCGCGGGCTACCCCGAGCAGTTCAACCAGGATGGCAGCCATGACCTGACGAAGGTGGCGCGGTTCGAGAACTATCGCGGGTTCCTGTTCGGGTCGCTCAACGCCGACGTGCAGCCGCTGGAAGACTACCTCGGCGAGGCGCGCAAGATGATCGACATGATCGTCGACCAGGCCGACGAGGGGCTCGAGGTGCTGCGAGGCTCGTCCACCTACACCTATGACGGCAACTGGAAGTTGCAGGCCGAGAATGGCGCGGACGGCTACCACGTCTCGGCCGTGCACTGGAACTACGTCGCCACCACCGCGCACCGCACTGACGACGGCAAGGAGGACCAGATCAAGGCGACGGATGCCTCGAAATGGGCCAAGCAGCGCGGCGGGTTCCACGCCTACGAGAACGGTCACATCCTGCTCTGGACGCAATGGGCCGACCCGACGAACCGCCCGAACTACCCGCGTCTGGAGGAATGGACCGGGAAATATGGTCAGACCAAGGCCGAGTGGATGGTGGGCGTTCTGCGCAACCTCTGCCTCTATCCGAACGTGTTCCTGATGGACCAGTTCTCGAGCCAGATCCGCGTGTTCCGCCCGATCAGCGTCGACCAGACCGAGGTCACGATCTACTGCATCGCGCCCAAGGGCGAGAGCAAGGAGGCCCGCGCCCGCCGCATCCGCCAGTATGAAGACTTCTTCAACGCTTCCGGCATGGCGACGCCGGACGACACCGAGGAATTCCGGGCGACGCAGCGCGGCTATGCCGGCGCCGCCCATGCCAAGTGGAACGACCTGACCCGCGGCGCGACCCAGTGGATCGAAGGCCCCGACGAGGACGCGCAGGCGCTGGGAATCCAGCCGATCCTGTCCGGCGCCCGCACCGAGGACGAAGGCCTGTTCGTCATCCAGCACAGCAACTGGTCGCAGCGCATGGGGGAGGCCATCGCAAGGGAACGTGACACCGCGCCCGATGCGCGCGTCGCGGCCGAATGAGGAGGAGACACCATGGACACAGCAACGCTTGACCGCCCCGCCGACAAGACCGCCATGAGCTATGAGGCGATCCAGGCCTTCCTCTTTGCCGAGGCCCGCGCCCTGGATGACCGCGACTGGGACACCTGGCTGGGCTTCTACCACAAGGAGTGCCCGTTCTGGATGCCGTCCTGGGACGATTACGACACGCTGACGGAAGATCCGCAGAGCGAGATGTCGCTGATGTATTACCCCAACAAACAGGGCATCGAGGATCGTATCTTCCGGATCAAGACCGACCGGTCCTCGGCCACGTCCCTGCCCGAGCCCCGCACCAACCACTACCTCTCGGGCATCGAGGTCCTTGGCCGCGAGGGCGCCGAGATTAGGCTGCGCTTCAACTGGCACACGCTGAGCTATCGCTACGGCGAGACCGACCAGCATTGGGGCACGTCGTTCTACACGATCGACACAAGCGGGCCGCGCCCGTTGATCACCGACAAGAAGGTGGTCCTGAAAAACGATCACATCCACCACGTGATCGACGTCTACCACATCTGATCCCGTCCCTCCGGACCGGACCGCGCCACCGCGCACCGACAGCCGGTGCGCGGCCAAGGGAGGAGCATGCCATGACGACCTATTCCGTTGCCCTGAATTTCGAGGACGGCGTCACCCGTGTCATCCAGTGCGATGAAGACGAAAAGGTGACCGACGCGGCCTTTCGCCAGAAGATCAACCTGCCGATGGATTGCCGCGACGGCGTCTGCGGGACCTGCAAGTGTTTCGCCGAAAAGGGCGAATACGAGCTGGAATTCTACATGGACGAGTCCATGAGCGACGAGGAGGCCGAACAGGGCTACGTCCTCACCTGCCAGATGATCCCCGAAAGCGACTGCGTGCTGCGCGTCCCCGCGTCGTCCGCCGTGTGCAAGACCGCGCCCGAGGCGGTCGAGGGCGAAGTGCTGGGCGTCGACGCGCTGTCGGAGACGTCCTTCAGCCTCCGGGTGAAACTGGGCAAACCCGTCAGTTTCCTGCCGGGGCAATACGTCAGTGTCACAGTGCCGGGCACGGACGCCCACCGGTCCTATTCGTTTTCCTCGGCGCCGGGGGCGGAGGAGGCGACGTTCCTCATCCGCAATCTGCCGGGTGGCGTCATGAGCGGTTACCTCGGCGATCGCGTTCAACCCGGCGACACCGTGACGCTGACCGGTCCGATAGGCGCGTTCTACCTGCGACCCATCGAGCGCGCGCAGCTCTGGCTGGCGGGCGGAACCGGCCTGGCGCCGTTCCTGTCGATGCTGGAGCAGGTAGCCGAACAGGGCTCGGACCATCCGATCACGCTCTACTACGCGGTCAGTCGGGCCGCCGATCTTGTCGAACTCGACCGCGTAAGCGCGCTGGCCGACCGGATCGGCAATGTCACCGTGATCACCGTTCTGGCCGAGGGCGACCACGCGCGCACAGGTTTCGTCACCGATCACCTGGCCAGCGACGATCTGAACGGCGGCGATTGCGACGTCTACCTCTGCGGTCCGCCGCCGATGGTCGACGCGGTGCGCGCGCATTTCGGCAAGCTCGGGGTCGAGCCCGCCAATTTCCACTACGAGAAGTTCAACCCCACCGAAGCCGAAGCCAAGGCCGCCGCCGCATGACCCGCCGTTTCGATGACAAGGTGATGGTCGTCACCGGCGCGGCCCAGGGCATCGGCCGTCGGGTCGGGGAACGCGCCGCGGCCGAAGGTGCGCGCGTGCTGATCGTCGACCGCTCGCCCGCCCGCGATGAGGTGCTTGCCGCCATCCGCGAAGCGGGCGGGAAAGCCGAGGCAATCAGCGTCGACCTCGAAACCTGGGACGGGTGCGAGACGGCGATGCAGACGGCCGTCGACCTCTGGGGGCGCATCGACATTCTGGTGAACAACGTGGGCGGAACGATCTGGGCCAAGCCCTACGAACACTACGAGCCGCAGCAGATCGACGCCGAGGTGCGGCGGTCGCTGTTCCCGACGCTCTACTGCTGCCGGGCGGCGCTGGACCACATGCTGCCGCGCGAGGCGGGCGTGATCGTCAACGTCTCGTCCATCGCGACGCGCGGACTCAACCGGGTGCCTTACGCGGCGGCCAAGGGGGGCGTGAACGCAATCACCGCAAGCCTCGCCTGGGAAGTGGCGGAACGCGGCATCCGTGTCGTCGCCACCGCGCCGGGAGGAACAGAGGCGCCGCCACGCGTCGTGCCGCGCAACCCCAACGCGGATGAGGAACAGCGCGAGGACTGGTATCAGACCATCATCGACCAGACGATCCAGTCCTCGTTCATGAATCGATACGGAACGCTCGACGAGCAGGCAGGCCCGATCCTGTTCCTGGCGTCGGACGATGCCTCCTACATCACCGGCGTCACCGTGCCGGTCGGTGGAGGCGATCTTGGATAGGCCCTGAGGAGGGGCCGCCATACCAAACGGAGGAGATCCAACAATGAAACGCACGATCCTGGCGGCCCTCGGGCTCGCCACCGGCCTCGCTATGCCTGCCGCTGCCGAAGACATCAAGGTCGGCCTGCTGCTGCCCTTCTCGGGCGTCTATGCCGCCCTCGGCAACGATATCGAGGCGGGCTTCAACCTCGGGCTCGAAAAATTCGGCGACCAGACAGACGCGACCTTCACGATCGTTCGCGAGGACACCGAGGTCAAACCGCCGGTCGCGCTTGGCAAGGCCAAGAAGCTGATCCTTCAGGACAAGGTCGACGTGATGGCCGGTATCGTCAGCTCGGGCGTCCTCGGCGCGGTGCGCGACATGGTACACGGCGCGGGCGTGCCGCTGATCGTGGCCAACGCCGGAAATGACGAGGCGACAGGCGTGAACTGCTCGCCCTTCATCACGCGCATGTCCTTCTCCAACGGGCAGGTGAACCGTCCGATGGGCACATGGTTGCACGGGCAGGGCGTGCAGAAGGTCTACACCCTCGCCCCGGATTACGCCGCGGGCCGGCAGATGATCGACGGCTTCGTGCAGAGCTTCACGGCCGCGGGCGGAGAGATCGTCGGGCAGGAGTTTACGCCCTTCCAGAAAACACAGGATTTCGGCCCCTATCTCGCGCAGGCCAAGGCCAGCGGGGCGGACGCGGTCTATGTCTTCTATGCCGGGGGCGAGGCGATTTCCTTCGTCAAGCAGTATGACAGCTTCGGTCTCAAGGCCGATCTGCCTCTCTACGGCGCGGGCTTCCTGACCTCGGCCCTCTACGTCGAGGCCGAAGGGCCGGCGGCCGAGGGCGTCGTGACGGCACTGCACTACGTCCCCACAATCGACAACCCCGCAAACGCAGCCTTTGCCGAAGCCTTCACCGCCGCCACCGGCCGCGTGCCCTCGGAATACGCAGTGCATGGCTACGACACGGCCCGCGCGCTGGTCGAGGCAACGAAGACGGACGCGACCGATCGCGCCACGCTCGCTGACGCATTGCGGCAGGTCAGCTTCGACGGGCCGCGCGGCACGCTGTCGATCGACCCTGCCACCAACAACCTGGTCCAGCCGATCTACGTCTATGAGACCATCGAAGGCGAGAACGGCCTGACCCAGCAGGTCCTCGCGGAACTCCCGGCAGAACAGGATCCCGTGAATGGCTGCGCGATGGCGCCCGTTTCGAACTGATCCAAAAGGCCCGGCCGTGGAGGAGCGGCCGGGCAACCCTTCGGAGGAGGCTTCCCATGACACACTATCTTGGCTTTTGGACGCTGCAAACGCTGAACGCGCTGCAACTGTCCATGCTTCTTTTCCTGCTTTCCATCGGCCTGACGGTCATCTTCGGGCTGATGCATTTCGTGAACCTGGCGCACGGATCGCTTTACGCGATGGGGGCCTATTTCGGCGCATCCCTGGCGGCGGTCGGCGGCTACTGGATGGGTTTTTTCCTGGCGCCCGTCGCGGTCGCAGGCGTGGGCGTCCTTCTCTACTCGGGCCTCATCAAGCGCATGCGCAGATCCGGGCCGATGGCGCAGGTGCTGGTCACCTTCGGGCTTATCTTCGCCATTCTGGATCTCACGCGCATCTTCTGGGGTGACCTTGCCCTGGCGCTTGACGCACCGGGGCTGCTCGAGGGCCGCGTGGTGTTCCTCGGCGTCGAATATCCGACCTACCGGCTGTTCGTGATCCTTCTGGGGCTCGCGATCTTTGGCGCGCTCGCCTTCGTCCTGGGGCGGACCCAGATCGGCGCGATGATCCGCGCGGGTGTCGACAACGACGCCATGGCCTCCTGCCTCGGCATCAACGTCGAGCGGCTTTTCTTTATCGTCTTCTGCCTCGGTTGCGCGCTGGCCGGGCTGGCGGGAGTCGTTGCGGCGCCGCTGCTGAGCGTGACGCCCGAGATGGGCCTGCAGATCCTGATCCCGACGCTGATCGTCATCGTGATCGGCGGTCTCGGCTCGCTCAAGGGCGCCATCGCCGGATCTCTGATCTACGGCTTCGTTCAGACCTTCGGAGCAGTTCTGGCGCCACAACTGGCTTCCGTCCTCATCTACGCCCTGCTGGCTGCGATCCTCGTGATCAAGCCGGTCGGCCTGTTCCCCGCGAAAGGATAAGACGATGTTTCGTCACACGCCTCTTCGTTACGCAGTCCTCGGCCTGCTGGCCGCCGGTGCGCTGTTCCAGGCGCTGACCGCGGAGTATTTCGGGCTGGAAATCCTGACCGAGATCCTGATCCTCGCCATGCTGGTTCTGGCGCTCGACCTGGTGGCCGGGTTCGGCGGCATGGTCTCGCTCTGCCACGGTGCGTTGATGGGCGTCGGGGCCTACGCCTATGCGACCTTGTCGACCAAGGTGGGGCTGGCGCCGCCGGTCGCGATGGCTGGGGCTGTCGCGCTCGCCGGGGCTGCCGCCTGGGTTATCGGCGCGGTCTGTGCGCGCAGCCACGGAATCTACTTCATCATGGCGACGCTGGCCTTTGGCCAGATGGCCTATTCCTATGTCTTCGAGGCGCCGATCTTTGGCGGCGGCGACGGCATGGGCGGTATCGAGAGGCTGGACCTGAGCCTGATCGGGATCGACCTGACCGACAGCCGCAGCTTTGCCCTGTTCTGCTTGGCCGTGCTTGTCGGTGTCTACGGCGCGGCGGGCCTGGTCCTGCGGTCGGGGCTGGGCCGGTCGCTGACCGGTGTCATGCACAACGAACAGCGGATGCGCGCGCTGGGGCTGACGGTCTGGCGGGTCAAGGCGGACGTCTTCGGCCTGTCGGGCATGATCGCCGGTCTCGCCGGCGCGCTGGCCGCACAGCACATTATGTATATTTCGCCTGGGCTGCTGGGCTGGACCGTCTCGGGCGAGGCGCTGGTCGTCGTGATCCTGGGCGGACTGGGCACGCTGGTTGGCCCGCTGGTCGGGGCCGCCGCCTTCGTCATGCTGAAACACGAACTGAGCGGCCTCACCACTTACTGGCACCTCGTCGTCGGCCTGATCCTGATCGCCGTCGTGATGAGCCGCGCCAACGGCATTTTCGGCTGGATCGAGGCGCGCTGGGGCGCCCGGCTGGAGCGCCGCCTGGCCGACGCATCACGCAAACAAGAGCCCGAGGAGGTGCTGAGCGATGCTTGAGACACGCAACCTGAACAAGAGCTTCGGCGCCGTTCACGTCACCCGGAATGTGTCCCTGAAACTGGAACGCGGCGAGCGCAGGGTGATCCTGGGGCCCAACGGGGCGGGCAAGACGACGCTCTTTAATCAGCTGGTGGGCGAACTGACGCCCGACAGCGGGTCGGTTCACCTGGCGGGCGAGGACGTGACCGCGCTGCCGGTGGCGAAACGCGCCCGCCGCGGCCTGTCGCGCAGCTACCAGAAGAACACGCTCTTCGACGGGCTCACGGTCGAGGAGAACCTCGGCCTCGCGGCGGCGGTGCATACCGGCCACGCGACGCGGCTCTGGTCCGATAGCCTCGCGAAACCGGAGGTGCGCGAGATCGTCGAGGAGGTGGCGGAACAGGTCAACCTGATGCCCTTCCTCCACGCGAAAGTGTCCGAGATCAGCTACGGCGTGCGTCGCCAGCTTGAAGTCGGTGTTGCCCTCGCCACGCGGCCGCTGGTCCTGCTGATGGATGAACCCACCAGCGGTGTAGGCCCCGAGATGTCCAATGGCTTTCACGACCTGCTGGCGGGCCTGCCGCGCGACCTGACCATGCTCATCATCGAGCACGACATGGACCTCGCCTTTGACGTGGCGGACACGATCACCGTGCTGAACTACGGCGAGGTCGTCTTCGACGGTCTGCCCGAAGAGGCGCGCGGATCGAAACTGCTCAAGGAAATCTATCTGGGGAGCTGGGAAGATGCTTGAACTCAACGCCATCGAGTCCGGTTACGGCGAGACGCAGGTGTTGCATGGCCTGTCGCTGGAGGCGCAGGCGGGCCGCGTGCTGGCCATCCTCGGGCGCAACGGCGCGGGCAAATCGACCACGTTGAAGACGATCATGGGGCTGTTGCCGCTGAAGTCCGGGCAGATCGTGTTCGACGGCAAGCCGATCCCGGCGCGGTCATTCGACGTGGCGAAAAGCGGCATCGCCTACGTGCCGGAGACGCGAGACATCTTCCCGTCGCTCACTGTACGCGAGAACCTCGAGATCGCGGCGAAACGGTTCGGCGGCAGCGCCCCGGACTGGACGATGGATCGCGTGCTGGACCTTTTCCCGCGTCTGGGCGAGCGGATGGAGAATGGCGGCACGCAGCTTTCGGGCGGCGAGCAGCAGATGCTTGCCATCGCGCGGGCGCTGCTGATGAACCCGCGGCTGCTGATCCTGGACGAGCCGACCGAGGGGCTGGCTCCCATCATCGTCAAGCTGATCCATGACAAGCTTCTGGAGCTGAAGGCCGAAGGTCTGTCGATGATCATCGTCGAGCAGAATTTCGGTTTCGCCACGTCCCTGGCAGATGACGTGGTCGTCGTCGGCAAAGGTCAGGTGGTCTGGACCGGCAGTGCGGAAGAGATCCGGGCCGATGACCAGGCGCAGCATACCTGGCTGGGCGTGTGACCCCGCGCGGCCGGGCATTCGGGCCGCGCAAACGATCACCTCAGAACGTCTTGCGCGCCACCTTCAGCGCAATGCTCACGAAGTTCTTCACATGCACGCCCTGATCGTCCAGACGGTAGTTCACCGACAGTTCCGTCCGGGCGATCTCGGGTTCGATCTTCAGGAATTTCATGCCCTTGCGCGGAGCATTGGCCACGGATTCCGGCACGATGCAGACCCCTTCGCCGACGGCGACGAGGCTGAGCGCGGTCTGCAGATCCATGCACCAGATCCGTAGAGGCGCCTCGAACCCCGCATCCTCGACCGCCTTCAGGACGAAGTCGGCGTAGCTCGGCCGCGGACGTTCCGGATAGAGGACCAGATTGTGGGTCATCAGGCGTTCGAGCCGTGCCACCGTGCGCCCGCCCGTGTCGACGATATCGGGCAGCGCCAGGATTAGCTTCTCCTCGACAAGGTGCTTCGACAGGAATTCCGGATCCTTCAGCGTCGGCCGGGCGAACACAACGTCGAGCTCGCGCGAAACCAGAGCTCTGTGCAATTCAGCATTGTTCATCGGGTTCAGACTAAGGTTCACCTCGGGGTAATTCGCGCGATAGGACCGTATGATGTTCGGCAGGATGCCGAACGTCGAGGAACCGACGAACCCGATCCGCAGGCGCCCCTCGGCACCCTGCCCAAGCCTGCGCACCTCCAGCCGGGTGTCTTCCATCTGGGCGAGGATCGCCTTGCCGCGCGCCAGCAGCCGTTCGCCGGCCTGGGTGAGGGTGATCGCGCTGCGTCCACGGTTGAAGAGGATCGCACCCAGCTCGTCCTCGAGCTGCTTGATCGCGCGGCTGAGCGGGGGTTGCGCCATGTCGAGCCGTTCTGCCGCGCGTCCGAAATGTAGCTCTTCTGCGACGGCGATGAAGTAGGTCAACTGCCTGAGGTTCATTTTTCCCCGCTCCCCAATGATTTACGTTAGGCGATCGCGCCAAACGAAAAAAGGCCCCCTAAGTCCGGGGGCCAGTTCACAGGGAGGTTCCGGTGGTCACTCGGCGGCGACGGCCTGCACGGCGGTCTGCGCCTTCAGCACGAAATCGAATTCGAAATGCAGGTCGGTGCCCAGGTCCTTGGCCGCCGGCTTGAACTTGCCGATCAGGCTCTCCTTCACGGCAAACACGCTGTCGTCTTCCAGCCAGGCGCTGTCGGCGTCGTAGATCTGGCTGATCAGCGAGCGGTAGCCGTCCTTCGAGATGATGAAGTGCATGTGGCCGGGGCGGTTCGGGTGGTGGCCCATGAAGCGCAAGAGCTCGCCCGCGGTCTCGTCATCCGGGATCGGATAGGGCACGGGACGCACCGCGACAAAGGCGTAATGCCCGGTCTCGTCGGTCTCGAACCGGCCGCGCAGGTTGTATTCCGGTTGATCGGGGTCGAGGTTCTCGTAGATGCCGTTCGGCGCGTCCTCCCAGACGTCCAGCGTCACGCCGGCGACGCCATTGCCGTTCTCATCGCGGATGTAGCCCTCGAAAAAGGCGGTTTCCTCGTTCTGGTAATGCTTTTGGATGGTCGACGCCCCCTTTGGCAGAACCGGCGGGTTCTCGCGGTAGAACGGACCCAGCACGGTCGACTCGCTCTCGCCGCCCTCGACCGGGTTGGTCATCATGTCGACCAGCACCTCGACCCCGAGGATGTCGCCCAGCAGAATGAATTCCTGCCGGTTGTCGTCGCAGAGCTTCCCCGCGCGGGCGAGGTAGTCGCAGGCCGCGAGGAATTCGTTGTGCTGCAGTTTCACATCCTTGACGAAGGCATGCATGTGCTTGATCAGCCCGGTCGCAATTTCACGCTGACGATCCGTGATCTCGCCATGCTTGCCGAGGCTGTCAATCACCACGTCGGTGATATTGTCCTGATTGACGATGCCCATGGGGTTCCTCCTCCTGGCGGTCCGTTGTTCCGGTGCGGGACGCGGCATCGCCTCCCGTCGGACCAAGAGTTTCCCGAATTTCGCCCGTCTCGGAATGCCCTCGGCGGTATCGGGTAATACCATCGCCGGGCGCCCCGGAACGATAGCCTGAAACAATTCGAAAAATTCCTCCGGCAGACCGGAAGACAAGGGAAAGTATCGCGCCATACCCGCAGTGGCATGGCCCGAACGCCTCCGATCATGGCAGCACAAGCCCGAGACGTGACAGCGGGAGGCTCAGGTGATCGACACTTTCAAGGCAATTCAATCCAGGCTCGACGGCACGCCGCACCTGTTGCGGATCGGGCGTCTCTTCTCCGAAACGGTGCTGATCGAGGTGGACGGCGACGAGTTCTATCTGTCCTTCGACAAGGGTCGGCTGGCGTCCGTCACCCCCGGCCCCAGCCGCAAGACACCGTGGCGTTTTGCCCTGCGCGCGGATGCCGAGGTGCTGCACAAGTTCTGGCAGTCGCCCCCTGAACCCGGCTTCCACGACATCTTTGGCCTGGTGAAGATCGGCCGCGGCCGGATCGACGGTGACATCCTCTCCCTCGTCAAGAACCTACGCTTCTTCAAGGAGGTCCTGACCCTCGCACGCGAGAAGGAGGAGCAAGCGGCATGACCATCGAACCCATCACCGGACGCTACCTGACCGTCACCGTGGCCGGCGCACCGCGTCGCATCTATTTCGAGGAGGCCGGTCAGGGCCGTCCCGTGCTCTGCCTGCACACCGCCGGAGCCGACACCCGGCAGTGGCGCCACCTGATGACCGATGCCGAGATCGCGGCGTCGAACCGCCTCATCGCCTTCGACATGCCCTGGCACGGCAAGTCGCTGCCCCCCGAGGGGTTCGAGACGCAGGAATACCTGCTGACGACCGAGGCCTATATCGAGACGGTATTGGCCGTGATCGAAGGGCTGGGGCTGGAGCGCCCCGTGCTGGCGGGCTGTTCCATGGGCGGACGGATCGCGCTGCAATTGGCCGCGCTCCACCCGGATCGGTTCAGCGGCTTCATCGCCATCGAAGCATCGGATTTCCAGCCGGCCTGGTATGACATCGACTGGTTCCACCGTCCCGACGCCCACGGCGGTGAGATGGGGGCGGCGCTGGTCTCGGCCAACATCTCTCCTTACGCGCCCGATACCGAGCGCTGGAACACCCTCTGGATGTTCATGCAGAGCGGGCCGGGCGTCTTCCGCGGCGATCTGAGCTTCTACACGCGCGACGACAGCCTGATCGCACGCCTGCCCACGATCGACACGGACCGGACGCCTGTTCATATCATCGTCGGCGCCTATGACCTGACCTGCACGCCCGAGGATGCGGCGCGCACCGCCAGAGCCATCCCCGGCGCCACGCTCGCCGTCATGGACAAACTCGGCCATTTCCCGATGAGCGAACACCCCGAAGGCTTCCGCCCGTTCTTCGTCGAGGCGCTCGGGAAAATGCCGACAGCCATCGCGAATGCGGCCTGATCCACAGCACGGGAGGAGGAGCCATGTGCCAGCACGCCGATAATCCCTGTCCGGGGTGCAGGAGACATACGCAGGCCGAGGCGGCATTGATGTTCTTCACCAAGGAGGAGCGTGAGCGCCTCGACACGCGCAAAGCGACCGAGACACCAAGCCGCCCCTGAGACCCACCGCCCCGCCACTGGGGTGAGGCGCCAGAATGGAAGCCACTATGACCAAGCCCTGTATCATCTGCGTGGCCATCACCGGCAGCCTGCCGACGAAGGCCAACAACCCCGCGGTTCCGATCACCGTGTCGGAGCAACTGGAGTCGACTCACGAAGCCTTCGAGGCCGGCGCCACCATCGTGCATGCCCATGTGCGCCACGATGATCAAACGCCCTCCTCGGACCCGGAGAAGTTCGCCGCTCTGAAGGAGGGAATCGAGAAACACTGCCCCGGCATGATCGTGCAGTTCTCGACCGGCGGCCGGTCGGGCGCCGGTCGGACACGGGGCGGCATGCTGCCCCCCGGCCGGACATGGCCTCCCTTTCTGTCGGGTCGAACAATTTCCCGACGCGTGTCTACGAGAACCCGCCGGATCTGGTCGATTGGCTGGCCTCCGAAATGCTGGCCCACGACGTGAAGCCGGAGATCGAGGCCTTCGACTTGAGCCATATCCTGAAAGCGAAGGGGATGGCTGAGAAGGGTCAGCTGGCGGGCACGCTGTCCAGCGACATCAGGGACTGCCCCCCTGGCGACACTAAGAACTGACCCCCTCGCTGCTTGATATGTTGATGGTGGAGTGCGCCGGAGCGGCCTTTTGCAAAAGGCCGCTCCGGCGCTTCTCGCGCAATCGGTAGCTCTCGCCCCGGATGGTGATGACGTGGCTGTGGTGGAGCATTCGATCGAGGATCGCGGTGGCGACGACAGCGTCGCCGAAGACGCTTCCCCACTCGCCGATGGCCCTGTTCGAGGTGACGAGCAGTGCGCCGCGCTCATATCTGCGGCTGACCAGCTGGAAGAACAGGTGCGCTGCGTCCGGCTCGAAGGGCAGATAGCCGAGTTCGTCGACGATAAGCAGCTTCGGCTTGGCGAAGTGCGTCAGCTTCTCATCCAGTTTCCCCTCGGCGTGCGCCTTGGCCAGGGTGGCGACCATCGTCATGGCCGGCACGAAGAGCACGGTATAGCCCGCCACGATCACCTCCCGGCCGATTGCGACGGCGAGATGGGTCTTTCCCACTCCGGGAGGTCCCAGCAGCAGCACGGCCTCGCCGTTCGCGATGAAGCGCCCGGTGGCCAGGTCGCGGATCTGACCCTTGTCGACCGAGGGTTGGGCCTCGAAGTCGAAGCCGGAGAGGTCCCGCACGAAGGGGAAGCGGGCCAGCCCGAAGCTCATCTCGATCCGGCGCTGGTCCTTGCGGGCAATCTCCCGCTCGCAGAACAGCGTCAGGGCCTCGCGGGTCGTCAGCTCACCGCGACCGGCCTCGTCGAGGAGCCCGTCGAGCTGGTCGCGGATCGCGGTCAGCTTGAGCCGTGTCAGCATCCGCTCGAGGTGGTCTGGCGTCTCGAAGGCCATCACCAGGATCCTCCCGCCACGGCTTCGTATTCGCTGAGCGGCCGCAGAAGCTCCGGCAATGCGGCGGCTGTCTCGGGGTCAACTTGTTCTCCGGCGCGGGCCAGCGGGCTGCCCGTGATGCCTTCGAAGTGGGTCCTGTCCACGATCCGGGACCGGCGCCCGGGTCTCAGCCGATGGCACGCGACCTCCTGACCGGCATGGCTGACGCGCAGCTCCGTGCCGGTGACCAGCACACTGACCCGCTCTCCGATCAGCCGCCAGGGCACCGAGTAGGCGTTGCCGTCGACCTCGACCGCGCAGTCGGACGAGACCCGACGGACGAGGTCGCGACTGGTCAGGAATGCCGGGATGCCGGCGACAGGCTTGAGCCGGTGAGCCTCTTCCCGGGAGAACCGCAGGCAGGGCGGCTCACCGGTCGTGCCGTGGACACGCACATCTGCGACCTCCCTGATCCAGGCTTCCAGGTGCGCTTCGAGCGCGGCAAAGCTCTCGAACCTGCGCCCGGCGATGGCATTGCGCTTCACGTAGCCCACGCCGCGCTCGTCCTTTCCCTTCGTGCGCGCCCGATACGGCGCGCAGGCCCGGACCCGGAAGCCCCAGTGGCGGGCAAAGGCGTGGGACCTGGGATTGATCGTCCCCTCCCGCGTCACCGGATCATGATGGGAGATCAGGGCGCGTGCGTTGTCGAGCAGCACTTCCTCCGGCACACCGCCGAAGCGGCGGAAGGCGCCTTCCATGCCCTCGAACCAGTGCTCCTGGCGTTCCCCGGGGAAGGCGCGCACATGCAGGCGCCGGGAGTAGCCGAGGGTGGCCACGAAGAAGAACACCTTCACCTTCGCGCCGCCGATCTCCACACGGCGCTCGCCGAAGTCGATCTGCAACTGCTGACCGGGACGTGTCTCGAAGCGAACCGTGGCCCGCGCTTCAGCCCGAAGCTCCTGCCGCAACGGCGCGACCGCCCGTTCCACGGTCCGAAGACTGACCGTGATGCCCATCTCCGCAGCCAGCTCCTGGCGCACGACGTCCGCGTTCCCGGCATGCCGCCGAAAGCGCTCCGCCACCCAATCCTCCAGGCCGCCGAGCGCCTTCGCCCGCACCACTGGTGACGGCGCACGCCAACCTCCCGTCGCCAACCATCGCTTCACGGTGTTCCGCGAGCCGCCGAGTTCCGCCGCCATGCGCTTCGAACCCCAACCACGCGCCTTCAGTGCCAGCATCTCCGACACTTCTTCCGTCATGTGACCTCCTTCCGACAAAGGGGGTCAGTTCCTCATGTCGTCAGGGGGGTAGTTTTCCATGGCGCCCGACAGCTCCAGGCTCTGCTCAGGGCCACAAGGCGGAGAAAGCCGAAGTCTGAGAAGTTTATCCATTCCGATCAGGGCAGCCAGTTCACCAGCATGGGCCGCTTTCCTGAAAGCTCACGACCTCGAGCATTCCATGCGCCGTCGAGGCAGCCGCCACGACAATGCCGTCGCCGAGAGCTTCTTTAACCTGCTCAAGCGTGAGTGGATCAGGCGGCGCACCTACCGCACTCGAGAGGAAGCGAGGCGAGACGCGCTCGACTACATCGAGATGATCTACAACCCGAAGCGCAAGCACGCGCGGAACGGAATGCTGTCGCCCCTCGAGTTCGAGCGGCAGCAGAAACTGAGGCACGAGGGCGTCTAAGAAACGCGGGGCTATTCAGTCGCGTCCCGGCGGAGAACACCTCGAACCGATCGCCCGGTTATTTGCGCAGCAAGGTTTCAGCGAAGATCGACCGGGCCGAGTTGCAAGTGCAGATGAAGACATCGAACTTTCGGTCAGACATCGCTGCGGCTCCCTCGAGCAGAGTTAAGGGCCGGGGCAGGGAAAGTTCCGGGCGCTCCGGGCGTAGTCGAGGCCAAGGCGATCTCTCGGGCAGTCAGCGAGGCCGGACTGCGCCGCTTCTTGAGGCGAAGGATTGCAAGCCTCCTAGGGCGTCCATGGGCTGTGAGTTGGATGATGTTGTTCGTTTCCATTTTTTGAGAATGTACGAAATGTCGACGTGGGCAGCACGCTGCGGAGAAGGGCAGGAGCCTGGCCGTGCGTCTTACAAGGTAAGCCCGCATGCGCAGGACCACTGATAAGTAAAAATTTGTCGGACATACCCGCTTACCTGCGCCCCTTGACCGTGAATTTTTATTACAAATATTGACACATCTGGCGCATGCCCGTAGGGATCAATCCAGCGCCAAGGGGACGTCATGTGCCTCGCGCAAGTTTTCGCATCGGCGCGATGCCGCCGGGACGGATCGAGGGCGAGACCGAGCCCGCTTCACCCAAGGCTGGCAGCCGCACACCATAGGAAGAGACAATGAGCGAATACATCCTGTCGGACGAAACGCGCGAAAAGTTGCGCCAGGTTTCCACGGCCTCGGTGGCCACGGCGCTCTACAAGCGGGGCTTGCGCAACCAGTTCGTGCAGGGCGTTACGCAGGTCGAGCGCAAGCCGGTGACGATGGTCGGTCAGGCCTTTACCCTGCGCTACATCCCGGCACGCGAGGATCGCAACCCGATTACCGTATTCCGCGATCGCGACCACAAGCAGCGCATTGCTGTCGAGACTTGCCCCAAGGGCCAGGTGCTGGTGATGGACGCGCGCAAGGATTGCCGCGCCGCGACCGCCGGCTCGATCCTGGTCACCCGGCTTCAGAACCGGGGCGTCGCGGGCGTGGTCTCGGATGGGGGGGTTCGCGATGCCGCAGGTATCGGCGCGCTCGACATGCCGGCCTATTTCGCGCGCCCTTCGGCGCCCACCAACCTGACACTGCACGAGGCGATCGAGATCAACGTGCCGATCTCTTGCGGCGACGCGCCGGTTTTCCCCGGCGACGTGATGCTGGGCGACAGCGACGGTGTGATGGTGATTCCGGCGCATCTGGCCGAGGAGATCGCGGCGGAATGCACGGAGATGGAAGCCTACGAGGACTTCGTGCTCGAGCGTGTCAACGAAGGCGCGGGGATTATCGGGCTTTATCCCGGAACCGATGAGGAAAATCTCATGAAGTACAACGAGTGGCGCGGAATGAAGGGACGGTAAGCATGACGTTCAATCCACACGGAGAGCATTGGATCGCAGGGCAGCGCGTCGGCGCGGAAACCACATTTCCTTCCGCTTTGGCTAGCGGCGAGGCTTTTGAATACGCGATGGGCTCGCCCGAACTGGTGGCCGAGGCCTGTGCCGCCGCCGATGCGGCCTTCCCCGGTTTCGCCTCGGCCACGAGAGAAGAACGGGCGAGACTGCTCGAGACCATCGCTGATGAGATCGACGCCTCCGGCGATCAGATCACCGAGGTTGGCGTCGCGGAAACTGGATTGCCCGCGGCTCGCCTGGTGGGCGAGCGCGGACGCACCACCGGGCAGCTTCGCCTTTTCTCGGCACATATCCGCGATGGAAATTACCTCGATCGTCGCCACGACGGACCGTTGCCCGACCGCCAGCCACTGCCCCGGCCGGATCTGCGGATGATGCAGCGCCCGGTGGGGCCGGTGGCCGTCTTTGG
This sequence comes from Roseivivax sp. CAU 1761, assembly GCF_054482755.1. NCBI lineage: Bacteria > Pseudomonadati > Pseudomonadota > Alphaproteobacteria > Rhodobacterales > Roseobacteraceae > Roseivivax > Roseivivax sp. CAU 1761. The sequence continues at coordinate 39,535 of NZ_JBTLRM010000019.1, forward strand.
GGCCTCAAACTTCCCGCTCGCCTTTTCGGTTGCCGGTGGCGATACCGCAGCGGCGCTGGCCGCGGGCTGCCCGGTCGTCGTCAAGGGGCACGAAGCCCATCCGGGCACGAGCGAGGTCGTGGCTGACGCAATCGTCTCGGCGCTGGACAAGCTGGGCATGGATGCCGGCATCTTCAGCCTTGTCCAGGGCGGAAACCGTGCTGTGGGCGCGGCGCTCGTGACAGATCCGCGCATCAAGGCCGTCGGATTCACCGGCAGCATCGGCGGCGGACGCGCACTCTACAATCTGTGCGCCGCTCGCCCCGAGCCGATCCCGTTCTACGGCGAACTGGGTAGCGTTAACCCAATGTTCGTCCTGCCCGAGGCCGCCAACGCACGGGGTTCGGAGCTAGGTATTGGCTGGGCAGGCAGCCTGACCATGGGGGTCGGTCAGTTCTGCACTAACCCGGGGGTCGCCGTCGTGATCGACGGCCCCGGGGCCGATGCCTTTGTCGCGGCTGCAACGCAAGAACTGACGAGCGTGGCGGGGCAGGCCATGCTGACCGAAGGCATAGCGGAAGCCTATCGAAACGGCGCCCGCCGGGTGTCCGAAGGGGTGGGCGTGAAATCACTGCTGACCACCTCTTGCGACGGCCGTACAGCCGCGCCTTATCTCTTCGAGGTGTCGGCCGAACTCTGGCTGTCCAATGAGGAGCTGTCCGAAGAGGTTTTCGGCCCGCTAGGGTTGATAGTTCGCGTCAAGGATAAGGCGCAGATGCTTGAAGTTGCATCAAGTTTCAGGGGGCAGCTGACCGCGACGATCCAGATGGATGATGGTGATATCGGTCTTGGACGCGATCTGCTGCCAACGCTCGAACGCATGGCGGGACGTGTGCTGGCGAACGGTTTCCCGACCGGCGTGGAAGTCTGTGACGCCATGGTGCATGGCGGTCCGTACCCGGCCAGCACCAACTTTGGCGCCACCTCGGTCGGCACGTTGTCGATCCGCCGATTCCTGCGCCCAGTCTGCTACCAGAACATTCCCGAGGCGCTTCTTCCGTCTGATCTCGTCGACGTGTGACGATGCCGGCACCCGCCAGCGGGGTCCGCGCCCTTCGATTGGCAGCGCGGTTCCAGCTGGTGGGTGCCCCCTGATATAACATATATTTACATTTTGTTTGGGCTTCGGCCACGCCCGTTGCAAGTCCCGCCCGTTTTTGCGACCCTCTGACATTTTTCCTGAGCAAAATGAGGCACAATTAGTAAAAATATGTATTGATTTGTAATAAGGACGCCTCTATGGTCCTTGGAGACGTCTGGAGGGCCCACTGCATGGGGCGAGGCTCAGGTGTCGCCAACCGGTAATGAGGGAGAGGTTACCAGGCGTTCTTCGTGTCGCGGTTCTGCCGCACCGCAAAAACCGAGCCCGAAGGGTTAGGGCGCGCGGAATGCCGGCCATTGCGGATCCCAAATTTCCGCTCTGACCGCTGCGCGAGCCGTGGGGAGCCCATCGGCCGCGCTGCCCGAAAGCCAATTACGCGACGGCGCGCAACCGACGGCCTGTGCCGCAGGTCAACCAGCTTCTCCAGGCGGGTCTGGGAAGCGATATCTTTAGGAGGAACAGAAACCATGTTTTCAGGAAACGTGAAAAGCAAGATCGCGCTGGCTTTGGGGGCCTGCGTGGTGGCCGCTTCGGCGGCTGCCGCCGACTTCCCAACCCGGGATATTCGGCTGATCGTACCATGGCCTGCAGGCGGCGGTGCAGATGCGATTTCGCGCAAGATCAGTAACATCGCGGAGCAAGAGCTGCCGCAGTCGATCTACGTCGAAAACATTGCCGGCGCCGTTACTGCGACCGGCCTGATCCAAATGACGAATGCGCGTCCCGACGGGCACACCATTGGCGTGTTGACCTACGACAGCGTCATCACCCTCCCGCGGGGGCAGATGGTGCCCGGCTACGCGCTGGACAACATGAAACTGATCGCCCGCATCACCACCGAAGCCGACGCCATCGTCGTCTCCAAGCACACGGGTATCGAGACCTTCGAGGAGCTTGTCGCGCGGGCCAAGGAGAACCCGGGCGAAGTGCGGCTTGGCGTGGCCCCCAAGGGCTCGGGCCCCTACCTGTCGGCCATGCAGCTCGAAGAGCTGCTGGACGTCGATTTCAACGTCATCACCTATGCCGGCTCGTCGAGCGCCGAGGCCGAGGCGCTGCTGTCGGGCGAGCTGGACGCGGCGATCTCAAGCCTCGGAGATTTCAGCGGCATCATCGAATCCGGCGATGCCAAGGGCGTGATCGAGCTGTCGTCGGTGCAGAACGAAACCTACACCGACGTTCCGACGATCAAGTCCAAGGGCCACGATCTGCAAACCGGCAGCTTTCTGATCCTGGCAGCCCCGGCGAACACTCCGGACGAGGTCGTCGAGACGCTCGAGACCTCGTTCAAGGCGGCCTATGACACCGACGAATTCCAGAGCTGGCTGGCTCAGGTCGGCGTGACCGCCGACTGGCTGGGCTCGGACGGGGTCGAAGAATGGATCGACGGTCTGCAGACCCGGACGTTCAAGTTGATGGACGATCTGGACCTGTGAATCCAAAGCATGCCTCCGGTTTCGGACCGGAGGCATGTTTCCGGGACCCCGCGCGGGTTCCGTCGCGTACAGGCGGCCGCTGCAATGAAACTCTGACCGGTCGGGACGAGCGCATTGATCACACGGGCCAGCCTTTCGCGCCAACCCCCACCTCAACATCGCGGGAGGCGTCGATGCTCATGAACCGGCATCTGTTATTTCTCTATGTCACTCTAGCCATGTCGGTCGGATACCTCATCTCCGCCATGAGCCTGGGGGAGCCGTTTTCCTCCAGTGGCCTGACGCCTTCTTTCTTTCCCATCGTCGTGGGTGCCACAGCCATCGTCTTCGCCAGCATCCTGATCGTGCGGAAACTGCGCGAGGCTCCTGCCGAGCAACGCGCAGATGGCCACGGCACCTATACCCACCTGTGGGTCATCGCCGCGATTTTCGCCTACATCACGGCGTTCAGGACCGCAGGGTTCTTCCTTTCGTCTTGGATGTTCGTCTTCGCGCTGATCCTGCTGTTCTCGGCCTTCGAAAAGCTCGTGCAAAAGGCTTTCATCGCGGCGGCAATCGTCGGGCTGACCTACCTGATGTTCCAGCATTTGTTCGGCGTCCGTCTGCCGACGATTTGGGGTTGATCATGGATTTCATTCTGCAAGTCTTCGGCAGCTTCAGCCTGCTGCTGGACCCGCTCAACCTGACCTACGTGATCCTGGGCTTCGTGATCGGCACGATCTTCGCCGCCATCCCGGGCCTGACCGCGACGCTGGCGATGGCCCTGCTCTTGCCGGTCACCTACACGCTAAGCGTCGAAACAGCACTGATGGCCTGCGCCAGTATCTACATGGCGGGGATGTGCGGCGGGTCGATCACCGCGACGACGATCAACATCCCTGGCGCGCCCTCATCGATGATGACCGCACTGGACGGCTATCCCTTGCAGCAGCAGGGCAAGGGCGCGCTGGCACTGGGCCACGCTGCCCTCGCCTCGATGTTCGGCGGTGCCGTCGGTGCGCTGCTGTTGATCGCGCTTGCCCCCTTCGTCGCTCAGCTTGCGCTATTGGTGAAGACGACAGGCAAGTTTTCTCTGCTGGCCTTCGCGATCATCGTGGTGGTGATCGCTCAGCGAGGGCGTATCCCGCAGGCCGGGCTGGCGGCCTGTATCGGACTGATGTTGGCCACCGTCGGACTGGATGCGATGGAGCCGATCACACGTTTTACCTTTGGCTACAGCAACCTGACCGCCGGAATTGCCTTGATGCCCGTTATCATCGGGACCTTCGCCATCGCCGAAATCCTGACGCAGGCCAGCTCGTCCAGCGACATCAGCGCCGCCACCGCCTCTGCGAGCAAGACCAAAATCCGGCGCAAGGATTTCGTGCCGCCGCTCTCGCAGATCCGAGAGATCGGCCTCGGATGCTACCTCAAGTCCTGCTTGATCGGCTATTCCGTCGGCACGCTGCCGGGGGCAGGGGGATCAATGGGGGCGTTCCTAGCCTATACCGAAGCCGTCCGCACGTCGGACGAGCCCGAGACCTTCGGCAAAGGCAATCCGCGAGGCATCGTCGCATCGGAAAGCGCCAACAACGCGGTTTGCGGCGGAGCCATGGTGCCGATGCTGACCTTCGGCATCCCCGGCGATCCGATCACCGCAATCATGCTGGGTGTTCTCGTCATCAATGGCATACAGCCGGGCCCGCAGCTGATGGCTGACCAGGCCGGGCTGATCGCGCCGATGCTCGCAGCCCTGCTGTTCAGCGCCGTGGTGCTCATCCCGCTGACGCTTTACCTGATCGGACCGTACTTCATCCGCATCGTCCTGATCCGGAAGGACGTGCTCTATGCCGTCATCGCCCTGCTGGCCGTCGTCGGCAGCTTTGTGTCCACCTACTCGACCTTCCAGATGTTCATGGCCCTCGGCATGGGGGTCCTGGCGTTCTATCTGCGGCGCAACGGGTTTCCGGTGATCACCATGCTGCTGGGCTACATCCTCGGACCCAACCTCGAAGAGTTCCTGCGGCGCTCGCTGGCGCTGTCGAACGGCGATCCGACGACCTTCGTGACCAATCCCGACAGCCTTTTCTTTGTCGTGCTGACGTTGGTTTTTGTCTACTTCCTGGTGATCCGAAAGCCGGCCGGGACTCCTGAGGTCGCCCAGACGAAATAATCAAGCGCTTCGGGGCCGCCCCATTCCCGCGGGCGGTCGCGCGCTTTGTGAGCTCGCTGATGGCGGTGGCTGCATCGTTGGATTGCGCGGTATAATCAGGCACTGCACACGTTTCCGGCAAAGACAAGGAGATCACGTTGTCAGATACGAGGCGCCCTTCGCTGGCGGATCAAGTGTACGACCAGCTACTGCGCAAGATCCTCGAGGAGGAGTACCCTGTCCATAGCAGGTTGCCGACCGAAGAGGCGCTGGCCAAGAGCTTCGCCGTATCACGTCCGATCGTGCGCGCGGCGCTGTCTCGATTGCGCGACGATGGCATCGTGCAATCGCGGCGTGGCTCCGGGAGCTATGTTCTGAGGAGTCCTGACCGTCAGCTGGTCAGCTTCGTGCCGCTAGATTCCATCTCGGACGTTCAGCGCTGCTACGAGTTTCGCATCGATGTCGAGGGGGCGGCAGCGGCTTGGGCCGCGCGGCGGCGCGATGACGAAGACCTGGCGGCCATGTACGCCGCCTATCAGTTGATGGAGCAGACCTACCAGCAGAACGCGCTTGGCGTTGATGCCGACCAGCGGCTTCATCTGGCTGTGGCACGGGCCTCGAAGAACCCGTTCTTTTCCTCAGTGCTGGAATCGCTTCACGAGCAAATTGCCTTCGGCGTCAAGCTGTCGCGCTCGCTGACCCTGCTCGACACCCCCGGGCGGCAGGAACTGGTGCTGGCCGAACACCGAGCGGTACTCGACGCGATACGGCTGAAACAGCCTGAGGTGGCACAAGCAACGATGCGCCACCATATCACGGCCGCGAAGGATCGGATGTTCGTAGGCACGCAGGAAGATTGATGTCCCTCCGCGCTTATTAGTTCGCCGATGAATGTACCGCCGTTCCACCGGAAACCCGAACGATTGCGGTTTGAGCTTGGATGAACTCTCGAGGCGAGCGCATTTTCAGACCTGCGGGAGGTCCGTTCGACGGTCGAACGATCCGGTCGGCCGCTTCAATGGCCGGCGACCTCCGCCCAGATCAGCCGGATCGACAGCAGGGCCAGGAGCACGAGGATCGTGCGGTCGAAGACCTGCGCGCCGACCCGTCGACCGATCCGGTCGCCCAGCTGCAGCGCCAGCAGCATCGGCACGAGCGTGGCGAGACCTAGAAGCGCAAGCGGCGGCGTCAGCAGACCCAGCGGCAGTTGGACCGCCGCCTGTGCCAAACTCATTATCGCAAAGTAACACGAAATGGAGTGAATAAATGCGCCGCGCGACAGCCGCATGGCGCTGAGGAACGTCACCGAGACCGGCGAGGAAATGCCCATCGCGCCTTGAAGCACCCCGCCGGTGCAGCCGGCCCAGCCGACGAGGCGATCAGCCTGTCCCGCCGTGATCGCAGCGTCCGGCCGCGCTATCCGTAGCGCGATGTAGCACAAAATGAGCGCCGCCATCGCGAGTTGCACAGCCGAAAGCGGCAACCGAACCAACAGTACCGTGCCCACCGCCGCGCCGAGCGCTCCCCAAGCGGCGAAGCGCCAGCCGAATCCGCCCGCGACGGCCTCGGCGCGGTGCCGCCAAATCTGCCAGACATTGGTAACGATATTGGGGGTCACCATCAGCGCCACCGCCACCCGAACGTCGTAGACTGCACTGATCACCGGGATGGCGACGACCGGCAGCCCTGCGCCGGTTGCCCCTTTCACGAGGCCGCCGAGGAAGAGCGCGGCGAAAACCGCCGCCAGACCCTCCGGCGAGTCGAGGGGCACCAGCGTCACCCCGACCGGCCGTTCAGCGCCGCTCGCGGGCCGCGCCCGCGCAGCAAAAGTCCTGCCCCGGCAAGGATCGCGATGCCGATGATGTCGGTGGGCAGCGACTGGTACATCAGCAGCCCCCCGGTCGCCGCGAAAACCGCCCGCAGTGCGGCGTTCAGGGGCCGTACGTAGTAACCTGTCACGGCGATTGCGAAACAGAAAACCGCTGCCAGCCCCGACGCCGCCGCCAGAGCCACTTCGTGCCAGCTGCCGTCCATAAGCAGACCGGGGCCGAAAAAGAACATATAGGGCAGCACGAAGCTGGTAATGCCATAGGCGAAGGCGGTCCAGCTGGTGCGATTGATCTCGGCCCCGGCGATGCCGGCTGCCACGTAGGAGGCCAGTGCCACCGGCGGCGTGATGGTGGATATGCAGCCGTAGAAGAAGACGAACAAATGCGCGGTCATGACCGGAACACCCATCTCGACCAGCGCTGGGGCGACCACCGTTGCCAGGATCAAGTAGGCCGCGGTCGTCGGCAGACCCATGCCGAGCACGATTGAGGTCAGCATGGTCAGGAGCAGCGCCGCCACCGGCAGACCGCCCGAGGCAGCCACGATCAGGCCCGAAATCTTGGATCCCAGCCCGGTCATTGCCAGTACTCCGGCAATGATGCCTGCGGCTGCGCAAGCTACCGCAATGGACATCACCGACATAGTGCCGGCCTCAAGAGCCTCGAGAATGCGTGCGCCAAAGCGGCGGGCGCTCGCGAGGTCGCGTAATTCGTAGAACGCGCAGCCCAACAGCAGCGTGCCGAGCGCAACGAACGAGGCGCGGAAGGGCGAATAGCCCTGCACCATCATCGCTACGAGCAGCACGAAGGGCACCACGAAGCGCAATCCCGGCAACAAGACGGCGGCAAGGCTTGCCTGCGCACCTTCCGCGTCGCTATCGCCCGCATCGCCCGCACCGATGCCAAGCCGCACAGCCTGGAGGTGGACCACGAAGAAGATCGAGGCGAAGAAAAGCAGCGCCGGAATCAGCGCCGCCGCCATAATGGAAGCATAGGGGACGCCGATGATCTCGGCCATAATGAAGGCCGCGGCGCCCATCACCGGCGGCATGATCTGCCCGCCGGTCGAGACCACCGCTTCGATAGCCCCGGCCTGGTGCGGCTCGTAGCCCTCGCGCTTCATCATCGGGATCGTCATCGTGCCGGTGACCGCCACATTGCCGGCCGCGGAGCCGGAGACCATGCCGAGAAGGGTGCTGAAGATCACCGCGGTTTTGGCGCCCGCGGCGCGCGCGCCGCCGGTAATGCGGCGCGAAATCTGGAAAAAGAATTCGCCCGCGCCGAATGTCGACAGGAAGGCCCCGAAAATCGAGAACATGATGATGTAGGTCGCCGAGACCCCCAGCGGGATGCCGTAGACGCCCTCGGACGAGGTGGTGAGAAATCCCGCCAGACGCTCTACCGGGTAGCCGCGGGCGGCGAAGACACCGGGAAGCCACGGGCTGACCAGCGGATAGACCAGAAAGGCCGAGACGATCAGCGCCAGGAACCAGCCGATCTTACGCAGCGCCGCGATCATCACCAGAGCGATCACCGCCATGCCGACCAGCGCGTCGGTGTGCGTCGTCAGGCCGCCCGACAACGCGATGTCCATCCAGCGGTCGTAAAGATAATATCCGGTCGCGGCGGCCGCCAGGGCGAGCCCGAGGTCGATGGCGTGACCGATCCGGCCCTGGCCCTCGCCGCTTTCCGCGCGGGATCGGGCGAGCGACAGGAAGACCAGCACCAGCATCACCGAGAGATGGGCGATGCGAACTTCGAGCGTCGAGAGAGAAACCCACCCCGACACCAGCGCCAGATGCCAGATCCCCAGAAGGATGGCCAGCCAGCGGATGACGAAGGCGAGGGAAAGGTGAGCGGAAGCCATGGCGGTGCTGCCCCTTTGGCCAGGGCGGCGCCGGCCGGGGCCGCGCCGCGCGGATGCAAGTGTCGGGCGGCCGGGGGAGGGCCGGCCGCCGACGGTGGCGTCAGCGGCTCTCGTGGAACCGTTGCGCGCCGGGGTGCAGCGGCACGGCAATGTCGAAGGCATTGTCGGCCACGATCTGTTTGGCGTTGGCGTTCTCGGCGGCGAATTCCTCGAGATTGCCGTAGACCGCCGCGGTAATCGCGTGGGCGCGGTCCTCGTCCATGTCGGCATGGACGATCAGGATGTTACGGGTTCCAAGTGCCCGGCCTTCGATCGGCGCGGCGTAGGTGTCGGCGGGCACCTCGACCGGCGAATAATAGGGATGCGCCTCGATGATCCGCTCCATCGCCTCGTCCGTGATGGGCACGAAGGCCAGCTCGTTGGTGGTGCTGGTCTGAATTACCGCCGCGGTGGGATAGCCCGCCAGGGCGATGCTGGCATCTACGGATCCGTCGGCGAGCTGGCTGAAGCCGTCGGAATAGGACAGGAAGCTCGGCGCGATGTCCGAAAACTCCATGTCATGCGCCTCGAGCACGTTTCGCAGCAGGTTGATGGTGCCGCCACCTGCGGGGCCGACCGCGACGCGCTTGCCCTTGAGGTCCTCGACGCTCTCGATGTCCGAGCCGGCCAGAGTCGCGATGTGCAGAATGCTGGAGTGCAGGGTTCCGAGCGCGCGCAGGTCAATCGCCGTGTCATAGGGCGGCTGTCCCTTGAGCGCGTAGAACGAGGTGTTAGCATTGCCGATGGCCACGTCGACCTCGCCGCTGCCGACGAGGCGCGGGTTCTCGGTGCCGCCCTGCGTCACAACGGGCACCATGGTCAGCCCGTCGGCGTGTTTGTTGACGAGGTTCGATATCGCCTGACCCACGGGGTAGAATGCGCCCCCGAGGCTGGCAGTGCCGATGCGCAACTCTTCAGCTGCGACGGAGGCGGCGGGGCCTGCGACGGCCGCGCAAAGCGCGGCGCCGGTGGCAAGGCGTCGTATGATTTTCATGGCTCCTCCCAATAAAAGACTGTCTCCCCTGCCTCGATCTTCTCGATATCGAAGCCTAAGTCAACATTTTTATCGATTTTTGTAGCCGGAGGAATAATTATCGATTTTTATTGCGATCCGGACGATGTCGGATACACTGGCCCGAGAAACCTTGACGGGAGATCTCACCATGACCACCAGCATTCGGCGCGTCGTCACCGGCCACGACGCCGCCGGCCGCGCCGTCGTCGTCTCCGACGCGCCTGCGACCTGCATATTGCAGCGACCCAACCGCCCCGGCGTGACGCTGACCAACTTCTGGCAGACGCATGAAACCCCGGCGCCCTTCGACGGCCCCGAGGAAACCGTCGATGGACCGCTCGTCCTGCACCCGCCGAAGGGCGGTTCGGTCTTTCGCTACGTGACCTTCGAGCCCGAGGATCCCGAGGTTTTGAAAACTCTCGACGGCCGTGCGGCCTTTGCCGAAATGGGCGCCGCGGCGAATATCCAAGACAACGACCGCCATCCCTTCATGCACCGCACCGACTCCGTCGACTACGCGGTGGTCGTCTCGGGACGCATCAAAATGCTGATGGACGATGAAAAGGACGATGTGGAGCTGTCGGCCGGGGATGTGGTGATCCAGCGCGGGACGAACCACGCCTGGTCGAACTGCTATGATCAGCCGTGCACGATAGCCTTCGTGCTGATCGATGGCACCGGAAGGCTTCCGGGAGGGCAGGGATAATGTTCACGCTCTATCATGCGCACCATTCGACCTGCAGCCAGAAAGTCCGCATAGTGTTAGCCGAAAAGGAGATCGAATTCGATAGCCGCCTCGTGGATCTGGCCAACAAGGGCCAACTCAACCCCGAGTATCTGAAGCTCAACCCGAACGGGGTTGTGCCGACGCTGGTGCACGACGGCCAGCCGATCATCGATTCTAGCGTCATCTGCGAATACCTTGAAGAGGTCTGCCCGGAGCCGGCGCTTTCGGGGCCCGATGCGGCATCGCGCGCGCGGATGCGTGCCTGGATGCGGTTTCTCGAGGAAGTGCCTACCTACGCCGTGCGCGTGCCATCGTTCAACCGCGCCTTCCTCGACCGTTTCGACGGGCTGACGAACGAGGAGTTTGCCGAACAGCAGGCCGGACCGCGTCCGCTGCGCAAGCATTTTTACCTCAAGATGTCAGAGCGCGGTTTCGACAAGGCTGCGGTGCAGGAATCTATCGACCAGTTGACGCTCACCAGCCAGCGGATGCAGCGCGCTCTGGAGGCCGGACCATGGCTCGCGGGGGAGCGCTTCACGCTGGCCGATGCGGTTGCCGCGCCGCTCATCGACCGGACTCATGATCTTGGCATGGCGTGGATCTGGGAAGAGGATTACCCGCTGGTCGCTGACTGGTTCGAACGTCTTAAGGCACGACCGGGTTACGCCAAGGCGATGTATCCCGGCACGCGATTGTCCGAAACCCACAAGCTACGGGCGCTGCTGGCCGACGACGCGACCGAGCCGGTATGAGCCGGACCCAGAAACCGGCGGTTGATTCCGGCAGGAAAATCGATAATCCTGCCGGAATGGTCCTGGAATCCTATCCACCAAACGGAACCCCCGACGGGTCCGCCACGCAGCGCGCCTACCTGGAGTTGCGCCGGCTGATCGTGCTCGGGCGGATCGCCCCCGGGGAGAAGCTCAAGATCGACGGGCTGCGCGAACGGCTGGGCCTGGGCGCCTCGCCGATCCGGGAGGCGCTGAGCCTTCTGACCTCCGACAACCTTGTCGAACGCATCGATCAGCGCGGCTTTCGCGTCGCCACGGTAGGGCCCGCAAACTTCCATGAGATCCTGCGTCTACGGTGTACCCTTGAGGATATGGCGTTGCGTCAAAGCATCGCGCAGATGGATGAGGCGCATGAAGAAGCTCTCGTGCTGGTGCATCACCGGATGGTGCGCCGCGCCGGCGGCGAGGCGGAGGCCTTTGAGGAGGCTCATAAGGAGTTCCACATGGCGCTTTTGGCGCGCTGCGCCTCGCCGATCCTCTTGAAACTCTGCTCTCAGCTCTACGACCTCAATATTCGCTATCGATACATCGCGGGAAAGTCGCTGAACTACGTCAAGCGCAACGTCGCGGAGGAGCACGAGTATATTCTTGAGGCGACAATCGCGCGAGATGCAGACCTCGCCTCGGCGCGGCTATTGGCGCATTACCGCCAAACCGGCGCCTTCCTGGCCGAGCTGCTTGAGGACCGGCCGAACGCTGTAATCGGCTGAGGGCGCCCCCGTCCGGGCGCGCCCTCAGCCCGCAACGCTCAGGCGCCGACCGGAGCGGATGACATTTGCGCCGGTGTGGCGGGACGGTCTTCATCCACGATAGGGCTGCGGCAGATGCCGATGCCTTCGATCTCGACTTCCACAGTCTCGCCGGGCGTGAGCCAGCGCGGAGGGCTCTTGGCATGGCCCACCCCCGGCGGCGTGCCCATGGCGATCATATCGCCCGGCTCTAGCGTCGTGTATTCTGTAATGATCGCAATGGCTCGGCTCACCGACCAGATCATGTTCGCGGTGTTAGAGCTTTGCAGGATCTCGCTGCCGACACGGCTCTCGATCCGCAGGCCAGCTGCACCCTCGGGCAGTTCGTCCGGCGTCACGACCACCGGACCAATGGCGCCGGTGTTGTCGAAGTTCTTGCCCGGCGTCCATTGGTGGGTCTTGCGTTGGTAGTCGCGCACCGAACCGTCATTGAACACGGTATAGCCGAACACATGTTTCAGCGCGTTGGCTTCGGTGATGTGGCGGCCGCCGCGGCCGACGATCACCATCAGCTCGGCCTCGTAGTCCAGGCGTGTCGAACAGGCCGGGCGTACCATCGGTGCGCCGGCGGCCATGATGGAGTTCGGGCCGCGCATGAAAAGAGCCGGATAGTCGGGGATCTCGTAGCCACCTTCCTTGATGTGCTCGATGTAATTCAGCCCGAGGCAAATGATGCTGGGGGGTCGTGCGAGCGGCAGTTCCGGCGTGATCTTGTCGAGCGGCACCAACGGGCCCGCATCTTCGGCTCCGGCGATCTCCGCCATCAGATCCGGCCGGGCGATGAGTCCGGAAAGGTCTTCCCCGACATCGCCGAACCGGACGGTGAGGTCATGCGCGGCATCCCCCCGCACGAGAAAGACCGAGCGGCGGCCTGCATGGGCGCCCACCAGTAGTTTCATATCCGATCTCCTTGCTACTCAGTCAAAGTTAGCGATTATCCACATCTATTGCAATTAAAATCGATTTTTATGTAAGTCGCACTGCCACCGGGCCGGCGGTGCCGGCATCGCGGCATCAACGATGGGCAAAATCGATGCCGAAGTTGAGCCAACCGCCCGCCCGGCCAAGCATCGCTGGAAGTATTCGGTTGGCGGGGCCTTCGTTCATTTGGCAGTGTTGACATCGACGATGGGCTTGCCTGAGGCGGTCAGGGGACCAGGCGCTGCGCCGTGCTGGGGCACGAGATCCTGGGCCCCGCCTACGGCGCGGCCCGGGTTGCGGCGCAGACGTCGGGCGGGGCGGTGGCGCTGCGCGTCATGGCCGAACTTCTGGCCCAGATGCCCGGCCGCCCCACGGTCTGGCTGCAGACCCCGACCTACGGCAATTACGTCCCGATCCTGACCGCCGCCGGCGCCCGGTTCGCGCAGCTGCCCTATTACGATCCGATAAGGCGCGAGATCACCTTCGAGGCGATGCTGGACGGCCTGTGGACCGCTTCGACACTCTGGTTCTCGACAGCGTGCATGGTGCGCGGATCTTCGACGTGCTGAAGCCGAAGTTCGAACACGGGCTGCTGAAGCCCTTTCCGATCAATCCCAAGACGGTTTACGGGTTGGGCGACGCGGCGAAAGCCTACCGGTCGGTGCTGCGCTCGACCCCCGATCGCGTGATCCTGAAGCCCTGACATGCAGTTCGCGCGCATCTCGGATGCTTCGGCATACCTGGCGCCGGCCTGCAGGGGCGCGAGGCGAGCCTGACCGAGGCTATGTGGGTGGGCCTGTCCTCGGCCTTCGAGAAGGCCCGGACCTGAGCCTGAAGCGACACGATCCGGTTTGGCGGGAGCGAACCGCCAACTGACAGGCTCGCCATCAGCGCAATCGTTCAAAGCTGCTCGATCACGCGTCGTTGCCGTGGGCGGCGGGACCGTGTTCGGCGCGGTCAGCGGCGCCAGCATGGCCTCGGTCGCATTGCTGGGGTTGACCATCGCCCCGGAAATGCGCCGCATGGGCTACCATTCTAGCATGATTGCCGGCCCGATCCTCGGCTCCTCTGGGCTCGCCATCCTGATCCCGCCGAGCGCATTGGGTGTGCTCTTGTGATCGCTCGCAATGGTGTCGATCTCGAAGTTCCTGCTCGCCATCATCCTGCCCGGCCTGCCTGGCTGCAATTTACGCGCTCTATTTCTACCTCCGCGCCCTGACCCGCCCGGCCCTCGCGCCGGCCTACGAGGGCGAGAGCCTACCGCTGTCACAGCGCCTGCTCGGCACCCTGAGGTTGATCCCGCTGCTGCTGCTGATGGTAATCGTCACCGGCTCCATCTTCCTCGGCATCGCGACCCCGACAGAAGCTGCCGCTCGCGGAGTCGCCGGTGCAGCTGTGACGGTGGGCCTTTACGGCCGGCTCACCCTGCCGCTGCTCCGCGACGCCGCAATGAGCACCGTTACAACGACATCGATGATCCTGTTGATCATTGTCGGGTCTTCCGCGTTCAGCCAGCTGCTCGCCGGCTCCCAGGTGATCCGCGGCCTGCTCGATGCCGTGCTGATGATCGAGTTGACGCCGCTGCTCTTCGTGGTCATCGCCATGGGCATCGTGATGTTTCTCGGCTGCAATATCGGCGGCGTTTCGATCATGATGATCACGATTCCGGTGTTTTACCCGATCATCAAACTGCTCGGGATCGACCCGATCTGGTTTTCGGTCCTGCTCTTGATCCAGATTGAGTTGGCGACCATCACACCGCCATTCGGCTTCTTGCTCTTCGTGCTACAGGGCGTGCAGCCTGAACTTCATATCCAGGACATCTATCGGGCCGTTCTGCCGATCATGCTGATGCAGACGGCGCTGTTCGGTCTGCTTATCCTGGCGCCGAGCCTGACTAGCCTGCTGCCGGACTTGATGATCCAGAACTAGGTGAAGGCCGGCGATCCGGTGAGAGCCTGACCCTGCGGTGACCAGCGGCTAGCGTAGGGATCGGTTCCGGCCGCGCGGGCACTCTCCGCGAAACCAAGCACGGCTGATGCGCGGGCGGGGCGCCTCTCAAAACCGGGTGCTGAACTCGGCTTCGGTGAACCACGGCACGAAGTGCGCGATGTCTCGGAAGGCGGTCTCGCGAAGGATGTTCTGGACAATCCCGGCGACCTCGTCCCGCAGGCTGCCCAACTTCTCCGACCGACACATACGCGGGAATTACACCGCCGCGTCGTTTGAAAGGGGGCACATGGGTTCAGACCCTGACGTCAACTCGCGGACTTTTTGGTGGAGCGGGTCACAACGGTTCCCAAGTTCTGCTCCGGTGAAAGAATCTGGGAGAGAAGACGGCGCATTGCGGGATTTTTGTTTTCTTCAGTCCACACAACCGAAATCACAACCGGGCGGCCGACATCCTCTATGGGGACGAAACTCAACCCATGGCGCGGGGAATTTCGAATGCATTCCGGATATACAGTAATGCCGACCCCAGCGAGTATCAGGCTTAAAATTCCGTCCCGATTAGGCGCAATTTGTGAAACGGGTGGGTGGAAGCCTCTTTCGCGGCAGAGCGCCATAACGAGGTCGGTGTAATAACGCCACTGGTGACCACCGGTTACAAATGCCTCGTTTTCCAGTTCGGACAGGACAAGGCTCGGCCTCGATGCCAGGCGATGGTGACTTGGAAGCACTGCAACCAGCCCTTCGCTGTAGAGTTCGCGTTGGACGGTTCCCGGGTGTTGGGGCTTTCCGCTGACGAAGCCGATATCTATGTCCCCGATCTTAAGCAGTCGAAGCTGCTCCTGCGTCACCAGACCTTGAAGATCCAGGTGGACATGGGGATGCGCCTCGCTGAAGCGCCGCATGAACTCGGGCAGCCGCCCGACGATCGCAAAATCGATATATCCGATACTGATTTTTCCGGTGCGACCATCGGCGACATCCCGCGTGGCAATGATCGAGCGGTCCCGGTCTTCGAGCAGTCGGACGGCCCAGATATAAAGTTCCTCACCTGCAGCGGTCGGGCTTACCGACCGGGTCGTGCGGGTAAAGAGCGGTCGCCCGATCGCGTCCTCGAGTTCCTTGATGCTGCGGCTGAGCGCAGGTTGCGAGGAGTTCAGGACCTCTGCGCTCTTGGTGATGTTGCGCTGTTCGAACACGGTCCGGAAGGCGATCAGCTGGTGGAAGGTGGGATGGCTGGGCATGGAGGTCTTGATATGGCGGCGCGGGACTGTGGCAACGGAGTGTCCGCCCGGAGCGGGTGAGCGGCACTATGCGCCGCAGGACCGCGGCCGCCAACCCGCGTTAGGTAACGGCGGGAGAATAGTCGGTCGCGGTCTCCGCCGCCACTGCCATCGACTGCGCAAACTCTGTCTCATCCATCAGGACGATGGCCTTTGAGTACTTCGCCAGTCCGAAGGAGTCGGTCAGGTGCAGGTTCGCGGCAAGATGCGCATTGTCCGGCATTTCGTAGATGTACACCATATCGTATTCGCCGAAGGCGCCGAACTGGGCGATCGGCGTGCCCCCGAAATCGGCGATTGCCTTTCGGTGAATGGCAGCGCGTTCTCGCATGTCCGGCGCCTTCAACATCGCTGCCTTCTGGTCGTTCTCGTATTTTACGAGGTACAGGACTTTCACGGTCATTTCAGATTTCCTAACTTCATTCAGGTCAGTTCGAGGCGCCGATCGGCTTCGGCGCGATCCGGGGAACGTTCTTCCGGGGCGCCGTAGCCCGCGCCGCCTCCGGTCCGCACCACCAGCAGGTCGCCCTTCCGCAGCCGGAACGAGGCCCGGCAGGACAATTGAATCCGGTTCCCCGCGCGCTCCACATGCATCGAACAGGGCTGCCCCGGCTCGCCGCCCAGGAGGCCGCGCGGCGCGGTGGCGAAGCGGTCGGAATAGGTCGAGAAGGTGACGTCGTGGTCGAGAATGCGGTAGCTGCGCTCGAAGCCCAGCCCGCCGCGGTTGCGGCCCCGTCCGCCGGATCCCGGGCGCAGCGCGTAGCGCTCGATACGCAGGAACGGGTAGTCCATCTCCAGCGCCTCGATGGGGATGTTGGCGCAGTTCGACAGCGGGCAGTCGACGCCGTCGGCGCCGTCGGTCTCGACCCCGGCGCCGTAGCCGCCACCAAGGATCTCGAGATAGATGTTGTAGCCCGCCGGCCCCTTGTGGGTCAGGCAGATCGGCGTCGTGGTGTCGAAGCCCTCGGCGATCACCCGGTTCGGGCAGACCTGTGCTAGCGCGTTCATCACGCAGTTAAACACCCGGTGGCTGGCCAGCAGCCGGGCACGCACCGCTGCCGGCCGCCGCGGGTTGAGCAGGGAGCCCTCCGGCGCGGTGACCGTTATGGCCCGCGAAACGCCGTCGTTGAACGGCACGTCGTCCGAGGTCAGCGCCGATTTCACGCAGGCCACAGCTGCCGCGATGGTCGAGGCGAAGGGACAGTTCAGATTGCTGTCGAGCTGTGCGTCGGTGCCGGTGAAATCGATGGCGATGTCGCCGTCGGTAATGCTCAGCTTAGCGCGGATGACAGCCGGCGGGGCCTCCGGGGTGGCGCCCTCGATCCGGGCCTCGGCGGTGTAGTCGCCGGGGGCCAAAGCCGCGATGGCGTTGCGCAGGCGGCGTTCGGAATAGTCCAGCGCCGCTTCCATTGCCGCCTGGAGGGTGTCGTGGCCGTATTGCGCGGCCAAGGCCGAGACCCGCTTGGCGCCGATCAAGTTGGCGGCGAACTGGGCGTTGAGATCGCCAATGGTGGCCTCTGGCAGGCGCACATTGGCGCGGATCAGCCGTTCCAGCGGCCCGCCGCACCAGTCGCGGTCGTAGCTGTATTTCGCCGGCGGCAGGATCAGCCCTTCCTGGTGCACGTCGCTGGCCTCGGCGTTGAGCCCGGGGGCGCCGCCGCCGACGTCGATGTGGTGCACCACCGAGGCGCCGAAGCCGATCAGCGCGCCGGCATGGAAGATCGGCGAGAACAGGAAGATGTCCTGCACGTGCTGGCCTCCCGAGAACGGGTCATTGCTGATGAAGAAGTCGCCGGGCTGTAGGGTCTCGGGCGGGTACGCGGCGAGGCAGGGCGCCAGCGTGTGCGAGATCGAGCCGAGCTGGATCGCCGTCAGTTCGGCCTGCGCGACGACGCGGCCGTGGCGGTCGGTCAGCGCCGCTGAGCAGTCCTGCGCCTCGCGCACGATGGGCGAATGGGCGCAGCGGATCAGCTTGGCCCCCATTTCGTGGCTGGCGGCGATCAGCGCCCGGCTGATGATGGCTTGGTCGACGATGGAGACGGTCATGTCAGGCGTCCTTTCGCGCGAGGATGACGTTGCCGTGGCGGTCGCGCGCGGCGCTCCAGCCGACGGGGACGAAGATCGTCGTGGTGCCGTCCTCGATGAGCATCGGCCCGGGCGCAGGCTCGGGCGGCAGCGCCGGGCCGCGCAGCACCCGCGCCGGGTAGCTGACGCCGCGCTCGCGGATCTGCCAGTCCGGATCGGTGCCGGCAAGCGCCGGGTCCGGGACCGACGCCCGGTCCGTCGCTGACTCCCCGGTTTCGGCCGGCAGCCGCATGCCGACGCGGTAGGACACCACCTCGACCGCCGCCCCCGGCGGCTTGGAGAACTCGAAAATCCGGTGATGCTGGGCCGCAAACGCCTCGGCCAGCGCCCCCACGCTGAGCGCTCCCAGATCTGAAGGCACCGGGACCGGCACCTCGAAGGCCTGCCCGACATATCGCATTTCCAGCGTCAGCTCGGTCTCCGGCGTGCCGGCCAGCCCCTCTGCGGCAAGGTAGGCGCGGCCCTCTTCGGTGAGCCGCTCGACGATGGCGCGGATCCGCGGCAGGGTGTCGGCCTCGAGCGGCAGGCGCTCGGTGGCGACGCTGAAATGCAGGTAGTCCGAGCCCAGAAGCCCGGCCGCCGAGAGCACGCCGGCATGGGCCGGCACCAGTACCCGGGCGATGCCCAGTTCCTCGGCCACGCGCGCGGCGTGCAGCGCCCCGGCGCCGCCGAAGGCCACCAGCGCGAACTCCCGCGGATCCTTGCCGCGCGCGGTGTAGATGGTCTGGATGGCGCGCACGATATTGGCCTCGGCGAGCCGGATCACAGCATCGGCGGCGTCCTCGCGGCTCAGCCCGAGCCGCTCGGACAAGCCGTCGAACACCGCGAGAGCGGCGTCCCGGCTGACAGTGAAACCGATTTCCTCGAAGGAGGCTGCGCGCAGGCTGCCGCGCACGAGGTTGGCGTCGGTCACCGTGGGCTCGGTGCCGCCGCGGCGGTAGCTCGCCGGGCCCGGATCGGCGCCGGCCGATTGCGGGCCGACCCGCAGCATGCCGCCATCGTCGAGCCATGCGATGGAGCCGCCGCCGGCGCCGACGGTGGCGATGTCGACCGCCGGGGTGCGGATCGGCAGGCCGTCGATCTCCATCTGCGCGGTCAACTCGGGCCGACCGTTCTCGACGATCGAGACATCGGCGCTGGTGCCGCCCATGTCGAGCGTGATGATGTTGGCCAGCCCGGCGCGCCGCGCCGCGTTGACCGCGCCGACTACACCTGCCGCCGGCCCCGACAAGAGCGCGGTGATCGGCTGCTGGCCCATCGCCTCGGCCAGCATCCGCCCGCCATTCGACTGCATGACGCTAAGTCGGCCAGTAAAGCCGCGCTCGGCCAACCCGGCGGCGAAGCGCGACAGGTAGCCCTTGATCACCGGCTGCACGAAACCCGACAGCACGGCCGTTGAGGCGCGTTCGTATTCCCGGAACTCGCCGGTCACCTCATGCGAGCAGACCACCGGGAAGGTCGGGTCGCGCTCCGCCACCGCCGCCCGCACTGCGGTCTCGTGGGCCGGGTTGGCATAGGCGTTGAGCAGGCAGACAACGGCAACGTCGAAGCGGCCCGACGCCATCACCGTGTCGAGCGCGACGCTGAGCGCGCCCGCGTCCAGTGGCGCCACCTCGGCACCGCCGGCGGCGATGCGGCCGGGCAGTTCGAAGACCGCGTCGCGTGTCACGATGGGCGCCGGCTTGCGGTATTGCAGGTCGTAGATCGCCCGCCGGTCGTGGCGCTGCAGGGCGAGGATGTCGCGGGTGCCCTCAGTGACAAGCAGCGCCACCCGGACGCCCTTGCGTTCGAGCACGGCATTGGTGGCCACCGTCGAGCCGTGCACGAGATCGGCGATCTCCGCCGGGTCGAGCGCCAGCGCTGCGAGGGCATTGAGCGCGCCGATATCCGGCGCATGAGGCGTGCTCGGCACTTTGGCCACCCGCAGGGCGCCGTCCTCGACGGAGACGATGTCGGTGAAGGTGCCGCCGACTTCGATGCCGACGCGCATGGACTGAAGAGTCATCGGAGTTCCCTGTTGTTGGCCGGACGCCGGGCGTCGCGGGTCAAATGTCGAGGAGCGACGGCAGCCAGAGCGCAATCGACGGAAAGGCCGCCAGGAGCGTCAGGCAGACGAGGTCAGTGACGATGAACCAGGAGACGCCGCGGAAGATGGTGTTGAGTGGGACCTGTCCTCCGAGCGCGCCGCTGATCACATAGACGTTGAGGCCGACCGGCGGCGTCAGCAGGCCGATTTCCAACAGTTTGACGATGATGATGCCGAGCCAGATGAAATCGATGCCATAGGCTTCGGCCAGGGGCATCACGATCGGCAGGGTCAGCAGCATAAGGCCGATGGAATCGACGAACATGCCGAGCAGCAGGTAGAGCAGCGCGATCGAGAACAGCAGCATGTAGGTGCCCAGCCCAGCCTCCAGCATCGCCGCCGAGACCGCGGCCGGCAGTCCCGACAGGGCCAGGAAGTTGGTCAGCATGGTGGTGCCGATCAGGATCAGGAAGATGCCCGAGGTGCCGTGCAGCGTCTGCAGCACCGCGTCGCGCATCGCGGCCCAGGTCAGGGCGCGGCGCAGCAGCGCGATGATCGAGGCCGCGAAGGCTCCGAAGGCGCCGGCCTGGGTCGGGGTGAAGAGGCCGAGGAAGATCCCCGCCATCACGCAGAGAATTAGCACCGGCAGCGGCCAGACATCGACCAGCGCCGCCAAGAGTTCGGCCCGACTGACCCGCGTCGCCACCGGCGGGGCGAGGCTCGGGTCGGCCTTGCAGCGGCCGATGATCATCGCTGCGTAAAGCGCCATGGTCAGCAAGCCCGGCAGGATCCCAGCTATGAACAGCTGACCGATGGAGACCTCGACGTAGTAGCCGTAGATCAGCAGCAGGATACTTGGCGGGATCAGCGAGCCGAGCGTACCACCGGCCGCCACCACGCCTGAGGCGAGGCTCGGATGGTAGCCGTTCCGAAGCATTTCGGGCGTCGCGATCCGGGCCATCGCCGCCGAGGTGGCGATGCTCGATCCGGAAGCAGCGGAGAACAAGCCGCTGGCGCCCACCGTGGCTACCGCCAGCCCGCCGGGTAGAGATGAGAGCACGAGACGCGCCGCGTTGTACAATCCGCGGGTGAGCCCGGTGCTGCTGGCGACGAAGCCCATCAGCAGAAACATCGGGATTGCCGAGAGATTCCAATCGCCGACGAAGGCGAAAGGCACCGAACCGACCATGCCGAGGGCCGCAGTCAGGTTGGCAATCCACACGAAGCCGAGGAACGACACCAAGATCAGCACGATGCCGATGCTCATCCGCATCAGGATCAGCGCGAGGGCGAGCGCGACGCAGATCGCGCCTATGGTCACGTTATCCATCTAGGATGTCCCTTAAGATCAGGCTTCGGCGCCGTGTCGCAGGTCGCGCCAGAGCACGACCAGGACGGAGACGAGGTAGAGGCCAAAGCCCGTCGGCAGCAGCCAGCGGCTGGGCCAGATCTGGATCAGCGTGGTGCCCATCATCATCTCGCGCCGCTCGGTCGCGGCCAGCGCCTTGTCGATCGAGACATGGGTCAGAAGTACCAGCACTGCGACAGTGGCCAGCCCAGTGAGCAATGAAAGCGCTGTCTGAAGCAGTTGCGGCAGCGTCCGGACGAGCACATCGGTCTTGATGTGCTCGCCGGCAAGTTCGGTGCTGCCGAGGGGCAGGAAGACGATGCCGACCATCAGGTAGAAGGCGACGATCTCGATCACGTTGACGATCGGGCGCCCGAATAGCCAGGAGGCGGCGATGTCGGCGGTGACCAGCAGCATCATGGCGACGAGGATCAGCCCGGCCAGGACCATGATCGCCGCGTTGGCGCCGCGGACCGCGCGCAGAAGGTGGTGCATGGCGCTGCCTCCCGGGTCCTGCTCAGTCCATCGCGTAGGTGGCGGCGTCGACCGTGCCAAAGAGCTCGTCCCGGGCGATCGCCACCATCGCGTCCCGGTCGTCGCGGTCCATGTCGCCAAGCCGCGCCTGCCACTTCGCCACGATTTCCTCGAACTCGGCGATCAGCGCCTCCGGGGCCTCCATACGGAAGGTCTCGGCGCCCAGCTTGACCGCGTTGGCGCGCACCTCGGCGCCGAAGTCGCGCACCGATTGCTGCAGGTCCTCGGCCGGGGTGATCACCTCGACACCGTGGTCGGCGGCCTCTTCGAGCGCCGTCAAGTCGTCCGAGACATATTGCACGGTCTCGTCGATCATCGCCTCGGGAAGGGTGTCGAGAAAGGCCTGCCGCTGGGCGTCGGAGAGCGACTGCCAGAAATCGCGGTTGGCGCCCTGCGAATAGCCGGCCCAGTAAAGCCCGAGCTCCAGCAAGGTGACGTATTTGGCGACGTCCCAGAGCGACCGGCTCTTGAGGTCGAGCGCGGTGATCGCGGCACAGTCGAGCTGGCCCTTGTCGAGCCCGTCATACATCTCGCTCGACGGCACGTTGACCGGCACCCCGCCGACGCTGGCCACCCAGTCCGACTGCGCCGCGCCGGGCACCCGGATCTTCTTGCCCTGCATGTCGGCCAGCGTCTCGATCCGGCTGGAACAGAGAAGCACATAGGGCGAGGTCGAGTAGCCGCCGAGATAGGCGATGTTGTTGTCCTTCCACTGCGCCTGCAGCCGGTCGAGGGTCATGTTGGCCTCGGTCACCGCGAAGGCCAGCGGGTAGGGGTTTGCGTAGTTGAAGGCGATTTGCGACAGCACGTTGTCGGCCGGCAGATCGGCCGGCGTATAAGTGCCGGCATGGTAGCCGATTTGCGCGATGCCGTCGGAGATCCCGCTCAGATGCTCGCCCGGCGCCAGCAGCACCGGCCCGGTAAACAGCGTAGGCTTCAAAGACCCGCCCGAGGCGGCTTCGAGCCGCGGAAGCCATTCTACGTAAGAATGATTGGCCAGTGGATGACCGGCAGGGAGCCAGACGCTTGCGTTGAACCTGACGGTAGATTCCTGTGCTTGGATGCCGGTAGCGGCAACGAGAACGGCGGCAAGAAGCGCGCCGGCTCCGGCCGATGACGGTATACTGCGGGTCATTCCAAAGTTTTCCTATCCTGTCAGGGCATCATTTATTTTCTTATGACATCAATAGAGGGGGAACCGGACCGAACTGTCCAATGCCTTTAGCAGATCAATTTATCCGAAAACCGGATTAAACGGGTGTCAGAGGACGCGGCCTGGTAAAAGTTCCTTAGTCCGGCCCGTTTTTGGGCGGCACGCTGAAACGGTCTGGAATCGCTCGGGCAGGGAACAAGCCAGTAGGGCCAAGCGACGAGTGAGGTGCACCCCGGAAGCAGGACACGGACGGAAGCTCGATCTGAGGTCATCTTGTTCTTCGAGAAGGATACGGACGAGATGGCGAACAGGAAGCGGCACGGGACCGCAGCATCCAATTCGAAGGTGACGCTCGAGGCGCTGAAGGGGGAGCAGACGGTTGCCGAGCTGGCGGCTCGGTTCGAAGTGCATCCGACGCTGATCCATCAATGGAAGAAGGCCCTGTTGGGATAGGTGAGGACCTCAAGGGTATTTGTCGCAACCCAGTTTTGAATGTGCCCCGGCTACAAGGCAAAAACGCATAATGGAAATTATGTAGTCATTTGCCGTCTTCCGCAGGGCCTCCGGCGCTACGTCGAGGCGCTCGACCATCTACGACGGATCAACACCCGGCTGGCCGCGCGCAACCGCACTGAGGCCGAGATCGAGGTCATGCTGGCCGAGGCTCGGACTTTCGATGCCGCCTAGAAGCACTCGACTACCTCGCCATGTCGGCGACCAAACGTGACTTCCACATGGCGATTGCGGCGGCCGGGCGGAACTCCTACTTCGTCCGCGCCTAGGAACGGCTGCTCTACCAAGGCCGCCGCATGCTGCACATGCATTTCAACTTCATCCGGAACTCCTCCTCGGACCGTCTGCTGTCGACCGATCACTACGACATCGTCGAAGCCATTTGTGCGCAGGACGCGCTGCTTGCCCACCGGCTGGCTCACGTGCACACCCGGCAATTCCACAGCCGCTTCACGGAGTTTCTGCGCGTGCTACGACGATGGCGCCAATCAACGACGCCAATTCCCCGTCGCAGGGCAAGCGCAGACGGTGGCGGTTTGGTACGGTTGAGCCGAAATCAACGCCAGTTTGCGGCATCAAACGGTTTTCGCCGTGACGCGGACCGCTTGCCCGAGCATGAGCTGCGGCGGCTCGACCCACCGTTTCCGCGATCATGCGGTAAGCCGCGGAGCTGCCTCCGGGAGGTCTTCAATCAGGAGCAAGGCGTCCGCGACCAGCGCAGGCTTCGACATGCCTTGAACCTCGATCGTCGAGCTCAGCGCGAGCAGGGTGCCGTTGCCGCGAAGGGTCGCGGATGACACGGTCTGGGTAAGCCGGATCCGCGACCCGACCGTCACCGGCGCCGTGAAGCGCACCTTGTCATAGCCGTAATTCAGTCCGGCGCCACGGCACTTAATGCGAAACAGCTGTCGCTGCAGGCGCGGGACCAGCGATACGAGGTAGAGCCCGTGCACGATGGTCTTGCCGCCGGGCAGTTCACGCGCCGCGCGGGTCACGTCGACGTGGATCCAGTGATCGTCTCCCGAAAGCCGGGCGAACTCGTCGATCTCTTGCTGCACCTGATCTGCAGCGACGGGCAGATCGCCGCCACCGCCCTGCCCGGTGTCGCTGGAGGACGCGCCGCTGGCCCGGCCGCGCGGCCTGACCGGGCCCTGCCCCGCAAGCTGGCAGCCCGCGGCGCCGGACGCCGCGATCTTCCAGACCGGCCCGGTCTGGGCAGGCGAGCTCGACCCCCATGGCGGCCCGAGGGTCGAAGCCATCTTTCGCCGTGCCGCGATCGCCATCACCCACCATTTCGGCCATCACGGCCCCGAGAAGCTGCCGATGTAGGGCGTGCTGGAACTGCCGGGCTTCTTCTCCGGCGCCTGCGAGGCGGCCGACCGGCTGTGGACGCTGGCGCAGGAGGGGCGCGCGCTGGTGCTGACAGACAAATGCTAACCAGTCTCCGCTTGGGTCAGGAGCTCTACCCTTAGGCCGCGCAGAGCCCGCGCCAATCGGCGAGAGCGGCGGCGCGATTCAGCTTGAAGTTGGCGCGGGATGAGAAGCTGCGCTCCGAGTTGAAATGGTTCGAGATGGAGGCATGAACGGCTGCGAACATCTGAAGGCTGAGGTGGTCCCCATAATCCGGACACTTGGCTAAGCTTGCCGCCAACGAGTACGAGGACTGACAGCGTGGCTGGCAAACGGAAGAACTACAGCGCCGAGTTCAAGGCGAAGGTGGCCCTGGAGGCGATAAGGGGCGAGATGACGGTCGCTGAGCTGGTGGCGAAGCACGGCGTGCATCAGACGGTGATCAACACCTGGAAACGCCAGGCGATCGAGGGGATGACCGGTGTGTTCTCGGGCAAAGCCGAGGCGAAGGCTGCCGAGAAGGAAGGCGAAATCGAGAGACTTCATGCCAAGATCGGCCAGCTGGTGGTGGAACGCGATTTTTTAGCGAAAGCCTCCGGCCGGTGAGCGTGGCCCGGAGGCGGGAGACGATCGATCCACGGCACCCCGTGCTGTCGATCGTCCGGCAGTACGCACTGATCGGTATCAGTCGGTCCGCATGGTATGGGCCGGGCAGGACCGAAACGCCGCTGAACCTGGCGCTGATGAAACTCATCGATGCGCAATTCATGGAGACGCCGTTCTACGGCAGCCGCCAGATGGCAAGGCATCTGCGCAACCACGGCTATTGCGTCGGGCGCAAGCGCATCCGGCGGCTGATGGCGATGATGGGTCTGCGGGCGGTCTACCAGAAGCCGAAGACGACCGTGCCCCATCCCGAGCACCGCAAGTTTCCGTATCTGCTGCGGAACATGGTGATCGATCGCCCGGACCAGGCCTGGTGCGCAGACATTACCTACATCCCGATGCGTCGGGGCTTCCTGTACCTCGTGGCTATCATGGACTGGGCGACGCGCCGGGTGCTGTCCTGGCGGCTGTCGAACTCGATGGACGTCGAGTTCTGCATCGAGGCCCTCGAAGACGCGATGCGGCTACACGGGCGGCCCGGAATATTCAACACGGACCAGGGATCGCAATTCAACAGTCCCCGTTTCACCGACGTGCTGCTGGACGCGAAGGTGCGGATATCGATGGACGGCCGCGGGCGCTGGATGGATAACGTCATAATCGAGCGTCTATGGCGTTCGCTGAAGTACGAGTGAGTCTACCTGAATGCTTTCGAGACCGGGTCCGAGGCCCGTGCCGGGATCGGAAAATGGATCGCATTCTACAACACCGCGCGCCCCCACTCGGCGCTCGGAGGACGGACACCGGTCGAGGCCCACGAGGGCCCCGGCATGAAGGCGGCGGCATGATCAACAGGCAAGCTTAGCAGCGCCGCAAACCTGTCCGGGAAACGGGGACCACCTCAGGCTTCGCATTCGCCTGAACCGAAGCATCGCCACGATTGTTCGCCCAGCGGCCGGTCTCCTGGCGGGCGCCGGCCCCATTGATTTGAGCGCCGCGCCGTAGGACCTCAGCTAGTCGGTCACGATTGCCGCCGGTTTGCCATGCCGACGCATCGCTCGCCTGAAGAAGTTCAACGCGGCCTTCCTGTCCCGTCGCCTGGTCACGTAGCTTTCCAGGACCTCGCCCTCGTGATCCACGGCCCGCCACAGATAATGCTGCTCGCCGTTTATCTTCACGAACATCTCGTCAAGGTGCCACCGCCATCGGCTCGACCGCATACCGCCAACCCGGCGTTTCCGGATCTCGGCCGCGAATACCGGACCGAAGCGGCGCCACCAGTAGCGGACGGTTTCGTGGCTCACATCGATGCCGCGCCTCGTGCAGCAGATCCTCGGCGTTTCGCAGCGACAACGGAAAACGGATGTAGAGCATGACCGCGAGACGGATGATCTCGGGCGACGTCTTGAAGTAGCGGAACGGGCTGCGTTTGGTCATCCCGCGAGGCTAGATGGCCGCCCTGCCCCGGCTCAAGCGGAGTTTCTCTGACAGCGCCCCCACCTAGGTTTATTCTCCAATTTTCGGTCGGGTACTTCCGAAGTGGGGCCCATGGTCATCAGTAGAATGCGCCTTACTCCGGGCTTGAGTTTGGTGCTTATCTGTCGAAGTGCCGTGCTTGCCGATCCGGGCACCAGAGTACAACTGTCTAACCTCTGAGGGTTCAACTCCGTCCGCTTGCATGACGAGGCGGATCATAGGATCGGCGAGCATTTCCTCAAGGAAGAAATCTGCTAAAGGCTGTTCGGTCAGCTTGTCTTTCGCGATTGCGAACTCCAGATCGGCAAGCGGCACGGTTAGTGTACGACTCAAGCCCGGATGCGAGGCTCGAGGATGAAGGTTCAAAAGAACGGACGCCCTCCAGTCGCCCGGCTCAATCCAATTGACGGGATCTAGAAAATAGGTTTCGACCTCATACTCACCGGGTGGAAGGGTTTCGTTGAAGCCCGGAAGTTGGAAGGACCGAAGAAAAATCGCAGTAGTCTTTATTGATCTGGCCATCAGTGGTCTCCTGCTTCGGCTTCCCTCGCACTGCCTCTGTGACGTGCGGGAGAGCGGTTTTCGCGGGAAGTAAATTTGCCCTTAATAGAACCGGAATTAGCACTATGCTCGGAACTCACCTGGTCTCGCGGTAGACGAAGTGGCATCAGTTAATTTTAAGGAATGCACTTTCCATCGATTAACTGGAAACCTTCGTCACAACGCCAGCCGTTCCCGGTCCGGTCCAGATGGGCGTTATCGGGCAGGCTGATCGCGACGCAATATCCCGCCACCGCCTCGTATCCCCTCACGCACCGCTAGTTCGGGCCATAGCTCTCAAGAGACAAGAAGGCATTGTCCGGCAACTCAACTCGGTCACAACGGCCATGATTCTCGAAAAAGCCCCGTTCACAGGCCCATTTGGCGCCGTATAGGGAATTGGTAAGGTAGCCGTTCTGCGGAACCTCGATCGCTAAGCAAGCATCATCCGTCTCCATGAAGCCACGTTCACACGCCCATCCAGGGCCAAAGCTTTCTTCCGTAAGAAACGCGTGTTCCGGCAGTTCGATCAATACGCAGGCTTCGCGTTCCTTTCGGTAGCCTCGATCACATCTCCAACCGAAACCGGATGATCGTAAAAACGCATTGTCGGGAATCTGGATAAACGCGCATATATTGCCGTTTTTCTCGTGCCCACGAACACACGCCCATCCAGGCCCGTATGCTTGGCCAGTGGCGTAAGCGTTTTCGGGGATCTCGATTGCAGCGCATTTGGCTCCTTCGATTCGGTACCCCACGTCACAATCCCAGCCATCGCCGTAGTTCCGCGCCTTCGCATTCTTCGGTATAGGTCCAGTGCCATCCTGCGCGTAGAGTGGAAGCGCCTGAACGAATGTCAGGGCAGCGGCGGCGATCACAACCGGCAACACGCAAAGTTTCCGCTTTTTGGCAGCGATCATGCTCATCTCTTTTCCCCTCTTGTGCCAACGGTTGCTCGAGCAGTTCAACGAGGTCTGGAAAGGTCGTACGCGCCGGGCGAGTGACGCGGTCCCCATCAAGAATGCCACCCACCTCACCTCTTCTGATTTCATGGGCTTCGGAGGACAGGCTACCGTTAATGAATCGCCAACATTGCTGAACTTTCGCACTGTGCGGCATCGGTTCGAGCACGCTGGATGCAAGCCCAAACGACAACAGAATGTGATTTAGTGGAAGGGCGATGGCAGATCTTCACAAAGCCGGTCACATCGCCCGCAGCGGCATCAACTTCCACCCCGCAGACCCTTGGGTGATCCCTTCGAGGGAGCTCCTTACTGTTCCCACACAGATGAAGCGCCGTTTGACGCTCGTCAAACGGCGGGGTCCAGTTCTTTCCATCGTCAGTGCCGCAGACGCTCCCGCCTTACAAAGCTATGACTGCGCCGCCTGGTTTCTGTAGAGTGGCGTGGGAGTTTCCAACTCTCAGAGGTCAATTAGACAAGCGCTCTTTCGTTTCGGCGCGTCCAAAATCGCTTGCGTCGATGGTACTGGCGCAGGTTCGAAAGATGTCCGCAGTAGCCGACGCTCCCACCCTTTTGGTGTACTCCGTGGCAACAAAAGTTAGCAGACGGTCAAGAACAGAAGTCGAACTTAATCCATTCAATATCGCCGTGTGGGAGATGCGGAATAGCTCATTATCCAAGATTCGTATGGAAGCAGAAGCCTGTGATTTCGTGGTTCTGGACAATCCGAACACCCTCCATTTAATTTTAAAGCAAGACTTTTAGCGCGCAATCCAAACCCCCTCTTCGTGCAGAATCTGGGTCACAGGTTTGGTGTCACACTCGCTGATTTCAGGGGCGTAATGATAGACCTGTGGTGTGTCATTCGTGATGATATCGGGATCCAATATCAGACAGACCATAGGATCAGTTAACACTTCCTCAAGGATGTCGGAACTCAGAGCTTGACCAAAAGGCTTGCATTTCGTTTCAATCTGAGTCATTGCCGGGCGCATAGATGTTGAACCGCTTTGGAGGCGAAGACCGCTGCTCGGACTTAAGTTGATCTGGGTGATTTGCTCGATAAACGTTTGCGAATCGTCTATCTTGACGTGAATTGTATACTCGCCAGGCGGAATAGTTCCGACCAAGCCATTTAGCTCAAACGGCCGACCGAAGCCAGCCGAGGTCTTGATCCTGAAAATCATGCTTCGAGTCCTCCTGGACCGCGGCATGGTAGCGGTACGGCACCCTTCGAAAGGGCCCGGTCGTACGTCAGGTAAACGAATTAGCGGAGCTGTCGCCGCGCCGACCTGACACGCCATCTGCGTGCGGTATGGGCCGTAGCTTTTGGCATGCCCTCTCTGCAGGGGCTGTCCCCGGCGCGCCTAACTCCATACTTAGTGTCACCGCAGCAAAATTGCGAGGCCTGTTCCCACCTCAGTGAAGTTTTTTTGTGAAACTTTGGAGCATGAGGTTGGGCAGCGTCGGCTCATGTCCCAGCTCGCTCTCTAATCGCTTCCGTTAAGGTCTGATCCCCAAATGCTTCCGTCCTGTGTGGGACTCTGGGGTTCTCTGCGCGGTCACCGCGCGGGCGCCGCGATGCGTTCAAGGCCGCGCGAATCGAAGTTGTGTGTGCGGTCTGTCGTGCCGCATCCGCGGGAGCGATCTCACCCTCGCCATGCGTCCCGGCCGGCCGCATTCCAGTGTGGTTCGAAGGTCAGCGTCGTTCTGATCGTGGTCTTACGCCATGGCTACCTCCCGGAAAGGAGTGCCGGAACGCCACATGGCATGCAGCATGATGGCCAGCTTCCGGGCCAAAGCGACCGTCGCCTTGCGCGGTCCCGTTCTCTCGGCAGCCGCTTTGGCGCAATCACGCAGGCGGGCACTGAGGTGGTCACCGAAAACCTGGCGACCGGCTAAGCTTGCCGCCAACGGTGACAAGGACGAACAGCGTGGCTGGCAAACGAAAGGATTACAGTGCCGAGTTCAAGGTGAAGGTGGCGCTCGAGGCGATCCGTGGTGAGATGACGGTGGCCGAACTGGTGGCGAAGCACCGCGTGCATTAGACTCTGAATAACACCTGGAAGCGGCAGGCACTCGAGGGCAGGTTGGGGATTTTCTTGGGAGGCCGTGGATAAGGAGGGTGAGATCGAGAAGCCGCACGCCAAGATCGGCCAGCTTGTGGTAGAACGCGATTCTTTAGCCATAGGTTGGTCTTACCCCCGTTTCACCGGACACTCAGGCGGTTGCGGTTTGAGCTTGGATGAACTCGCGAGGCGAGCGCATCTTCAGCGCTGAGTGCGGGTGGCTGGTGTTGTAGTCCTCGAACCACCCGGCAATCAATTCGAGGACGGCGGCAGCGTCGGGCAGCGGCGTGACCTGCACGTAGTCGCGCTTCAAGGTCTTCACGAATGCCTCCGATACGCCGTTGCTCTCTGGGCTCCTCACCGGCGTGAAGCACGGCTTCAGCCCGAGCTGACGCGCAAAGATGCGTGTGCCGTGCGCGGTGTAGGGCGAGCCATTGTCGCTCAGCATCTCGACGGGATGCGGCGCGCGGTAGCCGCCGAACCGGGCCTCCACGGCCTCCAGCATCATGTCGCGGACATCGGACCCGCTGATGCCGGCGCCCGCCACGGCGCGCCATGAGATGATCTCGCGGTCATGCGCATCGATGATGAACGCGCCGCGGATGATCTCCTTGTTCCAGCACGTGAACTCGAACCCGTCGGAGCACCAGCGAAGGTTTGAGCGTATCGTCACGACCTTGCCGTCGTGGGTGCGCTCCGTCCTCTCGGCATGTGTTCGTGCCAGCAGAAGGCTATGGGCCTGCATGATGCGATACACGCGCTTGTGGTTCGCCGGGGCTTTGCCATCCGCCCGCAGAAGCCGGTTCAGGAGCGCCGTGATGCGGCGATAGCCATAGGTCGGCCGCGCCGCCACCAGCGCCTCGATCAGCGGCAGCAGCGCCGCGTCTTGCGCTTTGTGATAGCGCCGCCGCGGCTTCGCGCTCCCGCTCAGCCGGACATGCAGGTTCGACCTGGAGACGCCCAGCGTCTCGACCACGGCCTTCACCGGGAACCGTCCTTCAGCTGCGACTGTGCGAGCCAGGTCCGTTTTTTTGAGCGCGACTTGTCCAGCGCCTCCTTGAGGATCTCGACCTCAAGCGTCTTGCGACCGAGCTGGCGCTCGAGCTCGCGGATACGATCCTCCATCTGCCTAACGGCACGATTGCTGGTCACATCGTCATCCTCGGACACGGCCACCGCTCCTCCGTCCAGCATCAGACGACGCCAACGATACAACAGGTTCGGAGCCACACCATTCCGGCGTGCGACCACAGAGATGCTGGCGCCGTCCTCCAACGTCTCCTCGACGATCCGCAGCTTCTCGGTGGCAGGCCAGCGGCGCCGGCGGCCGCCATCGGTGATGATCTCTATCTCAGACATGAGCACGTGCTCAGGCATATGCCTAAGCCTCCATGGCTATGCCCAAGTGTCCGGTCGAAACGGGGGCCAGTTCATAGGTGAGCGGGCGAACGCCATCGGTCCGAGAGAGCCCGCGAACGGCCGGTGAGCGTGGCCCGGAAGCGTGAGATGATCGAGGCGCGCCACCCGGCGCTGTCGATCATCCTGCAATGTGCCCTGATCGGCATCAGCCGGTCCGCTTGGTATGGCCCGGGCAAGGGCGAGACCCCGCTGAACCTGGCGCTGATGAAGTTAATCGACGCGCAGTTCATGGAGACGCCGTTCTACGGCAGCCGTCAGATGGCGAGGCACCTCCGCAACCAAGGCTACTGCGTCGAGCGCAAGCGCGTCCGGCGGCTGATGGCCCGGATGGCTCTGCGGCCAAGGTCGAGTAACAGCGCTTCGAGTTGTGGAAGCGCTCGAGGTAATCGAAGACGTCGCTGCGCGCGGCGTCCCTGGTGTGCGAGACCTTGCGGGCTCTGCTGTGACCCCCGGTTTTCCCTCCATCTGATGATAGAGTCCGGCCCAAACGAGAGGACCGGAAGATGAAGAGATCGAAGTTCAGCGAAGAGCAGATCATCGCGATCCTGCGGGAACAGGAAG
>NZ_JBTLRM010000020.1:0-61051 GCF_054482755.1 Roseivivax sp. CAU 1761
CTGGCTCAACGACTACAACACCGTCCATCCACATTCCGCGCTGGCAATGCGCTCGCCCGTCGAGTTCAGATCAGCGCTCAACTCCAGCCAGGCTGTCCGGTGAAATGGGGGGCACTCCACATCGAGACGCATCCCGGCATCGATGCGGATTATTCGGAGATGTACGTCGCCTCCGTTCAGCAATCCTACCCAAACACCCGACCGGTCGCGATGCTCCTCGATATCGAGGACGACCCGCTGATGCGGATGTGAGCGCACCGAATTTCAGAGTTTTCGAGGCACCGCGCAAACAGACAGAACACAGAGGATCGAGCAGATGGTCACGCCCACAACCCAATCATGGGTCCCCCGCACCAACGAAGGGGACTTCCTAGGAATCGACATCGACGATGACGGCCAGGTGATGGTCGACCAAACATACACGACTGACACCTGGGGTGATCGGGAACGCCGGCTAATGAGCAAACTGACAATCCCCGGTGAAGTGAACTGGGTGGTTCACCACGCGAACCCGTCGCTGAACGTGGCGACGTTCGTGTTCCAGACCCCCCTGGAATCCGTGCCATCCGTGACGCAAGGCTGCCTGCTAAACGAGTGCGATGTCGCCAATCCGGAGGGGCCGGCTTGGCAGCGCATGCGGAACGCACTGCAGGAGCGCCTTGATCGCGCTGTGCAATGACGACGACATCGTGGCGTATGCGGGCCGCACCATCCGGGAATACGGCGCACCAGAGACGTACTCGCATCTGGAGATCGACGTGATCCACATGGACCCGACGCCCGATGGTCCGGACGAAGCGGTGCCAGCCGACGAGATTGGCCCGGACACCCTGGTCTGTGCCACTGTGAAGAACTCCTGTCCGCTCACGCTGGAGAGCCACACCATCGTCGAGGAGATCGAAGACCGCCCGCCGTCCGAGCTCGATGACATCCTGCAGGATCTGGGGGAGCGGTACCCTGGCGCTGAACCGGACATCGACATCCTCGATCTCGGTCCCTCCAGCCCGGCGCCGTGAGCCATGGGGCGCTGAAATCCTGACGAAACCGGCCTCCTGCACTATGGTCCCCAAGGCACCGCGCCCGTGATATTCAGGAGGTCGATATGCGTACCAAGCTCACAGCGTTCCCCGAGGAAGAGTACCGGAGGCGCCTCGAGCTGGTACGCTACGCGATGTACCAGGCCGGCATCGATCTGCTCTACGTGACGAACCCCTCCAACATGGGCTGGCTCACCGGCTACGACGGCTGGTCCTTCTACGTGCACCAGGGCGTCCTCATCAGCTTCGATGACGACCCCATCTGGTGGGGCCGTCGCATGGACGCCAACGGCGCGCTCCTGACGGTCTGGATGGGTGACGAGTACGTTGTGGGATACCCCGACCTGTTCATCCAGAACCCTGACATCCACCCTATGCAGGACCTCTCGCAGCACATCCGCGCGCTGGGCCTCGATACCGCGGTGATCGGCGTCGAGAAGGAGAACTTCTACTACTCGGCCAAGGCGCACGAAGAGCTTCTGAAAATGCTGCCCGAGGCCGAGCTCCGGGACGCCACGAACCTGGTGAACTGGGAGCGCCGGGTGAAATCGGATTTCGAGATCGAGTTCATGCGTCGGGCAGCCCGCATCTCCGAGAAGATCGTCGACGGCTTCATCGAGCGCATCGAGCCGGGCCTGGCGAAGAACGACCTCGTCGCCGAGATCTACCGCGACGCCATCTCCGGGGCCGACGGTCACTGGGGTGACTACCCGGCCATCGTGCCGATGCTTCCCTCCGGCGCGCACGCGGCGGCTCCGCACCTCGCGTGGGACGGCCGCGCCTTCGAGACGGGCGAGGCGACCTTCCTTGAGAGCGCGGGCTGCTACCGCCGGTACCACGTTCCGTTCTGCCGCACGGTCTTCCTGGGCGAGCCGCCCGACGAGATGAAGCGCGCCGAGGCGGCCCTCGTCGAAGGGCTGGAAGCAGGGATCGACTGGGCACGGGCGGGCAATCGGGCCTGCGACATCGCCAATGCGCTGGCCGTGCCCCTCGAGCGGGCGGGCATCGAGCGCGGCGCGCGGTGCGGCTACTCCGTCGGGCTGAGCTACCCGCCGGACTGGGGCGAGCACACGATCAGTCTCCGGGCGGAGGACACCACGGTCCTGGAGCCCGGGATGACGTTCCACTTCATGCCGGGCCTCTGGATGAACGATTGGGGCGTCGAGATCACCGAGACCATCCTGATCCGGGAGGAGGGGCCGGCGGAGACGCTCTGCAATCGCCCCCGCCAGATCACCGTGAAACCCTGACCCGCTTTCGAAACGAGTCCGAAAGGCTGCAAAGACACCCTCCCTGAAGGACAGGGAGGAATTCCGATGATCGACAGAGACCGTGTACGCTGCTCGGGTGACTGCACGCGTGCGGAGTGCCACCGGATCGCGAGTGCCGAGGAAGCCGCGAACCAGGGCGCGGAGACACCGCCGCTCCGGTTCTTCGATTTCTCGGACGTCTGCGAGCGGTACCTGCCTCCCGGCGGCATCGCTCGCAGGTAATGCATCAGCAGCCCGGGCGGCCGAGCACCATGACCCAGTAATCCTCGGCCTGGGCGAAACCGAACTCCGTGATGTCGGGGATCAGCATGTTTGCCCGATGGCCGCGCGAGCGGGTCCAGGCTTCCATGGCAGCTTCGCGGTCCTGCTGCCCCTGGGCGATGTACTCGGCGATTAGGCACCAGCCATAGCCCGCGGCACGGGCCCGGTCGCCGACCTGGCTTCCATTGCTTCCCTCATGATCGAAGAAATTGTTCGCTGCCATGTCCCGGGCATGCGTCAGGGCAGCATTTCGCAGAAGGCGGCTCTCGTGGACCGAGGTCCGGCCGTTCTGTTCGCGAAGATTGTTGAGCATCGACTGGACATCACCAGTAACCGGGGCCGGAGCCGGCGGCGTGGGTTCATCCGGGTCGTTGCCCGACCCACTCGAGCAGGCGGTGACCGCCAACATGGCGGCCATCATGAGGAAACGGTTCATGGGAATCTCCTGTATTGTCTCCGAGCGGGCTACGCCACCGGAGTTTCAGGAGGATTTCAGAGTCGCTCGAAGGGGGCCTCGCCCATCGCGAAGCAGGACACCAGCATGCGGTCGAGCTTTTGCTCAGCCCCGAGCTTGGCGGCACGCTCGGATTCGCACGCGTCACCGACCTGCTCGCCGTCATGCGCTTTCAGGTGCCACCGCCAAGCGTTGTCCTCACTGGTGACGGTGAACGTCCCCATGGGGGACCAGGCTTCTCCGTCGTGCCACTGGAGACGGCGCCGCTTAAGGCCGCCCTTGTCCGTGACCCTTTCGCGAAGGGCGGCATTCATCCGGGCCCGGTAGATCGCGTTGGCCCGCTCCATAGCGGCCTGCAGCGTGGCCACCGGTCCGGGCAACCGCTCTCCGTCGACATCCAGGCAGAACCCTCCGTCCTCGGACGCGGTGATCGCGACGGACATGGGGATGTGCCAGCCGAAGCCGACAACCCGGGCATCCGATTTCAGAGTTTCCGAGGGATCACGCGGCCATGCGAGCGCGCCGTCGAGAACCTGGCTGCCGTTCTCGATCAGCGCGGCGATCAGCATGTCCTTGCGACGCGCTTCCTCGGGCATCTCCCAGTCGGGATCCCCGAAATCGCTTCCCAGGGCCGCAAGAATTGCGTGGCAGCGATGCTTCCAGCTGGGCTGGGTTTCAGCCGCGGCGATGAGGGCCTGCTCAATGCAATCCTCCGCGGAGGGCTCCTCGCAGCTCACCTCCGGGGCGGCGCTCTTCTTGGTCATCGGCAATCTCCTGATTGCATCGAGGGTACTCGACAGAACTGGAGATTGCCAGAGGACTTTACATCGTGAGGCCAGTAGATGGCGTGATCTCTTCTTCGAAAGCGTCAAGTGCCGAGCGGGCGACCTTTACACGGCGCGAGATGTCGAACTTATGCCGGCGCCCATTCATCAGGTTTGGCCGCGAAGGAAGCTTGGCGCATGTTCGCGCCTTGCGGAGGCGGTCTTCAGCCAGGTGGAGCTGGCTCTCGGCCCGGCCCCTGTGTTGTGAATGCTGGAAATCCTCGCCCTGTTCGGTGAGCTGCTCGAGGCGAATGAGAAGGTCGGAAATCTTCTCTTCGTACTTTGCAAGAGCGTCCTGCATTGTATCTCTGACTGACAGGATCTCTGCCATCCCATTGTCTTGGTTCTCTGCGCTGCTGGCGCGTTGCATGGGACATCCCCCTTTATGGTTTTTTGTCTATTTTTCTCAACTGCGCGCGGCGCCGAACTTTTCAACCCCCCTTAATGGGGTAAGAAGTGACTAATATTGCCGCTCCGAGCGGCCTTTGGCTGACGTTTCTCTGTCGCTTTCTGTGGATTTCTTGCTGTCAACGGATTACCTATCCTTCAACAAGAACGCGAGAGAGGCAGATATGGGTCCAAAGATGCGTCGGGGAATTGAACTGATGAGTGACGGAAAGGTGCACTCGTGTCGGGAGCTGTGGGATCAGGGGGTCAGCGGCCGCACGATCACCCGTTTTGAAGGAAGGCGGTACATCCATCCCCTGGGCCGAGGAAGGTACCTTCTGGACGACGCCTACGTCGTAGTAGAGGAAGAACATCCGCGCGCGTACATGCTGGAAGAGATGGCAAAAGCCTGTGCCATAGGGGGCGATTATTCTGCAATATGTCTTCATTCTGCCGCACAATGGCATGACTTGAGCATCGATCTTTCGGTCCCTTACGTGATGGTCGGCGTTCCCTGGCCGCGCGGTCGCTCGAAATGGGAAGCAGATCTCATCCAGTTCGTGCGCTGGCGAAGCGCCGATCCCCTCGAGGTAGGGTTCGAGCAAGTGGCCACATACAAGGGCATTCTGTACGGGTCACGAATAAGGAGCGCACGCTGGTCGACTTGATGCGGTACTCCCCCCTCGGCGGCCGGCAGGAAAACCTGTCGCGCATGGTCGACGAGGAGTCCGTGACAGAGGCCGTCGCGACCTATTTGCAGGACCCTACGAGCAGTCCCGCGAGGCTCATCGAGATGGCCGAGAAGTTCGACATGAGGGAGCCGTTCGACCTGCTCATCAAGAGCAGTCAGAAGGCCCCGGGGAAGCGTCGAATTTGAGCCCGAGATGTCCTTAGGTCCTTGAGAAAAGCGTGCGTTTGGGCTATTCTATTTAGGTCACCAAGGAGATCTGAATGGAAGAGAAATCCATCGCGCTGTTCCTCACTGAGGGCAGCTCCGACAAGGAGTATCGCGTACAGCTGAAGCAGGACGGAGAGGGTGGCGGGTCTTCGCCCAGAACGGCCGCCGCGGGAAGGCGCTGAAGAACGCTGAGAAGCCCAAGGCCGCGGTCGGCTACGGCGGAGGACCTAGCGGAAACCTTCCAGCTGGAGGACGATATCGAACTGGATTCAGTGGAGTTCTGGGACGCGATCCATGAGGCCTACGACGACGGACGGTGGAAAGGCCTCAATGTCTGCGAGGTGAACACGCGGACTCTGAAGGCCAAGGCTGCGGATACCCCTGAGCGCGCAGCCTCCATGAGGCCATAAAGAGGCGGCCGCCGGCATGGCCTCGAGCTGCTGGCGGCCGCTTGATTACTTGCCCGATTTGGGGTCCATCACCCGCCGTAGGCGGAGCATTGCTGAAGCCGCGTCTGCAGCCTGATGTGCGCTTCTGTCAGTCGCTCCCGCAGTTCCTCGACCTTCCGGCGCTCCTCAACCACGTCGATGGCCACCGGCGTCTCCCTCGGGCCGTTGTTCGTGCCCATGCACGTGGACACGCTCACGCGTCCCCGGTTGCCGGTGCAGACGCCGACCGAGGTCCGAGGCTCGCGGCTCACATGGACGGCGTAGCCGCGGTCGATGTTGCCCTGGGCTACCTCGATGCGGCGTTCGATCTCACGGACTTCCTTTAACGCCCGGGACTCGCACCGCTGCTGCGGCGTGGCACAGGCGCCCAGCGCGGCGAGGAGGAGAATTGAGGTAGCAGTCTTTTTCATGATGTATCCAGGTTCGTTGTATTCTTGCAGCCCGCCGGCACTCGACCATAGGCTTCCGCCCGATGTACTGCCAGCCGGTGTCACGCACGTTTCGATCACCAGGGACCGGCGCCCCGCCGGGGCAGGCTCCACCGCCGGGCGGCGAGCGCGGACGACCTGGCCGCGGATGATATCGGCGACCTTGGCGTGGGTCCCCTCTGTCTCGTTCTCGTCGTCGACCGTGTAGTGGATCGCGGCGCCGAAGTGACCGTTGTACTCGACTGCGGAGATGCCTTCGACCTCGGCCGCGTGCCGTGTGTACGGGTGAATGCCCTCCAGCGGCGCACTCAAAGTTTCCTCATACGCGATCCTGCCGTCATCCTCGGCTTTCGTAATGGCCAGGAAGTCCTCCACATCCAGCTCGACCGAGTAGGCCGTCCGCGCCCGCTCAGGGGCTCCCACTTGGAT
The DNA here is from genome assembly GCF_054482755.1 of Roseivivax sp. CAU 1761. NCBI lineage: Bacteria > Pseudomonadati > Pseudomonadota > Alphaproteobacteria > Rhodobacterales > Roseobacteraceae > Roseivivax > Roseivivax sp. CAU 1761. Next base: position 6,439 of record NZ_JBTLRM010000020.1, read on the forward strand.
TTTTGTCGTCATCGCAATCTCCCTCGTTCAGCGAGCGTCGTACTCATGCAGCCCGATATCGAAGCCTCGCCCGCAATTGCACCGCGCGCGGGGGTAAGGACGACGCCACGGCGGTTTAGCCGGCTTGGATTCGGTAATGTGGAACCTGCCGCGTTTCAGGAGGGTCGCCTCGAGCGGCAGCTCCAGGGCGCAGAAATGGTACCACGCGCGTTCCGCGGAGATCTGGCGGGGCCGATTTCTCGCCACCACCACCACGACACCGCAATCCCGCGCGCGGCCGAGGTCGATGGAGAACTGCGCAGACCACCGCCTGTCGGTGATCACCAGGGGACGACGGGAATTGGGGCCGGCATGACGATGGCGCATGCAGATCGAGTTCAGGCTATGGCTCTGGTAGTTCTCGCCGCGCACGTCCACGACCGCCCAGTTCGATCCCCCATAAGCCCGTTCGATAGCGGCTTTCAGGGCCTGTGCCACGGCCTCGCTGTCGAGGGCGCCAGGTGAGACGTGCACGTGCCCCGTCGCCGTGCCGGCCGGGATTTCAGGTCTCGACCAACGGATAAGGAGGCGCTCGAAGAGGTTCATGGGTATCAGGGGACCGGAACCACCGGTTCCTCGTTTTCCGCCTTCCGCTCGATGTCGTAGTCGTGCCGGTCGATTACGATCTCCCCGGAGAGAGGGGTCTCGATGTTGAGCGGCGCTTCGCAGGACTTGTTGTAGTTGTGAACCCGGATCTTGCCGTCCTCGAGCTCGATCCAGACGGAACGCCCGTCATCGGTGTGGATCAACACAGCCGCATCCTGCAGCTCGAGCTTTGCGTCCACCGCGGCAGGCGCGCCTTCGGCAACGGCTTCTTCGGGTTGATGGTCCTGAAGGCGGATTTTCATTTCCATGGGCGTACTCCTCTATCGCTTTTCAGAATGATCTCAGGGCGCCGCGAAACTGGGGTTCGGCTGATCCGACCGGCACAGAACGCTCGGCTCCCGGAAATGATGCCGGTTCTCCGGCCGGTCGATGGCTTCCCACACCTGGTCGGAATGCTCCTTCCAGAATTTCGAGAGTGTCTCACCGTCCATGGAGCCGTAGTCCCGCGCGATATCGTTCAGGGCCTTCATCAGGTCCCCGGGGTCGGGGGTGGGCGAGTTCTCTACGGCGCGCGCGACGTCGTACCGTTCCAGCAGGTCGACCGCCTCGTGACGAAACATGGTGATCGGCTCGCCTGACCGATCAGTCGCCTCGATCACGGCTTCGAGCCCCCGTTCCTACAGAGCGCGGCATTGCGCACGGGCTTTCACGGCGTTCGACGCCTCCCAGATCAGCTCGGTGCCGGTGTCATCGTCGAACGAGCACGTCCAGGAGGTGTCGCTCGGCGAGGCTTGTTCGAGGACGAACTTCCCCGTCGTGGTGAAGCCTTCCCACTGTGCCGGCAGGTCGAAAGGTGTCCCAATTCGATCAGTCACCATGATACCCCTCACATGCCAGGAAAGGCGCCGGGCTTCAGAAGCTCGGCTTCGGGGTCGCCCTGCGGGATGTCGTGCTTCAGGGTCCCGCGGCCGACTTCATGTAGAAGCTGTTTCTCACCTCGTGCCATTCCGCGATCAGCTCGCCGTCCAGCATGTTCTGGAAGCCGCGGGTGCCTTCGCCGAACACGTGGTCCAGGAAATCCGTCGCTCCGTGATCCTCCCAGCTACCCAGAGCCACGGCCGTGGCAGTGATGACCAGGCGCTCGATCAGGGCGTTCCGCTCGATCTCGATCTTCTCGCCGTCCTTGCCGGTGATTTCCAGGATGTCCTTGGGAAAGCCTGCCGGTACGATTTCAGGGTCTTCGTGCTCGAAGACCAGCTTCCCGGCCTCGCGATAATCGTCGTACTCTTCCGCGATGTTCGCCCAGTGTTGAGAGAGCTTCGCGTTGTCCCACCGCTCCAGGCCCATGCCACCTTCCTCGCCAAGCGTCAGGAGGCCGTCATGCTCACCCTTGGCCGCGTAGTGGAGCATCGAGGAGACCTCGTAGTTCGCGGCCATGCGGATGACGCTTTCGCGGGCAAAGAAAGCGGGCTTGCCCTCATGGAACACGGTCACGGGCGACTTCGGGTGCATGGGCATGAAACTCTCCTGCGGGCTTTCCTTGTGTATGACATATGCACCGCCTGCCAGCAAGTAATAAGGAAAGGTATTGACCCTCGGCGGTCTTCCGCTGCAGGAAGAGAAGGATTGAGGAGGATTGGGTGCCATGCCCGAGATGAAGAAGAAATCCCGCTTTCTGGCCCGGGTTCTCCGGCATGAGCCGGGCCTCGCGTTCCTCGACCTCGATGCCGGGGGCTGGGCCAGGGAAGCAGACATCCTGAACGGGTTCCGATCCGCGGGCGTGCCGCTCACCCGCCTGGAGCTGCGCGAGATCGTGGACAGCGACGACAAGAAGCGTTTCACCCGCCAGGGAGAGCGCATCCGCGCCGCCCAGGGGCACTCAATCTCCGTGGACCTCGGGCTCCCCGCGAAAAAGCCACCAGTACGCCTCCTGCATGGCACTGCTACCACGCGGATCGACTCCATCCTGAGGACGGGTCTCAACGCAGCCAAGCGAAACTACGTGCACCTGAACCTCGATGCCACGACGGCGCTGGAAGTCGGCCGCCGGCATGGACGCCCCGTCATCCTGAAGGTGGCGGCCGGGCGGATGCACCAGGAGGGCTTCCGCTTCTACCTGTCCGAGAACGGCCTCTGGCTGACCGAATGCGTGCCGCCGGAGTTCCTGTCCGTCCACGTCTACGAGAGCGACTTCCTCGCCGACATGGCCTCGGCTGCTGCGTGATGCCTACTGCGCGGGGCGACCGGTTTTCTGCATCGCGCCACGGAGGTCGACGCCGGTGCGGCGACTGATGAACGCGAAGGCGGCGGCCCCTCCGGCATAGATGCCCCCGGCATCCTTGTAGGAGGCCTGCAAGCGGGCCTGGATCTTGGCGGCCGCCGCAGTGGTGGGAAGGAAGAACATCAGCCGAACGGGCCGGTAGCCTGCCTCGATGGTCGCCTGAAGCCGGGCGTTCTCCTTGCGCACGTGGTCTCCATCGGTCGTGGCATCGCGCCACTTTATCTCGATGGCGTCCCGTCGCCTGGCCAGGAAGTCGATCTCGTAGGTCGCGGGGCTCCCCGCAGCGGGGTTCGGTATCCGGACCTTCCCTCCATCGGGGTACGCGGCCTTCAGGCAGTGGCACGCCAGCTCCTCCATCATCGCGCCGGCGTGCCGGTAGACCAGTCGGCTGACGCTCTGGTGGAGGTCGATGTCCGCGGCCTCCTCCGAAGAGACGCCCAGCGCAGCGAACGCCATGTGGTGGTCTCGCCCAGCCTCGAGGACCTCCTTCCTGCGGGACAGGATACGGGCCTGAAGCGCCTCGCGATGACGCGCCACGATAGCCTCGATGTCTGCCTCACATGACAGTGCCCACTAGCCGTTCCGGTTCGCGGGCAGAGTATCCGGGGGAAACTAAGGCAGGGTTTCGGCGCTAACGCGGAGACGGCGACGCCACATCGAGGCCGGTGCGACGCCGTATCTCGGCCAAAAGGTCCGGCGCCCCGATCATCATGCAGGGGGCCGTCTTGTCTGTGTCGACGCGCTGGAAGCCGTGCTTCTCGTACCAGGCTTCCAGGTCGAACGCATTCCCGGCATCGAGGTCCGCGAACAGGACGATGACGTCTGCCTTCGCATCGCGGAAGGACCGCATCATCCGTGCCACCAGGTCACCGCCATGGCCTTGGCCGCGGGAGTCCTCCATGACGTCCATTTCCCGGAAGACCGCGATACGGGCCGGCATGGCGCTTTCCAGCGGCTCGAAGATGTCGTCACCCACCCCGATGTCGGCGAGGTAGTCCCGCCAGGCGTCCTCGTCGTGCGCACACACGAACCCGTCGGCCGAGCCCCAGGCCTCGCGGATAGAGCAATCGATGTATGGGACATCCGTCATCCCAGCCCTCCCTTGAACGGGAACTGGCGGGCGTCAGGCAAGAAAACATCCCGAAAACACTGGCTCGCTTGCTCCACATCAGCTAGCTGGTAGGCTTCCCGCGCTTGGGGTCACGGAGACAGACATGATCAAATCGGAACTCATCCGCACCATGATCGAAGAGAACCCCAATTTGCCGGCGCGCATGGTCGAGAAAATCGTGGAGACCGTCTTCGAGGAGATCACGCAGGCCATGGAACGTGGCGACCGGGTTGAACTGCGCAATTTCGGCGCCTTCAGCGTGCGCCACCGGGACGGCCGGGAAGGCCGCAACCCGAGAACTGGGGAAGCCGTTACCGTGGAGCCGAAAACCGTGCCATTCTTCAAGGCAGGCAAGCTGTTGCGCGACCGGCTGAACGGGCTCGACGACGCCGGGGAGGCCGACGCCGCCGAGTAGACTTCACATGTTGCCGAAGGCAGGGGCATCCGGGGGATCGACCTCTGACAGCTCGATCTCCGGGGTCTCGATCCCCTCCACCAGCTTTGCCCAGATCTCCGTCCGCTTCCCAGCCGAAATCCCGTCCAGGGGATCGTATGCAGGGGTCTCGCTCGGCTGCATGGTCCTGTATTCCGGGCCGCCAATGTCGGTGGTCACCGTGTTCAACGCCACGAAGGACGCGTCGAGCTCATAGTCGACGGATGTCACGCGGATGGCCTCATCCCCGCGGACCATGGTCATCTCGACGTCGATGTCAGTGCCGTACCGCTCGTTCCAGTTCGCCTGGATCGCGTAGACATCCTCGATCCCGCGCATGACGTGTTCGTCGGTCAGCTCACGGGCAGAAGATGCCGCGCGCTGAGCGACCGATGCGGCCGGCGTCCCGTCGAGGGGCGCGCTCATGGCGCCGAAGCTTTCCTGCCTGTTGAGGTCACGCATGATCTTCACCGCGTCCCCCGTGCTGACGACGAAGTCGGAGTGCCCGGTATCGGGGTCGTAGAGAACCGACATGCGCTCCGTGTCGGACTTCGCAGCCTTGGCATTCTCGCTGACGACGAACTGGGGGAGGTAAATCACGCCGGCGATGAGCGCCGCGCCTGCGGCCACGCCCGTGAGGGGCGGCCCCACCATGTCCGCGAAGGATGCGGCTGCTGCCCGGAATGCCCGGAAACTCTCGGAGACGTGCCGCTGCATCTGGCTTCGGAAGGCCTCCTTGTTCGATCTCACGGAGGGGAGGTCATCCCCGATTTCCTGCTCGATCATCACCTTCTCGTCGCCATGCTCGACGCTCATGCGAACCTTCACGTGGCCGAGCTTGCCGTCGTGGCGGCAGATGTTCTCGTAGCTCAGGCGGTTCAGCAGGAGCTGCACGTCCACCCCCGCCGCCTGGATCGCATGGATGTCGATCCGTTCCGACGACGCGGCTGCGTGGTCAAAGAGGTGAGGGTTCTCCAACCGGCTCTGGTGGTGGGACCATTTCTCGGAATGCGCCGCGTTGCCCGGTTCGGCCAAGTCTCTCACGAGGTCGATGCGCTTCCCGGGCGTGATCTTCACCCGATCCACAAGGCCGACCGAGGAGCAGAGATATGCCTCACCCGAGGCCCCCAGGAAGCCGCGGTATCCGTCCAGCCTGTTCGAGGGCACGATGACGCCCAGCTCCTCGAAGAGCTTGCACGCGTCGAAGAAGGTGCCGTCGTCTTCCGGTCGCCGGAATCCGCGCGGTGCGTCCCCGTCCTGCGCACGCACCGGTGCCAGGTACTTCTTTGCATTCGTCTCGTAGTGCTCGGTCATTCCTCGGCTCCCGGGGGTGTCGTTCACCTGGGAGGTGGGAAAGGACGTGAAACTGACGTCACGGATTGCCCGAACGGGGGATCCTGCTAAGAGCGCTCTCAGGTCATCGGGGGAGAACATGGCAACGCTCATCGGCATTCTACTGCTCGTCGTGACGGCTTTCGCGCACCGCGGAATGCTCGTGATCGCCACTGCCGTGGTCCCCGGATGGGTGCGGAGGACGAAGTTCCTGCCGATTGCGGTGTTCATCCTTCTCGGCCTCATTCACCTCGTGCACATCGTCGCCGGGGGGCTGATGTACGTTTGGCTGCACGCAAATCTCTGGCCGGAAGCGTTCGGCGGCGCATTTCAGGGCAAATGGAACGACTATTACTACTATTCGGGGCTCAATTTCGCGACGCTTGGGCAGACAAACATGAGCGTCATTGGCCCCATGCGGATCGTGGCCATGATCCATTCGCTGTTGGGCTTCATGGTCCTGACCTGGTCAGCCAGCTACCTTTACGGTACTTGCAGGGTACAGTTCACCGAGGAGTCCTGAGGCAAGGCCGGATGGCGGGGACTGCTGCAGCGATCTCGGTGCCCGAGGTCACAGGCTCCACGGAGGTGACCATCGCGCTGTAGATCGACGGGCTCGAGATCCGAACATGTCCCTTCTCGTCGATCTCGGCGCCGACCATGTAGCATTCCTGCCCCTTCAGGCAGTCCTCGACCGGGTTGCGCTCTTCGTGGACACCCAGATTGGCGGCGCGCACTTCGTCGTTCATGCCGCGGGAAAAGAGGTCCCAATTTGGCCCGGCACTCCCGCGCGTCGAGATCGTGCCCACTGGCCCCACGGTCGCGAGCGCCGGTTCATCTGCCTCGATTTCAGAATCCGCCGATGCGACCTGAACGTCGGGCTGCTCTTTCTCCATGCGCGCGATGTCGTTGAGCATCCGCTGCAGGGTGGCTGTGTCCTTGGCGTAGAAGTCCTGCTCCGTCATTTGTGCCAGCAGCCTCGGCTTTTCGGGGGGCTCGATGTCCGCGCCTTCCGGGTCGCGCGCCTTTACCTCGGGGCGCATGTTCGCGGTCCAGGTAATGCGCACGGGTTCAACCCAGACATCCCGGTCGATGCGCGCCAGGGTGCGGGCACCGGTGCTGGTGCGCGCGAAGGTTGACGACATCAGCTGCGCCATCTTGTCGTTGCGCTGGGCAGAGGTATCCGCACCGATCACCACGGCGATGAGGTGGCGGTTCGACTTCTTCAGGTTGGTTACCAGGTTGAAGCCCGACGCCCGGGTGTAGCCCGTCTTGATGCCATCCACGCCCCGCCACTTCCCGAGGAAGGGGTTATGCCCCCCGATCCACTTGCCGTGGTAGCGGAAGCCCGTCTTCGCGAAGATGCCGTATTCCCGCGGGAAGCGGTCCTGGAGCGCCAGGCCGAGGCGGTACATGTCGTAGGCCGTGGTCACCTGACCCTCGTCGTGCAGTCCGGAGGCATTCTTGAACGTCGTGTTCTTCATGCCGAGCTGGCGGGCCGCCTTTGTCATGGCCTCCGCGAACTCGGCTTCCGTGCCACTGTAGTTCTCGGCCACCACCGTGGCGACGTCGTTTGCCGACTTGATGGCCAGCGCATGGATGGCATCGCTCACCGTGATCGTCGTGCCTGCCTTCACGTAGAGCTTCGAGGCCGGCTTCCGGCCCGCGTTTTCAGAGACCTTCAGGCGGGTCTGCATCGTCCACCGACCATCCTCGATGGCATCGAGCGCCATGTAAATGGTCATCATCTTGGTCAGCGAGGCCGGATGGCGGAGCTTGTAGGCATCGTGCTGCGCCAGGACCCGGCCGGTCTTCGCGTCGACCGAAATCCACGACAGGCTTTTCGGCACGGCCAAGGCCGCGGATCCTGAAAATGCCATCACGGTGGCTGTCATCGCAGAAATCAGAATCCGTTTCGTCGCAAAGGCCCGCGGCATCTCGTTCTCCCGTTCGTGAGGACGACGTATCAGGGAGAGCCTTCGCCCTGGTAAACGACCGCGCCCAGCGGGCGAGAGCTGATTTCCCGGACCTCCATCTCCGGGATCGCCTGCAGCAGGGGCCTTAGCAGCGTGCCGATGGCCTCGCGTTCGGTAACGGCCGAGCAGTCCCGGATCACCAGGAAGCGGTCACGGTCATCCATCGCAACGATGCATTCCGTACCGATGGCCTCGGCGATCTTGTCGCTGATGGCGAAGGCACCGTCGAGGCGGGCCTCCCTGGTGGGCGCCTCCAGCAGCCAGGGTGCCTGGAATTTCAGTTTCAGTTGGAAGTAGCTCATTCGTACACTATCCCGATTTCAGAGTTTCCAGAGGGGCAGACAGCTTCTGCGTCGGAGCCCGGGACCCAGAGGTCCTTGCCCACGGTGATTTCGGTGGCGCCGAACTCGGTGTCCCGGTCGAGCAGCGCGGTGCACATGCCCTGCGATACGGTGGCCGTGATGCGCATCATCCCGTTGATGCCGGACACCTCGAGCGGACCGACATCACTGGATACCTGCACGCGACCGTCTTCCACGGTAAAGCCGGTTTCCTCGATCCCGATCTTGGCGCCTTCCGCCAGGCTCCCATCGGGGATCTCGCCCTCATAGGCGGCGATCATCACGTCCCGGAGCATCAGGATGTCCGCTACCACCTTGGGGGCGGCCGAATAGGCGGCGTGGCTGCTTCGCGATGCGCCGGCGGAAGATACCGACACAGTGGGCACGGTGCCGTGTTTGTCAGGGTCGACGCTGGCCAACTGAGCGAGCCGGCCGTCATCATCGACGTAGAGCCAGGCGAGGTCGCTGGCGATGGGCTGTTCAGCCGTCCGTGTGAGGGCCTCGTCGACGCAATCGAGATCATGGGTCCGCGAACAGGCGTCCACCAGGTTGCCGTGCAGCACGCCGGCGAACGTGCCGGTGAACGTTGTGATCAGGCCGAAGGTCTTTTCCGCCAAAGGCTCCCGGTACCTCTCCCGGCAGTCCTCTTCCACGCGTTGCGCGGACTTCAGGGCCTCGAGGGCGACGTAGGTGAGCCCATCGCGCTGGGCGTGCCGGTAGCGGAAGGTGCAGGAGTTGACCACCCGGTGCACATCGCAGCGTCCGAGCTCGAGGTTTTCCTCCAGGGCGGCGTTCGCCAGCGCAAAGACGATGTCGGCATCCCCAATGCAGCGGTTCATGACGCCTTCCTTCACGGCGAACACGTACTCGACCTTCGGAGATGGCGACGCGGCGACCGGCGAGGCCAGGGGCAGGGCGGCCGCCAGACCGGCCAGCAGGGGGATCGATCTTGTAATCATCGTGGGTCCGTACATTTCCATGCCCAGGATTGAGTGAGGAAATCCTAAGAAGGTGGAAACGCCCACGAAGCGGCTTTCCTTAAAGCCATTTAAGTAACCCCCGCAAATTTCGCGGGTATCGCTCGACGGCCCGGTGGCCGGGGACAGATTCAGGAGATTGAGCAGATGAACAAAGTCTTTTCGAAGATCAAGAACGCACCCCTCGCCGCGGTGACTGGCGTCATGGCTGCCTTCTATGCGGGCCAGGCGTCCGCGCAGGAGGCCACCCTTGGCGACATCGCCTCCGATCTGGACGGCATGATGGAAAGCTTCGGCACTCTGGCGCTCAGCGCGAGCTTCGTCGCCGGTGTGGCCTTCGTGGGGCTCGGTCTGGCGCGCCTGAAGGCGGCGGTCGACAGCCAGGGCCAGCAGGTGAAGTACGGTGAGGGCATCTGGCGCATTGCCATCGGCTCGGCGATGGTCGCAGTGCCGGCCGTCATTACCGTGATGGGCAACACCCTCGGGGTGGATGCCGGCGACGGGATCGGCTTCAGCAGCGGGTTCAACTGATCCGAAGTCAGAGACATCTCAGCAGGGGCCGCCTTCGGGCGGCCCCTCTAACGCGCTTAGAACCCGTAAACGAGTGACAGTCCCAACGTGTTGTCTGTCTTCTCGAGGCCCGGCAGGGGGTCGCTATTGAACTCGGTTCGGTAGCTCAACCGGGTCGCTAAGCGGGCGGAGATCTTGAAATTGATGCCGACGTCGTTCGTCACCAGCCGGTCGGAATCCGAGAAGAGGAAGTCCGTGTCGTTCGTCATGAACGTGGTCTCGCTGAACTTGTAATAAAAACGCGACGACGCAATTCCTGCCGCCTCGTGGTCGTCATCACCATTCTGGTCAAGAAGGTAGCGGACGCCAGGCCCGGCCTGGACGCGCCAGGTGACGTTTGGCTGGTTCACCACCCGGTAGCCCGGGCCGGCGCCCAGGAAGACATCCCACTCATTGGTCGAGAAATCGTCGTACCGGGCGCTTCCCAGTCCGAAGAGGTAGAGGTTTTCGTTCAGGTAACGGTTCACGTCGTATGTCGCGAACACCTCTTCCTTATTGCGGACATCATTGTCCTCCGCGAACTCGCCAGCAAAACCGAACGTATGGTTCCAGGGGCCGGCCCCGTAGCGGAAGCGCCCGGCGAAGGAAAGGTCGGCCGTGTCGGTGTTGCCAGTTGTCCCGGAAAACCCCAGAGACACGCTTCCGGTCCAGCCTTGAGCATACTGATTGCTGCGATAGCGTTGCGGATCGTCGCCTTCGCGCATTTCCTCTGCGACATCCTCCTCGATGTCGTCGATGCGGTCGTCGAGCGCCTCGATGCCAACCAAGGCACCCTGAGCAAGGGCTGGAGCTGCAAGTAGAAGGGCAAAGGCCGAAACGCCGGCAAACGAAAGGTACTTCATAAAACGATCTCCTCTACCGGTGACGGCCGAGGTGGACGGCACCGCGCTTACCGGATAGGCGAGATCGCATCGGCAAGGATAATTGATAATATTTGCGGTTAAGATGAGTTTTTCTCGGGTATGAGATCCCGTGTTTCACCAAGGACTTCGATTTCATTGGTGTTGCTTATTTCACACAGTTCATCGATCACCGCGTCCTGGTCGGCGTCTGCTCTTTCAGCGGCGCTGGCGAGAGTGTCCCGCGCGATCTCCGCAAGCCCCTCCTCGATGTCGTCACGCCAGAGGGCCCAAAGCGGGTACGGAAACGAGGGTGCGTCGGGGACGAGGTGCAGCAGACCCTGGGACACGTATCGGCGGACATACCGGGCAGGCAAGTACGCGGCAGCGCTCCGGCCGATAAGGTACTCGGCGCTCATTGCCTCAAGGGCCATCGTGAGGCCCGGATTGGTCAATCCAGGCATCGCCAGCGCGTGGGCGTGGACAAACTCTTCGCCCCAATCGACGAAAACGTATCGACCCTCGAGGTCGAGGGTGGGCTGGGCCCACGAGGCGACCAAAACGAGCTCATCGTCCATGACGCGGTCCGCCATCAGGCCCGGGCGAAGCTGGGGTGTGTACATCAGGCCCACTTGAAGGCTGCCCTGCACGAGCATGCGCATCAGGCGTTCGGGCATTCCAAGCTCAAGTCGAAGGCTGAGCTCCGGGACGTTCGCCCTCAGGCCATCGACCCACCGAAAGCCCAGCCTCGGCCAGAGTGAAAACTGCGCGCCGATGGTAAGACTTCGGTTGTACCCTTGAGGGATGCCAACCTGTTGGCGGGCCTCCTCCCAAACTTTCAGCAGCGACAGGGCATACCGTTCGAACTCTCGGCCAGCCGGGGTCATGTCGGCCCCTGCCTTAGACCTTTCGAACAAACGCTTTCCCAGTTCCTGCTCGAGGCGCTGGATCCGAAGTGACACAGCAGATTGGGCGACGAACAACCGCTCGGCCGCCGAAACGAATGATCCGGCGGCAGCGACCTCGAGGAATGTCTTCACCAGCGTAGTGTCCACGTAGGAAACCATAAGGCTCGCTCATAATAACCGCAATTCATATTCGTTTTTCACAGGTTCGCTTGTGGGGTACCCTCTCTCTCGGGCGGCGGGTCAGTGTCCCGCAGAGTTCCCGCGTAGCAGTTCGAGGAGTTCCCGTGATGAAGACCATGAATCTGAGCCGTGTTCTGTGTGTTATCGCGGCCGTTGCCGCAATGACCCTCGCCAATTGCACCACGGAGAAAGCGGTCGACAACACCGTGGACGGAACCCTGTTCGTCACAAAGACCGCGGTGAAAGGCGTCGTTGGGGCCGGAAAGCTGGCCGTGAAGGGAACGAACGCGGCGGTCCAGAAGGCGACCGACAGCGAATGAAAGCTGTGCGCATTCGGTCCTCGCGCATCGACGTCTGACGAGGGCCGCTGGCGGTTCTCCTGCGTCGGCACCGCATCCGACGGCTTCACTCGGCCCTAGGGTTCGCGGTGCGTTCTTCTAGCGGCTTTCCGCCGGCGTACGAATTTGCGATGGACACACCTCGAGTGCCGTGCAATAAGGGGCACGCTACGTTACCTCAATCGATCCCCTGCTTTTCCCTCCGGAACTCAGCGAACTCGATCTTGGCCAACAAAGCCACGCTGTTGCACCCCGCGAACAGGTTGAAAACTACAGGAGATCACACGATGGCCACTGGCACCGTGAAATGGTTCAACACTACTAAAGGCTTCGGCTTCATCGCGCCCGAGACCGGCGGCAAGGACGTCTTCGTCCACATTTCCGCCGTCGAGCGCGCTGGGCTGACCGGCCTCCAGGATGACCAGAAGGTCACCTACGACATTGAAAGCGGCCGCGATGGCCGCGAGTCCGCTTCGAACCTTCAGCTCGCCTGAACGGACGGTTCGAACCCGGTTCGACGGATGGGGCGCCTCAGGGCGCCCTTTTTCGTTTGGACCCGCCTACAAGGGGCATTCTCAGGAACCTCCCTTCCGCCGTCTACATTGGCCGGGTGATGACACGTACGCTCCTTTCCCTCTCCGCCCTACTGCTTGGCAATTACATGCTGCGGATGAGAAATGGCCTCCAGGGCTCGCTGCTCGCCGTTAGTGCCGATCTTGAGGGCTTCGGCGCCACCTCGGCGGTCTGTGCCCGTCGGGCTTCTCCCTCGGCATGAGGGCGGGATGGTTGCGTGCCTTGCGCCTGATCGAATGGGTCGGCCACGTTGGGACCTTAGCTTCGAGCCCAACTCACCGTGTTGGACGTAGGAGGCTTCGCAGTCATGGCATGGGCACGCCTGCCGTACCCAGCCTGTGGCGACCATTCGCCTCCGGCCGGGTACCGCGGCGCCGGTTCCCCACTGCCGCCCTTCGCGCGGCGGTGGGGCGAGGCTTGTTGGCAGGACAGGTTCCTTCAGAGCAGTGCAACAGCATTCGTCAGGCTCACAATTGCTGTACGCGATAGCAACTCCGTAGCGATGCTTTCCCCCGACCTATCGAACGGAGCCACCAAAGAAGAAGCGGATCATCTCTGTGCTCGCATCGGGACCTTGCGGATCGGTATAGCTGCCTGCGGATTGTCCGCCGGACCATGCGTGCCCCAAGCCCTCTACGACCCAGTGTTCAACCGCTTCAATGCCGGCGGCGTCGTAGGTCGTGCAGCGCCGATAGGACCGTCCGCCCGTTGTGCCCGCATTCTCTATCTGAAGACTCTGCCCCGGACCGCCCCCGAGAGCCTGCCGGACGATAAGCTCGCCGTTCGACGGATGAACCGTAGCATCGGCTTCGCCGTGGAAGACGATGGTCCGCGTGGCCGCCGCGGGCGGGGCGCTCGCGGTTTCGCACCCGGCCATTGCTGCGAAGGCGGAGGGGACGTCCTTTGCGGCACCTGCGGGCAGCCCGGAATGGGCGCCCACCGCCTTGAACAGATCCGGATAGACACCGCCAAGGATGACGGCCATCGCCGCCCCCGCTGAAAGGCCTGCCACGAAGACCCTGTCTTGGGGAATGGCATGACGGGCGATGATCTCGCGCGTCATGCCGGCAAGAATGGCAGGCTCGCCGCGGTCGCGCTTCTGGTCACCACGGCTGAACCAGTTCCAGCAGGATTGAGCGTTGTCGCCGCGCGATTGCTGCGGATAAACGACGACGAAGCGGTGTTGTTCGGCCAGGGCGTTCATGCCAGTCCCGGCGGCAAAGTCCTCGGGCGTCTGAGTGCAGCCGTGAAGCATCACCACAAGGCCTGTGACCCCCTCTTGCGCCGAGGCGGGCACATAGGTGCGGTAGCGGCGCGTCCCGGCGGCACAGGTAAAGCTGCTCTCGGCAAAGCTTGCGCCGTCCGGAAGGTCCAAGGGTTCTGCTGGTGGCTGGCCATGGGGTTGGAAGCGGGCCAGCAGACCGGAAAGCGCGGCAGACTGCGTTTCTGTGCCGCCCGGGGCGAAGAGCCCGGCTCCGGGCCCGGCCGTCAGACCGTGCTGGGCAAGGGTGCGGGTCACGAGGTCGTTGGCGGAGGCAAGCTGCGCGGCGCGCATCTGCCCGTTCGCCGGGCGCCAAGCGCCGGCGTTGAAGGTGATCATATGATCCGTCCTTGTAAGTGCCGCCGCTACAGGATGCGGTCGGCCAGGGCCTTTTTGATGTCCGCGGGCGCCTGAAGGCTGCCGAGGACGGTGATCGAGCCGATGGTCGCCCGGGCGAGATCGGGCGTGACGTCTGAACCGATGCGGGCAAGGCCCACCACCTTGATGTGCAGGACCTCGCCAGCCGCGCGAAGCTGCTCCAGCTCCGCTCGGCCGAAGTCACGCAGGCCGAGTTCCATGGTATGACGCTCGATGGAGCGGTCGACGGCCTCACCATGCGTATCGAGTTGCTTACGGATCGCGGTGCGGATGAAGTCGCTGCGGTTGGAGTAGAACCCCTCCTGCACCAGAAGATCGATACGACCGAGGTCGACGAAGCCGAGATTGATGGTAATCTTTTCGTTATCGGGTGGCTTGCCTCTGAGCTGCCTTATCTCAACCATGGTGAAATCTCCATCCGTGTGGATGGTATATGGATGTAAGACTGGATGGTTCAAGGGGGCCCGGTCCGACAGGGCGCCGAAATGCGCCGCGCCCGGACAAGCCTGCACCTACGGCCCTGTATAGCGGACCACCACGGTTTGCAGACTTCCCCTTTGCTGGTTTGAACAAGGCAGCGTTGTGCCTGCTTGCCTAGGAGCCAAGGATTTTGAAGTAGGAAAACGCCTCAGTCGCTACAGCGGCCGGGAAACCCGTGATTAAGCGAGTTGGGCACCTGCGAACAAACAGCAGTTCGCAGGTTAACTATGCCCAAGTTGGAAATATTCGGAGGCGGCAAGGAGGTCGGCGAAGGCCTCTTCGGAGGCAACTTCCTCGCCCACAGGGACTCCTTCGAGGAGGCGGTCAACTACGATGAGCTGATCGATGACCTTGGCGTCCACACTCTGCGCTACCCGGGCGGTTCGATCACCGAGACCTACTTCGATTTCGCCGACCCGGATCGCTCCCTTGTCGCCGACCGGGAGACTGGCGAAGAGGTCGACTTCATCGAGATTTCAGAGTTCATGGGCTACGCCGAGGCCGAGGGTCTGAACACGGTCCTCGTGCTCAATACGCGCGACCAGCTCTCCGAGGAAACCGACGAGCACGGCGACCGGTATGCCCAGGTGGACGAGGAGAACCTGCGCCAGTTCGTCAGCGACGCCATCACCGGGAAGTGGGGCGACGTCACCATCTCGGGCTTCGAGATCGGCAACGAGTACTGGGGCTCCGGCCGCATGAACGCCACCGAGTACGGCCGGGTCGCCTGCGAGATGTCGAGGATCGTCGACGACCAGCTCAAGCAGTTGGAAGAGACCCACCCGCAGGCCGCCGAAACCGACATCGTCGTGCAGATGGGGACCAACTTCAGCCATTCTAGCATCGACGAAGACTACGAGGGGATGACGCATTCTGAAATCGTGGAGGCTGTCAACGAGCGCTACGGGCTCGAGCTTGAGGGCATGCCCCAAGGCGGTTTCACCGCGATCAACAACGAGATCATCAAGTCACACTTCGACACGGCCGCGGAGATCGATGCGGTCGACGCGATCACCGCGCATGTCTACTCCAAGGTCTCAGATGATGTCGGCGAATGGCAGCGCAGCTTCATGCTCGACCAGATCGACCAGACCTGGAAGGCGGACCCGAACTTCCGGGACGTGGAAACCCATGTCAGCGAATGGAACCAGTCCTCGAAGGATTACGACTATACAAGCCACGAGGAATACGGGCTGAAGAACGCCCACGAGCTGCTGCAGATTGTCGAGGAGTTCGCTGATCATGGCGTCACCGACGCGCAGGTCTGGCCGCTCCTCCAGTGGTCGCCGGCCGCCATGAGCCTGGGCTGGGAGCACGATTGCCTCACCCCGGCCGGCCAGATGTACTCGATGATGGCGGAAAGCCTCCCCGGCAAGTCAGTCATCGATCTCCGGGGGCAGGGCGACATGGCCGACAACGCGGCATTCCCCGACCTCGATGTTCACGCCTTTTACGGCGACGGGGAAGCGGTCTTCTACTTTGCGTCAAACTCTGAAAACCCGATCAGCCAGGAGATCGACGTCTCCTCCATGTTCCAGGATGTCGGCTCACTGGATGTGCAGGTCCTGGGCGTCGCGCCAGGCAGCGATCCCGGGGACCAGAGCTCCACGCCGGTGGTGCGTCAGCTCCAGCCATCCGACGTCCACAACGACGGCTACATCTCCGCGGATCTGCAGCCCTACGAGATCATGCAGATCAAGCTCACTGATTTCGTGCCGACCGAGGAGATGCGCGTGGTGATGGAGGAGATTGACAACCCCCCGGAGGAGGGTGAGAACGCAGGTCCTGGGGATGATCCCGAGCTTCCGTTTGTCGATCCCCCAGAAGACCCCCCGGAAGGGGATGAAGAGGAGTCCGAGGAAGACAGCTTCCTCGAAGGCCTGGACGGCATGGTGTGGGCGGCAGCTGCGCTGCCGCTCCTCGGATTGCTCTTGATGATGTGAGGTAGCCCGCCCCCCGCGGCGGGCGTCCAGCTTCGTGCCTTCAGGCGGCCTTCATGTTGCCGGAAGCAAGGCCCTTGAGCTGCGAGACCACCGTGCTCAGCTGCATCATCTCGAAATGATCCCGCCTTGTGAGAACCTCGAGCGGGCTCAAACCGCCAAGAAGGGTGTTCGGCGTCTTCATAAACATGCGCTCGGCCTCGGGTTTTTGAAGTTTGGCGCGAACGAACTGGCGCAGGGATACCAACGTTTCTTCACTCACAGGAATCATCGGGTACCTCCAAAAAAAATGTGCGCGATCCGATCTCGGCCGCGATCAGGGAACATAGAAGACACGCCGCGGAAAGTCACGTTGCAGTGCAGCATCGCGGGTGCAGAAACATGCTTCTGCAAGAAAAGACGGCGGGTGTTCGCCTAGTGCGTATGGTACTCGCAGGAAACGGATGGGTTGAACGGCATCAGTTCGCCCATTGGGTTATCCCTGAACAACCAAACATGCTGGTCGAAGTGCGGCGTAAACCCGTGTGCTTCGTCACCTGGGGTGGCCGGATCATCGGCCATGTGATCCCAGTTGCGCCCATTAAAGACAAGCTCATCCATACTGCGGCCGGACGCTTTCCAGCTTGCCTCGAAAACAAGGTTCTCGACGGCCAGCAACTCCATCGAACCATCTGCTTGGGGCTCGTAAATGAGGATCGCAGGGCGCATCCAGTCGACATGGGTTCCGGTGCCATCGACGCGGGGATCGGTCGCCGTGATCTGCAACAACTGCGGATGGATGATGTGGATGCCCATGGCGCCCAGCTCGGCAGGCAAGCCCTCAGCCTCGGCCGAGACGCAGTGGTTGTCGGGGTTGATGTAGCCATCGGCGTAGGCCTGCTCGATGTCATGATATTTCGACACTGCTGCGCGAAGTTCGTCGAGGGAGATGTCCACGGCCGAAGCGTGCGTTCCAAGGACCAAAAGTGCTGCTGAGAAAACTTGGTAGGTCGGCATGTCAGTGCCTCCAGAATGGGCCGACTCGCGGCCGTGATAAATGTCGGGAGAATACCACGGATCACGCACTCACGCTGACGCCATGATTGCTGGTCGCGTTCATTGCCCTCTGGTACTCTACGAACCAGTACGGGGCAGCGCGAGGGGCCTGGGCATGTCGTGGCTGTCGAAGTCATTCACGGGTCTATGCATCGTCGCAGCAGGGCCTGGCTTTGCGAATTCAGGCTCTGCGCCCACGTGGGAGGAAATAAAACGGATCCTCGAGACCCGCTGCACGATGTGCCACTCCGCACATGGAGCATCGGGCGGCCTGCGTTTGGATACCTTCCAGCACCTCCTTAATGGCAGTTCCAATGGACCGGTCGTGGTTTGGGGAGACCCTGACGGCAGCGAACTGGTGCGTCGCATCACGGGTCGAAGCCTCCCCAGAATGCCTTTTCTGGGGCCTCAACTTCCTGCGGAGGAGGTCGAACTAATTCTCTCTTGGGTGGACAGTGAACCTACGCGTACCGAGGTTCAGGAAACATCTGGCGACTGACCGGAATCCATCGGCGCGTCGGCGCCGGGGGCGTGGTACTGTCGGCCATGGAAGCTCGTCCACAGCGCCTCACACATGGTAAACCCTGAAAAGCGCGCGCTCGTGAAGCTTCAAATGGCCACCGTGCTCCCGAGGAGGCGGTGGCCATTTCCATGGATCAGACGAACTCGAAGGTCACCGCGCCGGTGTAGCCGTCTAGGACGATCTGGTTGAAGCGGCCGTACTCGATGATCGTGTCCGCGCCGACGACTTCGTTTCGAGTGATGTCACTGGCCGCGAGCCCCTCGAACCGCAAGACGTCCACATCATCTGCCGGGTTGTCGTTGCGTCCGAAGTCATGGATCACGTCCCGCCCGTCATTGGCGTCGAAGATGAACACATCGTCGTGGACCCCGCCGTAGAGGGTGTCGGCGCCATTGCCGCCCTTGATGAAGTCGCGCCCAGCGCCCGAGCGGATGATGTCGTTTCCATCGCCGCCGTCCAACATGAGGTCCCAACCAGCGCCACCGTCGATCTGGTCGTTACCACGGCCACCGTAGATCTCATCGCGCAGGTCCCCACCATTCAGGGTGTCGTTTCCGCTCCCGCCGTAGAGGGTGTCCTTGCCATCGCCCCCCTCGAGGGAGTCATCGCCACTCCCACCGCGGAGGTCGTCGTCACCGCCCCCACCGTAGATGGTGTCGTTGCCGAAGCCCCCGAAGAGGAAGTCATTCCCGTTGCCCGTGGCCACGGCGTCGAAATTGTACAACGCGCTTTCGACATCCGAGCCGAACGTATAGCGGATTTCGACCTCTCCGGGGCGGATTTCGACGGGGTTCTGTCCCGTGGTGTCGTCCGCCCAGGCGTACAGGCCGCCACGATCACCGGTGGCAGCATCGGGCAGCCGGTCGATCCAGGCCGAAAACTCTGAAAACGAGATTTTGCCGTCCCCGAAGATGACGTCGTCGCCGAAGCCGCCATCCACGGTATCGGCGCCCACACCGCCGTAGAGGGTGTCCTCACCGTAGTTGCCCTGCACGACGTCATTCCCGGCGCCGCCATCAGCGATGTCGTCTCCCCACCCGCCCGAGAGGTGGTCCTCATGCGTCCCGGACGCCTTGTCGGCGTAGTGCTCGTCACCGATCAGCACGTCGTTCCCGCGGTTGCCTTCCATGGAGTCGGACCCGAGGCCGCCCATCAGCAGGTCGGCCTGGTCGTCTCCATGGGCCTTGTCGTGGCCGGCCCGCATGATCAGGATGTCCTGGCCGTCATTGCCGGCGATCTTGTTCGCGACGGTCGAGGCGTTGTCGAAGAAGATGTCGTGCCCGAAGCCCACGGACTTCACGGTCGTGTCGGAGGCATTGCCCTGGTTTCGGATGACGTTGTTGAACGACATGTTGCCGCCGCTCAGATTGATCGCCGCCGTGTCGGTGGAGCTGAACGCCTGGACGGGCACGTCGCCATTGTACCCGTCGTACCGGTCGCCGGCATCGTTCGGAAGGTAGAGCTCCTCGAGGGTGTCGAGGGTCGCCATGGCGTCTGTCACGGCGGCCGACGACCCGACATCGAAGATCGCCCCCTGGTTCGCCATGAAATCGGCCTTGTCGATGTTCTTGAGCTCGACCCGGCGTACCGCGCCGCTATCCATCGTGAACCGAATGACGGTGTCGTTGCCTTCTGCGAAGATCCCGGTATCCGTGCCGGGGGGAGAGGCGGCAGCCAGGAGATCGCGCATCGTCCGACCGGTATCCGAGAAGTCGAGCTTGTCGCGCGCGATGTCGAACCCGTAGATGGTGTCGTGGTAGGTCCCTCCCGCAGCGTAGGCGTAGTTCGAGCCCAGCACGTAGACATCGCTGTCGCTCCAGCCTGAGCCGGTGATCCCCGAGATCAGCGAGACGGACGCCCCGCTCGCATCGTCCCAGCCGCCGAGGATGTCGGCATGGGCAACCCCCGCGTCGTTCCACTTCGAGGACCCGCCCAGCGCGTCGATCAGGACCACCGATCTGTCGTCGTGGAACACGTTGTTGCGGCCCCCGCCGATCAGGATGTCATTGCCCGAGCCGCCGAAGATATGGGTGGCCGCCTCCTCCGGGTCGCTAATGCCTGAACGTAGGGCGGGGTCGACCATGTTCCGGTTCGAGTTCGCATCTCGCCCGTCGATGATGTCGGAGCCATTTCCGCCGTCGAGGAAACCGACCAGTCCGGCCGCCTTGATGAGGTCGTTGCCATCCCCGCCGGTGGCGCCGTTGTAGCCGAAGTAGGTATCGGCCGTGGCGCCGGTGATCGCCATCCGTGTGAAGTCAGGGGCGCCGCCGCTGTCGGTCTGGGACACGAACGCGATGAAGTCGTCTCCGGCGCCACCGTCAGCGTAGCGATCCATGCCGGCGTTGGTCTCCACGTAATCGTTGCCCGCGCCGCCGGCCACGGCGTCCGCATCGTTGTCACCGAAGACGAAGTCGCTGCCATCGCCGCCGTGCACCAGGTCGTTCCCCTTGTTCCCGGCAGCATGGTCGCTGCCACCGGCGCCTATGATTGTGTCGCCGCCCCCGTTGCCCTTCAGGCTGTTGGCTTCCGCATCACCGTGCAAGACGTCATTGAAGTTCGATCCGAGGACATTCTCGATGGCGTAGTAGGTGTCACCTGCCGCATCGCCGGTGTTGGTCCCGTCACTGCTGTCGAGGTACACGGATACACCGGCCGACGGCGCCGTCGCGTAGCTGGCAGTGTCGATCCCGTTCCAGCCGTAGAGGGCGTCGGCGCCCGCGCCGCCGGTGAGCGTATTCTCCCCGGCACCGCCGCGGAGCTCGTCGTTCCCCGCCCCGCCGAAGAGCTGGTCGTAACCTTCATTGCCTCGCAGGGTGTCGTCCCCATGGTGGCCTTCGATGAAGTCGTCGCCATCCCCGCCGGAGGCGTCGTCGTGACCGTCCCCGACAAGGATCCAGTCGCTGCCGTTGCCTCCGATGAGGGTGTCATTTCCGGCGAACCCGAGGACTTTCCATGCGACGGTGCTGGAGGACTTGTCGACATTGTCGACGCCGGCTGTTCCGGCCTCCTCGCGGGTGATCCCTGCCCAGGGCGATGGGGCAACCATAAGACTCTCCTGAATTAATTTCAGGAGACCGATTAACGCGCCATAGTTTCGCCCAGGTTCAGTTGGAGACGCTCATCGGGAAGCCGACACGCAAATTAAGAATTGAACGAGTTCTTTCCTTTGGGGTATGATGGCCCCGACCAAAAGGATTAGCCATGTTCACCCACCTGTCCATTGACTACGACGAAGGCGTCGCTGGCAGCTACCGCGGCGTAGTCCTCACCCGAGGCCGCAAAGAAGTCCAGCGCTGGGCGTCAGGCAACCCCCAGGCGGATTGGGCGAGCTACCTCGCCTTCGCGCGGGAGAACCGTTTGCTCGTGCTGGAGACGTCCTCGGTGACGCACTTCTGTTGGGACAACCCGGAATGGCGGTTCAAGGAAGACGCCAAGGGGAATGAAATCCTCGTGCCAGAGGATCGGCCGGAGTGGCAGGATGAACTCGGTGAGACATCGAGCTGATCCGGAGTGTCAGCTGCGGTCAATAGGGCTCGTATAGCTCCTGGTCGTTGAACAACCGATCTTGAATGACTTCCAGGTGGCCCGCCATCAGTGCCGCGTGGATCGGGCTGAAAACACCATCGTTCCACCTCTCGGCCCGGAGCAGGACATGCATGAAGGCGCGGAGGCTTGCAAAGCTCGCATAGCGAAGCTCCCGGGGAGGGCAGTTGATGTCGAAGCTGTCGGGCGCCAGGTCGTCGCACACGAACCCGCATGCATAGGCGCCGATGAGGAGGCGACCGTAAGCGGGTAGGTCGCGGAACATTGCGAGGTCCAGTTCAGGGACGGCATTGAGTTCGGCCTCGAAGCGATGCTCGTCAATCAGTTCCCGCAACAGGTTCGCCAGCAATTGGGCTTGGTACTCGTTGACTGGAACGGAGGATTTGGTAGCGCCCCGCATTATGAGCGTTGCTGACGTGGCCGATTCTGGCATCTTGCGCCCTCCGTTTCGAGACAAGGTGCACCGAACGAACAATATCGGCAATCGTCATTGAAGCGCGCGCTTCCCTTCCGCTGGGGTCAAACCAGAGCGTCGATCCGGCTTGTAGTGAACTCGCGCAGATATTGCATCAGAAGGCTCGATTGCTGGGTGGCCTTGGTCTCGTCTCGGGTAATCAGAGCTCGCAGGAGATTGCAGTACAAGTCAGTGCAGAAATCCTGATCCTCGTCACGGGCGAAGTGGAACCAGAACCGGCGCGAAAGTCCCTGGGTGGCACGCAGCGTCGAGAGAATGAACTCATTCTTCGAAGCTGCGGCCAAGGTCACGTGAATGTCGCGCAGCAGTAAGAGGAAGCCGTCTCGGTCACTATGCGGAAGCGGTTCAAGGCGCTTGAAGGTTTCCTCGAAGCTCCTGCGGTCCACCTCCGTCTGACGTTGAGCAGCCTTCTGGATGCAGACGCGCTCGAGGGGTTCACGCAGTTCAAGTAGCTTGAGCATCGTCACGGCGTCCAACGGAGGGATGAGAACGCCAGCCCGTGACAGCTGAACGAGGTTGTCCGACGCTAACCGTAGCAGCGCCTCGCGCACGGGCGTACGCCCAAGGTCCAACATCTCCGCGAGTTCGGCTTCGGCGAACAATGCGCCAGGCCTTAACTCGCAACGGACGATGGCCGTTTCCAGCCGTTCGGCGGCAAGATCGGCCTTCGACAGTTTAAGAGCAGAGCTTTGCGACATGGGCGTGTGCCATCTCTTTCAGGAACCGGTCATTGAGGTCTACCCCAAGTCCGGGGCGCTGCGGGATCGCGATCATGCCATCCCCATCGATGGGGGGCAATCCGACACAGAGCTCCCTGCGCAAACGCGCTGGGCTCGTCGAATACTCGATGTAGCTGGCCTCTTCGAGGATCGCTGTGAAGTGCAGGTTCGCAGCGATGGTGATATCGGTATTGTAGCCATGGGGAACGATACGGATGTCGGTGCGTGTGAGCATCTTCTTCAGTCTCAGAGCCTCCGAAAAGCCGCCAAACATGGAAAGATCGGGTTGTGCGATGTCGAGTGCACCCCGTTCCAGATACTCTGAAAACTCTCGGCAGGTCGTAAAGCCAAGGTCGCCAACGCCGACCGGGAGGCGCGTGCGCGTTTTCAGCGCAACATGGTCTTCGACATTTCCGAGAGGGAAGGGGGCCTCGCTCCAAAGGACCTCGATCTCCTCGAGAAGGTCGAGGAACGGCGCCAATTGCTGCAGACGGTGGAACTCCTGTGCGACGTCCAGCATCAGCCCCGTTTTGGGCCCTACCAGACGCCTGAGATGCCGAAGGTTGGTGTGCACCAGTTCTATATCGTCCCACCAGGGATCGACGCAAAACTTGATGTTTCGAAAGCCGGCATCGAGAAGGTCGCCAACCTGCCGAGTTATGCCCTCGCAGCTCGCCTCCATTGGGTAGATGGTAGCATATGCCGGCAATTTTTCGCGTCTGGCGCGCCCCAAGACGGCGTGCAACGGAAGTCCCTCGGACTTTGCGTAGAGGTCCCAGATCGCGATATCGAGGGCAGAGATCGCATGGATGACCGCGCCGTGCCGTCCAAACCACTGTGTGGCGTCGTACATCTCATCCCAAATTGTCCGAGGGTCGTCGAGAGACCGCCCCTTCAGAACGTCGCCGAGGCCCTGGGCCAGCGAATTGTAGCCCTCCATCTGGATGATGGCGCGGATAACCTCCGGCGGGGAATCTGTTTCCCCAACCCCATAGAGTCCATTGTCGCCGTGCACGCGGACAACGACATTCTGGTAACTACCTTCGAACCGAAAGAACCCACCGGCGGGATCCTTGAGGCAGAGGACCTCGACGCTGCTGATCTTCACGGTCACTGAGCGAACTCCCTGTGGGCGTAGACACTGTCAGCCATGCTGTCCCAGTCCATCTCAACGCCAAGACCTGGCAATCCAGAGGCAGCCACGAACCCCTCCTGATCCGGTCGGATGACCTGTTTGGCCCCGAACTCGTACTTTTCAAACGGTGCGGCCTGCTCGAAGTAATCACAGTTGCTGTAGGCCAGCATGAGGTGAAGGTTCGCGGCCTGCGTCAGAGTATAACCCCAGCTCTGCACTTCGCATTTCCGGTTGTGCGCGGCCGTCAGCGCCATTCCGGCGCAGGCGCCGGTGAAGCCGCCGATCCCTGTGACGTCGAAACGGGATCGATCCCATGCCCCCATCTGCAAAGCCAGCTGAATGAGCCGTAGATCAGGGAGGGCATTCCCGCCGCAGATCACGTCGAGATCGAGCGCATCAGCCAGTGACTTGTATCCAGGCAGGTCCGCATCCGGGATCGGGGCCTCGAAGAATTCCCAGCCAGCCGCATCCAGGGCGCGTCCCATGCGCAATGCTTGTTCCATCGTGTAGTTGCCGTCGGCATCTAGGGACCAGCCAATGTCCTGTCCTGCGAAATGCTCCGCCAGAGCTGCGACCAAACGGAAATCGTCCGCAAAGTTGCAGTACGGGTGGATCTTGATGGCGCGGTAGCCGCGGGCGAGCATTTTCTCGCAGTACGCGACGTATTCCGCATCCGACGACAGCAGCGGGCTGGAGGCGTAGGCGCGGATACGGTGACGAGCGGCGCCCAGCATCTGGTAGATTGGAAGGCCGAGGAGCTTGCCCTTCGCATCATGCAGAGCGATGTCGAACAGGGAGGTCGAGAGATGTCCCAGTGGGACATAACGTGACCGCATGTCGGCGTAGATTTGCGGAATGTCGACGACGGGACGGCCGAGCACGAACGGTGCCATCAGAGATGCAGAGCTGAAGACCGTTTGGTCGAATTCGTGTTCCGTGTAGCTCGTGACTGCGGCAACTGCTTCCGTCTGGTCGGACAGCGTAAGCTTCGCCAGCGTCATGGCCTCATACATAGGGCCGAGATGCGAAGACCAGGTGACTTTGGGGCCGTCGGGGCCGATGCCGTAAAGGTCAATTTTGCTGACGACGACGTCTTTCATGATGCTCGGCCTACTGAAGAAGATTTTGGGCGGCCAGGAGTCCGGCCGCCCTGTGGGATCAAACTGCGCGCGCGGATAACGGCGCCGGGTTGTCCTGTTTCAGGAAGCTGACGACCGTGATCATCATGCAAACCAAGATGAGCATGATCGGAAGGCCGACGAGAACAGCTGCAGTTTGCATCGTTTTCAGGCCGCCCAGGAACAGCAACGCCAGCGGCAGCACTGAAATCGCGGCGCACCAGAACAGACGGTTGGAGCGCTCCGGACCGACGCCTTCGTCCAATTCCTTGGTGGCTGCGCAAGCCATGACATATGCCGCCGAGTCGAAGGTGGTGGCGAGCAAGACAATGCCCGATACCGCGACGGCGAGCAGCACGATCTTGGAAGCCGGAAGGGTCTCGAACATCGCAATGATCGCTGGCGCAACGCCCTGCTCGTTCACCAGCGCGACCATGTCGAGCGCACCTTCCATCTGCAGGTTGATCCCGTAGCCGCCGAGCACGATGTAGAAGATCGCGCAGCCCGCCGAGCCGAAGGACAGCATTCCCGTAACCACCTCACGGATCGTCCGGCCGCGCGAAATGCGGGTCACAAAGAGGCCCATGAACGGCGCATAGGCTACCCACCACGCCCAGTAGAAAACCGTCCATGCCTGTGGGAACCCCGATGCGGCGACGCTGTCGGTCCAGAGGCTCATCTCGATGAAGTTGGTGACTGCGTAGCCCAGGCTGTCCATTCCGAGGCGGGTGATGAAGCCGCTCGGGCCGGCGAGAAAGGTGTAGACCACGATTGCCAGGGTGAGCAGCGTGCCGAAGAGCGAAAGCCGCTTGATCCCCTTTTCGAGGCCGAGGCCCGAGGAAAGAGTGAACAGGGCCGTACAGGCGATGATGATCGAGACATCGAGCCAAAGGTTTGCCTCGACTCCAATCACCGCTGCAACGGCGCCGCCGATCATCGGTGTGCCCAGTCCCAGCGAGGTCGCAGCGGCGCCGAGAATGCCGAAGATGAAGAGGTAGTTGATGACCGTTCCCACAGGTCCGTCGACGAGGCTACCCAGTGCTCCGCGGCAGCTTTCACTGACCTTGTAGACATGCTTCTTTCGCACGTAGTAGATGTAGGACATCGCCACGGCGGGCACGCAGTAGAGAGCCCAGGCAGTCGGACCCCAATGGAAGATGCCGTAGGCCTGCCCGACGGTGAACATCTGCGGCGACTGCGCCTCGATGCCGAACGGCGTCCACGCGTAGTGGTATGCCCATTCAGTGGCGCCCCAGAGCATGAGGCCAGACGCGATGCCGGCGAGAAAGACCATCGCACCCCAAGCACCCCAGGTGAATTCGGGGCCACTCTCAGCGCCGCCCAGCCGGGTTGCACCGTACTTCGACATCGCCAGCCAGACGACGAACACAAGCGCTGCGAAGCCGATCAGCAGGAACGCGAAGTCGAAAGTGTGTGTCATGTACTTGAAGACGCTGTCGAGGGTGGTCTTCGCTGTTTCCGGAAATGCCGACAGGATTCCGGCGACGACAATGATGATCGCGATGGATGTGATCTGCATCCGCCGGTCTGTTTCGACCGGCCGTTGAACCGCAAATGGTGCCTGACATTCCTGAGACTGCCGCGCCACCGCAGTATCCAAGCCGCTCGACAAGCAGGACTGAGTGACCCGCTTCCGCTGCTGTCACGGAAGCTGCAATCCCGGCCGGTCCGGCACCCACTACGAGAACATCGAAGCTCCCATGCAGCGGCGCCGTGGCCGCGATTTCAGAACCCAGTGTTTGTACCGAACGAATCATGCAAGCGCCCTCCATATCGTCGATACATTGCAAATATATTTCGGATATACGCGAACGAAAACCGACGTTTTACACCTTGAAAACGACATCCGAGGAGCGGTCTCGGTCATCGCTACCCCCCTTCTCGAGCCCTTAGGAGGGCTACGTGATTGCCTGAGCAGGTAAACACGCCATTCTGCCCGTAGGAAGGTCAGGAGCCCGCGATGTGCAATCTATACGCCGCTTCGATGCCGAAGGACGCCATGCGCTCGCTGTTCGACGTGCCGGCTGCCAACGACCGGCTCGGAAACTTCGAGCCCAGGCGCGCGATCTTCCCGAAATACGATGGGCCGGTGGTCCGCCTGAACGAGGGCGAACGGGAAGCCCTGGACATGCACTGGGGCTTCGTGATGCCCCAGAAGAGCAAGAAGACGGGCAAGCCCATCCAGCCGAAGGCCATCAACAACGCTCGGGACGACAAGCTCCGCAGCTCGGGTTTCTGGCGTCAGAGCTTCGAGGAACGCCGCTGCCTGATCCCCGCGACGTCGTTCTGCGAGGCCAAGGGCCGGGCACCTGCCGACTACCACTGGTTCACCGTCACCGATGGTGGAGGGAAACCACAGCCCTACGCGTTCGCCGGCATCTGGAAGCAGCACAGGGGCTACTACAAGGACGAGCAGGTCGACATCCTGACCTACTCGATGGTGACGTCCACGCCCAACGAACTGGTGAAGCCCGTGCACCCGGACCGCATGCCGGTGATCCTTCCGGAGGACGCCTTCGAGACCTGGCTGTCCGGATCACCCGCCGACGCGTTCGACCTCCTCAAACCGTTCCCAGCGTCCCGCATGAAGCTCGCAGGGCACGGTGAAGAGATGAAGAGCGAGCCTTCCCTTCAGTAGGCGTTTTCAGGATCTGAGATGAAGGCGCCGTAGACCCAGGTGAAGGCCACGCTGTAGATCGCGTAGTAGGCCGAGATCGTGGCGCTGACTATGAAGGCCTGGAAAAAGGAAATGCCCAGCGCCCAGGATGTCACCGGAAGCATGATTGCCAGTAGGACTGCCTCATACGCCAGGGCGTGGTCCATGGTCCAGTGGTGCTGCATGCCGGTACGGCGGGTTCGCTTTTTCAGGGAATTCTCGACGACCCTCGTGAAGACCAGGTTCCAGGTAGCCGCGATCACCGATCCCAGGGTGAGCAGCAAGAACATCGGCCCGTATCCCTGGTCATGGAGACCCGACAGGATGGGCAGCCCCAAAACAACAGACACTAACTCGTAGCTCGCCGCCTTGCGCAACGGCTCGGAAAGAGTGCGCATGACAGCACCCCCTTCTCTTTCATTGAATCGCCTCGCCGATCCCGTCTATGTGCAGGACAGGCAAGGATATTGTCTCGGCGCCCCTATAAAGCCTCCCCTGCGGAGGTCAACACAAAGGCGCTCCAAACCACGATTTTTTCGCATTCCTTCCACTGCATGGGTTAGGGGTCATACTTGTTTTTCACGTTCTCACCGCAACTTCAGACTTTATAGACGAGTGTAGAGACTGGAGGACGGGCCATGGAAAACGGCACCCCGAAGGCGGGAAACAAGTTGCGGTCCATGCTTCGTGGCCGCAACGAAAAGCAGCTTTTGGCTGTCCTGTTCCAGATCCAGGCGATCCTGCTTCTGACCATGAAGGCCAAGGCGGACGCGTTGCCCGGGATCGAGGAAATTGCCGCGGCGAGCGAACAGGACTGGGGTGAAGATGCCTCGGCGCTGATCTACCGGGGCCCCGACTTCACGAAAACCCTGAAGGTGCGGCCCGGCCGGGAGGATGCCGAGATCGATGAGCTGAGGATGCCGGAAAACGATCTTCGCTTCCCGGACCAGCCTGGTGCCAAGAAGGCCGAAGAGATGTCCGATCTCGAGGGTCGGATGTTCGACGAGTACGCCCACCTACGCCCGGATTTCGGGAAGCCCGCGGAACAGGGGCAAGACGGCGTCGATCACGAGGCGGGCGGCGACGCGAAAGTCGTGAACCAGGGGGAGGAGAACGCAGCGCTTCCAGCAATGCCTTCACCGGAGGATGTCGGCCCTGCGGAGGCGGCGGAAAACTCTGAAAATGGCGGTGATCTGAGCTTTGAGTTTGGGGAGCCCGTGCCGGGGGACATGGGATCGGGAGGTCGCACCCTCCGCGAGGGAAGTGGCCCAGGACCAGAGGCCGGGTCGATCCTGGAGATTTCGTACTCGGTCAACCCCGGGCACGGCGGCCATTCCGCTCGCCCTGGGCAGCCCTTCGAGACGACGTCTCCGCTCCCGGGGCCCGATCCGCTCGAGGACCCGATCCTGGTTGATCTCCCTCGTCCTGGGCCGACGGTCCCGCTGCCTGAGCTCCCGGAGCCTGCACCGGTCCCGGAGCCGGAACCCCAACCTACTCCCGAGCCCGAGCCCGAGCCGATGCCGGAACCTGTGCCAGTCCCCGAGCCCACGCCGGAGCCCGGGCCGATCACTGGGACGGTATTCGAGGACGTCCTCACGGGCAGCGACGAAGACGAGCACTTCCGGTCGCTCGATAGCGATGACGTTGTCGATGGGCGTGGAGGGGACGATCTCCTCGAGGCCGGTGACGGGGATGACACTGTTCACGGTGGCTCGGGCCAGGATACCGCGCACGGCGGGGCTGGAAACGACTCCGTCGACGGCGATGCCGGAAACGATGACCTTCGCGGCGACAGCGGCCGGGACACCATCTCTGGCGGTCTGGGCGACGATACATTGGATGGAGGCGCAGACGGTGACCTCCTCTACGGTGAGGACGGTCGTGACAGCCTCGCCGGCGGGACAGGAGACGACACGCTGGACGGTGGTACGGACGATGACACCGTGCTCGGCGGCCAGGGCAACGATGTTCTCTACGGCCGCGAAGGGGGCGACGCCCTCTACGGGGAGGCCGGTGACGACAGCGTTCTCGCGGGCGATGGCGAAGACACGGCCTCCGGCGGCGATGGAGCGGACACCCTGCTCGGTGAGGCTGGCGCTGACCATCTGGACGGGGATGCCGGGGATGACAGCCTGGCGGGCGGTGAAGGCGACGACGTCCTGGGCGGCGGAACTGGTCGGGATACCCTGCAGGGCGAGGCGGGTGACGACGTCCTCCGCGGCGGAAGCGACGGTGACGAACTCCACGGCGGGGATGGCGCCGATCTCCTCGAGGGTGAGGACGGCGCAGACACGCTTCGCGGGGACATGGGCGCGGACACGCTGATCGGTGGCGATGGCAATGACGACCTGCAAGGCGGCTCTGGTGCCGATGAGCTCGATGCCGGGCAAGGGGCCGATACCCTCCACGGCGGAACCGGCCAGGACACCATCGATGGTGGCGCAGGAGATGACTCGGCGCTGGGCGGCAGTGGCGCCGACCTCATGACCGGTGGAGATGGCCAGGACACCCTGGACGGGGGGGCAGGTGCCGACACGTTGGCCGGCGGCCTTGGCGATGACAGCCTTCTCGGAAACTCTGAAAACGACGTCCTCGAGGGCGACGAGGGAAATGACACCCTGTTCGGCGGAACGGGCGACGACACCGCGTTGGGCGGGGCTGATGCAGACGTCCTCTACGGCGAGGCAGGAGCTGACAGCCTCGAAGGCGGATCTGGTTCCGACACCCTGGAGGGTGGCGATGGCGCGGATGTCCTCGACGGAGGTTCTGAAAACGACGACCTGCGCGGCGGTGCAGGGGTGGACACCCTCCACGGAGGAGATGGTGCCGACCTTCTCGACGGGGGTGATGAGGCCGACCTCCTGAACGGGGACGCCGGCTCCGACACGATCAACGGCGGTGATGGGATCGACACCGTCTATGGCGGCGCCGGCGGGGACAGCATTCTGGGTGATGCCGGGGATGACCTCCTCTCCGGGGATGCAGGCAACGACACCATTGATGGAGGGGACGGCAACGATTCCGCTCTGGGCGGCGATGGCGAGGACGCCCTGACGGGTGGGGCCGGCACCGATACCCTGGCCGGCGGCGCGGGCGCGGATACCGTTCAAGGCGGCCTCGGCGATGACAGCCTTCTCGGAAACTCTGAAAATGACCGCCTCGAGGGCGAGGACGGGAACGACACCCTCCGCGGCGGGGATGGAGACGACACGGCGCTGGGCGGATCGGGGGTCGACGTTCTCTACGGCGAGGGCGGCAACGATGCGCTGGACGGTGGGGCGGATGCCGACACGCTGTACGGGGGCTCAGGTTCCGACGTCCTGAGTGGCGGCGATGCTGCAGACCGGCTGGAAGGCGAGGAAGACGACGACACCCTGAACGGAGATGCGGGGTCAGACACCCTGCTCGGTGGGTGGGGCAACGACTCCCTCCTCGGTGGCGCGGATGATGACTCCCTGGCCGGAGATGCTGGCAACGACACGCTGGACGGCGGGACGGGTGCTGACACACTGCAGGGTGGCCTCGGCAATGACAGCCTCCTCGGAAACTCTGAAAATGACGACTTCGACGGTGGAGATGGTCACGACACCCTCGATGGGGGCTCGGGGGCGGACTTCCTCGACGGCGGCGCCGGCGATGACAGCATCCTCGGCGGCGCCGGTGCTGACACGCTGCACGGAGGAGACGGTGCCGACATCCTGGAAGGGGGCGACGACGCGGACGAAGCGTACGGTGGCACCGGAAGCGACACCCTGATCGGCGGGGCAGGTAACGACGAACTCTGCGGGGACGAAGGAGACGACTTCGTCTACGGCGGCCTCGGAGACGACACGCTCTGCGGGGGTGATGGAGACGACGAGCTGCACGGCGAGGATGGCAACGACAGCCTGATGGGTAACCTCGGGGCCGACACCCTTTATGGCGGCGATGGTGCCGATACCCTGTTGGGCGGGGCGGGCGACGACGAGTTCTTCGGCGGGACCGGGAACGATTTCGTGGAAGGTGGCGCCGACGACGGGAATGACACCCTCTATGGCGAGGATCCGGGCTACCCTGGCGCGGATATGGCGGACACCTTCATCTTCGACACGTCTGACGGCAGCGACACGGTCGAAGGCTTTGACGACGGAACGGCGGCGGTTCAGGACATCCTGCAGTTCTCCGGAGCGAACAATTCCACGGACGTGACCGTCGACACCTCTTCCGGGACGGACACCCTGCTGACCTACGGCAGCACGACGATCCTCGTGAGAGATACCGTTGACATCACGTTCCTCGGCTACGACGGAGTTACGGGAGACGCTCTCTTCGGGTGACCGGAGTCCGCGGCCCATGGTAGCGCTCCCGCCTTGCTTGCGGAGCATACCGCCTTTGCGGCCGCGGCCGTTGCCCATCGCTGCGCTGCGGCATACCTGCTGCTCAACGATGAAGGAAACTACTGAAATGACGACCGCAGACCACGCCGCCTTCCGCGGCAAGACATCCCATTTCGAGGACACGAAGCCGACCTGGAACCGCCTGGTTGCCTGGTTCTCGCGCCGCCGCGAGTCCAACCGCGTGTTCCGCGAACTCGCAGCCATGGACGACCGCGAACTGGCCGACATCGGCATTGCACGCAGCGACATCCGCCGGATCGCGGCGCAGGCAGCGGCCGATTGGAAGGCCTGAACTCCAGACATTCTGAAAAGAAGAGGCCGCCCGGGGATGCCGCGCGGCCTCTTCTTTTGTTACCTGGCCCGCCGCCGCATCTCGCGAATGATGCCTTCCTTGATGCGGAACTGGCTCTCGAGGATTTCCTTGCGGTAGGACGCCCGGTAGGCCTTGAGGAGGACCCATTCCGCCGTGCGGATGATGCGGTCCCGTTTGGCTGCGCGGTCGCGCTCGCCGATCTTGTCGTGCTTCACTAATCTGCCTCCATAGGCACCGGCCCACCGGGATGGCGGGCATGAACGGTGCAGCGGAGGCAAGAAATCAGGTCATGAACTGGAAATAGGCCGGCCCGCAGGAGCATGCAAGCTCTCCCGCGGGCCGGCAGGGAAACAGTCCGGTTCGTGGTCAGAACGCGCTCGAGAACCCCGCGTTGATGCGTACGTCGCGGTAGCTGTAGGCATCAAAGTTGCTGTTCCGCTTCGAGGCGCCCACCTCGACGTACGGGGTCAGACGGCCAAAGACGAAGACGTCAGGCTTCTCGACGCGGAGATCGACGCCGTATTCCTCCTCGGACCGTGAGCGCGGGAGCCCGGGCGTGGGGTCCTCCTGCCGGAAGATCTGTGCGTAGAGCGACGGCTCCAGTACGAACCCGCCGGCAGTCTCGGTCTTCCGGGACGCCCTGATCTCCGCGAAATCGTATGCCAGGTCCCCGCGATCTGCGTTCTGGCGCTGGTAAGACACCCCGAGCGTCAGTTGGTCGCGGCCTGCGAGAGGGCGGATCACCTCGAACGACACGTTCGTGCGCGCGGCCTTGGCATCCGAGTACTTCGCAAGGGTAACGTCCTGGAACGACAGGCTGACCGCGGTTGTCAGGCCGGAATCCCGGCGGACCTGGATGCCGGAGCCCACTCCCACCCGGGTTTCGGTCAGCTCCCATGCCTCGAAGCCGCGCCCATACGTAGCCTCGACGAAGCCAGTGGACTTCGGCCATGTGAGCTGGAGGCCCGCCCCGACCTCGGCGTTGGCGGTGTCCCACTCCGTGTCGCGCGTCTCGTAGACTGCGCCCTTGCCGCGAAGGTATCCAGTGAGCTTCGAGCCGTTCTCATAGGTCCTCAGAGGCCACTGCTTTCGGATCGAGCCCTGCAGGTCGACTCCCGTGGCGGGCGGGTCTTCCCGATCCATCTGGAACGTCAACGGACGGCCATTCATGATGACCTCGATCTCGTCGCTCTCGTAGGATCGCCCGCTCCCGGACGGCGCGCGGAGACCAATGCTGAAATCGGTTCGCAGGCCGCGGTCCTCATCGATCCGCCGGATGAAGCGTATGACGTTGGCCCGCACATTCGGGGGAAGGTCACCGCTCGACAGGACGATGCGGAACTGCTCCTTGGCTTGGGAATACTGATCCGCGGCATAGAGGGCCCTGGCAAGCTCGAGGCGAACGCGCACCAGGCCCGGATTAGCGGCCAGGATTTTTCTGAAAATTCGGATAGCGGGTTCGGGGCGGCCGGAATTCAGAGAAATGAGAGCCGCTTGAAACGCCGTCCCGGTGGAGATGGAAGCCGCCTGCTGGGGTTGCGCGCCGGCCTCCGAAACCAAAGCAGCGGCCGCCAGGGCGGCCACTGCAATTGTCTTGCGAAAGCTCACGCTTACTGCGTTGCGCCGAAGGCGCCCATGTAGTTGCTGCCGCCGGTCGTCGCGGCAAACGTGCCGCCCACTTCCTCGGCGCCGGGGCCATAGAACTGCCCGTTCACCGACCCTTCGAACCCGGCGGTGTCGATGTTCGAGGTGAAGCCGGAACCGTCCAGATCGCCCGACGCGGTGAAATCCAAGTCAGGACGGGCTGTGGTCGTGACGTTACCAGTGGACATGTCGACGACAGTGGTATCGGTGCTCGACATGTCCACCGTCTCAAAGTCAGTGCTCAGCGTTACCTGGGAGCCGGTAAGGTAGGCCTGACCATCCGTAACGACTTGCCCCGCGGATTGGCCCGAGTAGGAGGCCGTACCCGTGGTGGGCATGGCGTCGGCCGCGGTGCGAACGCCAAAGGAACCGGCTGCGGCGCGGCCGGCGTTGTCTTCGCCCATGACGTCCCAGACGCCGAACGACTGATACTCGAAACCGATGCCGGCTGGGTCGGCGAACAGCCCGCCCATGGTTTCGTCTTCGTTCACCACGACGAAGACTTGACCATCTTCGGAGCCGACAATCTCTGCCCCTTTGCCTTCGTTGAATGCGAAGTCCGCGCCGCTTTGGTTGACGCGTGCGGCTCGGAGCAACTCTTCCTCGATGTGCATGTAAAGCTGGGCGTTCGGCGCCGTTTCAGCATCGCCAACCGAGGTGACTTCATCGTCACTGTTGGTCGTGTAAGCGGCTGAAGTCACAATCCCGGTC
This sequence comes from Roseivivax sp. CAU 1761, assembly GCF_054482755.1. Lineage (NCBI taxonomy): Bacteria > Pseudomonadati > Pseudomonadota > Alphaproteobacteria > Rhodobacterales > Roseobacteraceae > Roseivivax > Roseivivax sp. CAU 1761. The sequence goes on from NZ_JBTLRM010000020.1 coordinate 41,211, forward strand.
GTCTGGTAGGTTCCGCCTTGCTCAACAGCTTCGGAGAAGGACTTCAGGGGTGTCGCATTGATGCCGCCGCTACCGCCGCCGTTGCTGCATGCGCCGAGAAGAGTAAGCGCAGTAGTGGTGAGAATGATGTGTTTCATGGTCCCTCGAAAATTAGGTTCTCGTGTACGCCAGCCATCGGCTTCCCTGCCAGGAGGTTTACTCGGCAATCGGCATATTCGTATTCGACATGGGGCGCGTTCTGCGGATGGTGGCGACCCCGCAATCAGCGGGCAGGGGGAAAGGAGCACGGCTGAGGGTGGCGTGTAAACCCCTAAAACGAAACAAAAAAACAGAATCAAGCAACAACGAGCTGGCTAAGGAAAGGGGAAACTTCCATTTTTCTACGCTGTTTGCCAACGAACAAGATTGCCAAATGGCAACCGCCCAAACGGGCGGGTCGACTGAGTTGCAATGCACTGTAAAATAGATGCCCCTCGAGGTGCGGTTACTGCATCCCAGTCATTGGTTCGCCTCAAAGAGAAGAGGGTCGGAATGCTCACAGTGAGCATTCCGTCAGATTTATGCGTTCGCGTCGTAGGACAGGAAAGCTTTCTCAGCGCGGGAGAGGCCTACGCTTACTTAGCCGCGCCGAAGGCGCCCAAGTAGGTGCTTTGACCCGCCTTCGCAGCGAACGTCCCGCCCACCTCCTCGGCGCCAGGTCCGTAAAACTGCCCGTTCACCGAGCCTTCGATACCGGCGGTGTCGATGTTCGAGGTGAAACCCGAGCCGGTCAGCGTGCCGGAGGCGGTAAAGTCCAGGTCAGGGCGCGCTGCAGTAGTGGCATTGCCCGTGCTCATATCGACGATTGAGGTATCCGAGCTCGTCATGGCGACGGTCTCAAAGTCGGTGGTGACGGCAACCCGGGAGTCGGTCAGATAAATTTCCCCCTCTGTGACCACCTGACCAACAGACGATCCGTGGTAGCTCGCGGTCCCGGCCGCCGGCAACGCGTTTGCTGAGGTGCGCACGCCGAAAGAGCCTGCAGCTCCGTGTCCGACCATCCCCTGGCTAACGTCCCATACGCCGAACGACTGGTACTCGAAGCCGGTGCCACGGGGATCGGCCAGTAGGGCACCGGTCCGCTCATCCTGGGAAAGCAACGCAATTCGCGTTCCGTCTTCGGAGCCTGATATCAGTGCTCCGTTGTCCTCGTCCAAGGTGAAATCGGCACCGCTCCGACTTACTCGCACAGCTCGAAGCAGTTCATCTTCCAGATGAATGTGGAGTTGTGCGCCCGGCGTTGTTTCCGGATCAGCGACCCACGTGACCTTCCCGCCATTGGTGGTGACTTCAGCGGACGTTACGATACCCGCGGCACTGTAAGTTCCACCTTGTCCGGCGGATTCTGAGAAGGAGTTCAGGGGAGTTGCTGCGTCGTAGTCGCGGACAGGACCTCCCGGATCCCCGCCGCCGTCAATGGTGCCGCCGTCGATGCTTCCGTCGTCGAAGTCATCGCCCATGCCGCCGCCGAAGCCACATGCGCTGAGCAGGGTGATAGCGGTAGTGGTGAGAATGATGTATTTCATGGTGCCTCGAAAGTATGTCTTTTTCATTAGCCAGCCATCGTTCTCCCTGCCGAGAACATCTCTCGGCGGTCGGTATGTTCTTATAGACATGGGGCGCGTTCTGCCGATGGTGACCTGCCAGCAATCAGCGGGCAGGGGGAAACGAGCACGGCTCAGGGCAGAGTGTAAACCCCCAAAAGCAAACAAAAAAAAGAATCAAAAAGTAATGGACCGACCGGAGAGAGGGGAAACTTCCAGTTCTCTTCGCTGTTTGCCAGTGAACAAGATTGCCAAATGGCAACCACCCTAATGGGCGGGTCGACTGGCCGCTCGGGGGCAGGTAGAATGACCCGTTCTATGGAAAGCCGGAGCGGCAGGGTTACGAAGTCTCCGCTTCCGCCAGGTTCGCATCGGCCCGTTTTAGCAGTCGCTCCATCTGCGCGTTCGCGGACTTCCGGTGCTTCGGGGGGACCGGGAAGACGGTGGCCAGATTGCCGTACTTGAACGCGAAGATCGCCGACCGCGTGATGCGATAATGGGCGCCCACTCCGTGGAGGTGGCGAAGGTAGTCGAGATACCGGCGGAAGCTGCCCGTGAAGTGGCGGACATGCGCGCCCTCAAGCGCCCGCTCGGCCTCGCGCTGGGCAGCCCGTTTCGGCAATCCCAGGCGCTGGCGAATGCGCTTCACCGCGTGGTCGGAGATCCAGTCCGGTCGGGGCTCGGCACCCTCGTCACCGTCGGGATGGATGTCATCCTCGAGATCGAAGCCCGCTTCCGCATCAAGCATGGGTCACCACTTCCCCGTCTCGAAGCGCACGGCATCCGCGATCCGGCCGGCGCATCCGTTCGGGCAGGGCCGCGAGGTGACGAAGCTGCCATCGGCTTTCGGCCCGAGGGGCGCGCACCAGCCGTCCTCTCCGCATCGCGTGCATTCAGCCACCTCGGCGCGCAGGGCCTTGGCTTCATCAGCCGCAAAGCAAGCGATCTCTTCGCCTGTCACAGTCATGAATTCATTCTCCGTTTCTTGAGGATGCGATCCTGCGTTCTTGCCCGCTCGACGCAGCCATGCGCCCACAAGGGGCCATAGACTGCAAACCCTGCTGCCAGTCCCACGAGTGCCGCCGAGTTGCCTTTCGCAAAGCCTGCCAATCCCGTGAGAAGGATCAGGCAGACAGCAAAGCTCGTGCCAGGGTGCTCGCCCATGTCCGGGAGACGTCCCGCCCCGCGGCGAATGTCGGAGAACAGCTTTCGCATCGTGTATCCTTTACTTGTTATACAGCGACACAAGGAAAGCGAATGGTCAATCCTTTAGGCGTGGATTGGCTGTTGAACTTGGTGTCATCCGATGACTACTGTGGGGTGTCCTTTCCGGTGAAGGATTTTCAGTTCGCAACCAGACCGCCGGCAGCCAGTGAAAGTGCGTCCAAGCCGAGGACCGGCACCGTCTGAAAGGGGAGAATTATGAAGGCCGGAAGACTTCCTGAAATTGGCCACGGGGACTTGGTGGAAGCCAGGTTCTTGCCCCCTGTCGAGGTGGAGGAGGTGGGCGAGGTCGAGCACACGGTCGGGACCGTCGCCTGTGTTGCGGGCATGTACTTCATCGCCTCGACGTCTCACCGCACCAGCTCGGGGATGCCGCGGGTCATCGAGCTGCCAGCAGACGGCTCATGCGAGATCGAGGTCCTGGAAACCTCCTCGGAGGCCAAGGAGCGCAAACGCATCGAGGCTCGCGGCGAGGTGGTCTTCTCGAACCAGCCCGGTTGTGCGGCCGAACTCGAGGAGCAGCTGGACCACCTGGCCCTGATGATCGCGCGGGAAACCGATGATCACGTCATCCACGGGCGAAAGGGGCAGCTGCGCCGGCAGTTCGACGACCTGGCCGATACGGTGCGCCTGGCCCGCCGGAAGCGGACATACATCCAATCACGCGCGATCATCGGCCATGATTTCCATCCGTGGACGATCCGGGAGGACCGCGTTTTCAGGATCGAGACCGTACGGCCGCTTCCCGCGGACTTCGAGATCGATCCATGGGCCCGGAAAGACCGGGCCCGTCGGCGGGACGAGGCCATCCGGATCTTCGGGGAAGCGGAACGCGAGACCCGCGAATGGATAAGCTTCCTGAGAGGGCGTGGATACGCGGTCCGAAGGCCGCACCCCAACGCCCAGGAAATCCTCGTGCGCGCAGACCTCGGCATCGGGAAGACCTGGGACCTCATCATCGCGCCCAGCGCCAACGGTCTCTGGGAGGTCGATCCGAAGCCACCCCAGAACAAGCGTGAAGCCAAGCTCCGCGCCGCCTGCATGCGGCAGGGCCACCGCGTCCGTCTGCAGGAGGACATGGAGGAAAAATAAGGAATAGGTGCCATTGCGCATGGACAGACGGCAGGGTACGGTATGTTGACACGAAGGAGATCGAGATGCCGAACTTCCACAAGACGTCCACGGGGTATCAGGGGCGCAACTATGCCAAGATGCTGAACCCTGGCCTCGCCGAGAAGCACACGCATTGCGCCTTCTTCTGGGCGAGCGGGAACAGCCAAATCTCCGCCAGCCTGCTCGACGATCTGAATGCACTCGCCTCGAAGCTCGGCAGCGAGGTCCACGAGTTCAGTGCCAAAGAAGTGCGCGCTGCTGCCCAGAAGACGGGCTGGGAAGCACTCGGCCCGGTGGGAGCGCAGTTCACGCAAACCTTCCACATCACCTACTTCGATCTTTGAGCGTGGAGATGAGAACAGACCGCTCGACATTGGAGACGATGTCACGGCGCCTGGTGCCAGGCGGGTCGAGCCGTGGTCCGGCAAGGCAATTGTTGGTCCAGCCCTCCAGTTCCATCACCGCTTCGAGATCCTCGGCGCTGGCGACGTCTTCGAAGGCGTTGATCGGCGGAAACCGGGACGGGAACAGACGGATGGTTTCGGCTGGGGCGCGGCAGCGCGGCTCGGCCGAGAGGTCGACGCTCACAGGAAAACCAGGTCCTCTTCCGTGACAGGGGCGAAGCTGCCCTCCGAAGCACCGTGGCCCACGTGGCCACCCCGCCATCCGTCGAGGTAACGCCGCACGGTCATCATGCCGTCCAACGCGCCCTCGGTGATGAACTCGAGCGGGCAGGCCCCGCCGAAGACCGTGCCGCGGTGCGAGCTGGTGAGCCATTCGACCGCCTGCGCGCGATTGCTGAACAAGATGCGCAATGCCTTGTGGATCCCGAGAACCGCGGAGACGCGCAGCAGGGTGTCGTGCGGAAGGGTCAGCGACGCGCCATCTCGAGCCTTCTGCATCCAGCCGTGATAGGTGGAACGCCCGGGATGGCCCAGAACTGCAATGCGCTGCACCTCAGTCAGCTGCCAAGTATCGGCGACATTGCGGAATGCGCGTAATCCGGGCCCGCTCAAGCGCGCGCGCCCGGGGCCCGTGTATTGCGTCTGGAAGAGCGGCTGTCGGGTTGCGGCTTGCATGGCATGCACAGAGTTTGTCTTGATCCGAATGTATGGTCCAGATATGGACATGTCAAACTTTAGTCCATCGGTCCGGCCTGAATGCGAGCGAGACGGCCGAGCACCCGTAAGCATCCGGCGTGGGACGCGGTCAGGCGGCTTTGCTGCGCTGCGAGGGTTGCCAGTTCCAAGGAAGCAAACCCGGCACATGAGAGGCTGTCATCTCCGGCAGCGAGCGAGGTATGGCGGCGCCACTCACGTCGCTCGAAAAGCTGGCACTTGTCTTTCTTGCTCGGGCGGCGGGTCTGAAATAGGCCATCCTGCCTGCAGGGTGCCAGTTCTTTGTTGCCTCCCTTTCCTTGTTCGGTTACCTTGCCCACAAGGAAAGGTGATCTCATGGGAGTTGTGGACAGTGGCCTCTTGGCAGGCGGATGCGGCAAGCCCGAAGCGCATGATGCCGAAAGCCTGCTGAACCTGCTCGCGAAGTTCGGAACGGTGACGCTGGAGCGGGTGAAGTACCCGCGCTCTGACTGCCCCGGCAGGATCGGCGCGCCGGTCCAGTGGCTGTGCAACCTCATTCTTCCGGGCCGATCCGTAGACCCCGCCGGGTCTGTGAGACCCTCGATGATCGGGGAGGACGCCGACATGCGCAAAGCCGTCCAGGAATGCCTCTTCGTGCTGACCGCCTACCGCAACTCCTCCTGCGCCGCTGCGGACCGCGCGAAGTACCTCGCCAGCCTCAAGCCTGGGAAGGTCCCGCTCCCGGACACGCTCGCAGACGACCTTCCGGCCAAGGAGCTCGAGACCTATGCCGAAGCCTGAAAAGTCGCCTGCTCTCTATGCCAGTGACCCAGACCTGGCCGCACTGGATGCCCGTCTCGCGCGGCTCGAGGGAGCACTGCAGCGAATTCAGGATCTCTGCCCGGTGAACCTGGATGTCCAGGATGCCGCTGCCGCGAATGCCATGCGGCTGCTCGTCGCCAGAGGGATCGCTCGGAACGCTCTGGTTCACCCCACGACACTGCACTGATGAGCAACCCTCAGGCTGCGCTCCAGGAGAAGCACCCGGCCGGCACGCCCGTTCCGCTCACCAGCAACGCCCCGTGGCGGTAGAGGTCCCATCGACTGGAATGAGGAAGATCGACAACCACCACCCCCATGGATGGGTCTGCCCAGACGAGCTCGGCGCCCAGGTCCTCGAGCCTGGCGCTGATGGCTTCCGCCTCGAGGTCGCTCCGGAAAACCACCGCGGTGAGGGGCTGGTCAGAAGGTGGCTGCAAGGCCCAAGTTCCGGCGCCCAAAGACATGGCGGACATCAATCCGAGCGCTACAGGACGGCCGCGGGGGCCGGCACCGTTGCCAGGGCCGCCACCACCTTTCAGGAAGGTCCACCCCACGGCGAGGGGGAGGAGGCCGAATACCGCGAACCAGCCGAGGTCCCACAGAAGCGGGTTGGCGCTGTCGACCTTGATGCGGTGAATGCCCAGTACCCAATGCGAGAGAATGCTGTCGAGGATGTGCCAGAGGCCGAAGCCGGCCATCAGAGAGCCGGTCAATGCGCGCTGGCCCAGCGGTTCGCCCCGACGATGAGCCATCCACAGGCCCCAGAACCCGGCTCCCGCGAGGACGTACATGAGCAGGTGGAAGTAGCCGTCCCAGAGGATCTGGGTGCGGAGATCGTCGATGCCGGGGACCAAGCTCAGCAAGTGGTGCCACTGCAATATCTGGTGCAGCAGGATGCCATCGAAGAAGCCTCCGAGCCCAATGCCCAGAACCACCCCGTATGCAGTCGACCGTTTTGTATTCATGACGATGCCCTCCCGGTGGCTCAAGGCGCCGCGCGGCTGAGGGGTTCCCCGTCGTCGCTGATCGCGCCCGGGAAACGAATTTTCAGAATGTAGGAGACCCATCATGCCGCTTTTCGCGTGCACCAAATGCAACGCCGTCGAGAACACCGCCACCGGATGGTACTGGTTGGCAAAGGCGCGGGAGGAGGCCCAGTGTTCGGAGTGCCGGACCGGCGCCTGGCACGGGCATTTCCCGAAACAGGATGCCGGTGAAAGTTGGCGGCCCGACCCGCGGAACGTGCATCCAAAGCACCTGCCACCGTTCCTGGTCCACGTCTCCGAGATTGAGGCAAAACTCTGAAAATGGCCTTCGATGCCGCCAGCGCCGAGGTGGACGTCTGCCCGTGGTGCGGGCAGGCTTCCTTCGCCGAGCTCCACGAGGCATGGGGCCACGAGTTCGCGGGCGATCCGAAAGACGCGGCCGAAATCCTCCGGCAGATGGGTGCCGATGTCCTTCTGGGTTGCGCGATCCGTGGGGTATCCTCCGAGACACCGTCCCTGCTGCTCGATTTCAGACTTTCCGTCCGGCCGGTCAGGTTCGCGGTCGCGAAGGAGTTCGTCCGCCGTCATCATGCGCATTGCCGGCCGCCTGCAGGGTGGAAGTTCGGCCTCGGCTGCTGGAACGGGCCGTCTCTCATCGGGGTGGCGATGGTGGGGCGTCCCGTGGCCCGGATGATCGATGCCACCCAGGTTCTGGAGGTGAACCGTCTCTGCCTGGATCGCTCGATGCCCAGCGCGCATCGCTTCAACGCCTCCTCCATGCTCTACGGATGGGCGGCCCGCGAAGCCCGGCGCCGGGGATACAGCAAGATCATCACCTACACGCTGTCCTCGGAAAGCGGGGCCAGTCTCCGCGCCTCGGGATGGGCGGAAGAAGACCGCAGCCGCGGAGGTGGGTGGTCACGCCCAAGTCGAGGGAGAAGCAATCCCACTCCCACGGAGCCGAAGGTGCGGTGGGCAAGGGTACTTCGTAGCGCCTGATCAGCTAACCTCTGTCGCTGCAGTGCAGAGAGGAATTCCCTTTACATGTAGCCGGTTGTGCACTTTCGTGCGGCGAGAAAGCCGGCCCGCTGAACGGGAGCCCAACGGACCGGCTCATCGAGGTGACGCCAAGGGAGGAGGGCGCCATCTCACGTGGATCGGGTCGCTCGGGAGGAGGAGGGCGGCCCGATCTGCCCCGCAGGTAATCAGTATACTCCGGCAGACAACCATCCGTATCCGCCCCCGTTCAAATGGCCGACGTCTCGTTGCTTGTGAGTGACACTCGCACACATCGAAGCAGATCGCCTGATTTTTATACTCCGCGTTAACTAGTCTTGTCCTACCCGTCCCCTTGAAGATTCTCGGAAGAAGACGTGGCAGGGCGACATGCATCAGGATGTCGAAATCATCGGTGACGCCGTATCAGGCGACGACGCAACCGTACTCGGCGGCGTCGCAGGTTCGTGCGAACTCGACATCGTGCCCTACAGCGGCCGCAAGCGCGCGTTCTGTGACCTGGATGCTGGCGACCTGAAAATCCTCAAAAAGTCTGAAATCGTCGACGTCCTGGTTTACGAGGGCGAGGCCCGCGGCAAGACGTGCTGGAGCGTGCTGAGATTGCGGGCAGGCTCGAACTGCCACCTTTCCGGTCCACTGCGCTGGCGGCCCGCCAAGGTCTCGGCCGGCTGGGAGCCTACACCGTCGGAGGGAAGCATCATGATCGGATGGGTCCAGATCGCGGCGTGCCTGACGGTCCTAGTCGCTTGCGTCTGGAGCGCTCTGGCAGGGCTCAACGGCGGATTGGCGGAGATGGTCATCCCTCTGTTCCTGTCCGGCGTCTCACTGGCCCTGGTCGAGCGCTCCCGTCGGAAGCTGCAGGCCGCCCGCCGGCGCGCACGCCTCGAGGTGGCCACCAAGATCGGCGTGCTCTCGACCCCGGCGCCAGGCACAGACGTCGAACACCACGACCATGGAATGCTTGCCGCCTGATCGCTTACTCGGCGCTTCATGCCGAGGGATTTCAGAGGCATGCAGCCAGCGGGACGCGGCGATGATGCAATGGCGGTTCTCATGCCGCAGCGCAGCAACTAGTTCTCTTCGTGAACACAGGCAAAGAAAGCCTGACAAGGAGAGCCACTATGTCCGCAGTCGATTTTGAATCCCAGGCACCCGCCCGAGGCAACCCGTTCCGCGCGCTTCTGTCCCGGATCGGGAGCTTCTTCGTCCTGGTCGCCGAGTCCAACTCCCGCTACCGCCGCGTCGAGTTCCTGTCCTCGCTTTCGGACGCCGAGCTCGAGGCCCGCGGCATTCGTCGCGAAGACATCGTGCGCCACGTGTTCGCCGACCAGATGTACGTCTGAGTAGCTTCCGAGCCCAGGTGAAGGTCGCTTACCGGCGGTACGCCGCATGGAGCGCCTTCCTTGGGCGGGAAGTAGCCGATGCCCGCGAGAGGCGTGGGAACGCCATCGCATTTTCAGAGTTTCCCGGCACGAAGCAGCGAGCGGTCGCTGCTTGTATTGGAGGAAGCTCACATGGCGCTCTTGTCGAAAGACATCGAAAGTCTCCACGATCTCTTCCTGCACACACTGCAGGACATCTACTACGCCGAGAAGCAGATCGAGAAGTCGCTGCCGAAGATGATCAAGAAGGCCTCAGAAGGCCCCCTTCGTAAGGGTTTCGAGGACCATCTCGAAGAGACGAAGACCCAAATCAAACGTCTCGAGGATGCCTTCAAGTCGCTGGATGAGAAGCCCAAGGCCGAGAAATGCCCGGCCATCGACGGCATCATCAAGGAAGCTGACGAGATCTCGGGCGAGATCGCCGACCAGAAGGTCCTCGACGCAGCCCTCGCCGCGGCCGCCCAGGCGGTCGAGCACTACGAGATCGCGCGGTACGGCACCCTGATCGCCTGGGCCGAGGAGATGGGGCACAAGGAGTGCGCCAAGCTCTTCAAGCAGACGCTGAAGGAAGAGAAGGCCACCGACGAGAAACTGAGCAAGCTCGCCGAAAGCAACCTGAACAAGGCGGCCTGACCGCCCGGCGCCCTCGTCTGTAGTACGGGGGCGCCGTCCAGATGGCGCTAATCACGTCCAGCATGGACATTGACGCTGCGGCACAGCATTCTCCGGCGACTCCCTCGGATGCGGCCGACGATGACGACCAGATACGCAAACCTCCTGATCGACGCGGCCGACCGGCTCGCCCAGGCCAATGGACCCGAGCAGGCTTGGCTGGCGGTCAACGCTGTGGCCGGGAAGATCGGCGCGAATGGCGTGAATGCCGGCGCCTTCCTGCGTGACAATTCCCAGATCGCCTGGATGCGAAGCTCTATGGATCCCCTTTGGCTGGCCGACTACGCCGTACAGCGCTTCCATGAGATCGACCCCCTTCTCCAGGCCGCGATGAGCGGGGCCCCTCCCTCGGTCTACGATGTCTCCTACGAGGCGAAGGTGAACATCGATGTGCCGCGCATTCGTGCCCTCCATGACGCGCTGCCGCATTACGACGCGAACTATTTCGTCGCCCACAGCTGGTTTGAAGGGGGCATCGGGAAGGGCGTAACGCTGAGCTGCCTCGATGACCCCCGCGGCCTGTTCGGGCCGGGCACAGCGCGCGCCTTCGCCTCGATCTCGGCGATGATGTCGTGTGCACTGCAGCCTCCGGGTGCCGAGCCCCACCAGGGCTACGCCTTCGGATCGGACTGGTCGCATCTCGACGGCCGGGAGCGCGCCGTACTGAGCTACCTGGCCAACGGCATGAGGGAGGACGAGATCGCTGAGAAGATGGTTCTCCGGGAGCTCGCGGTATGGGCCATCATCCAGGAAGCATGTCGGAAGATGCGCGCGGAGACCCGTGACCAGACGCTCGCTTTGGCTATTACCCGGGGGCAGCTCGCCCTCTGACGAACTGCCAGGCGCCCAAACTCTATGCAAAGTCAGGCTTCTCTGGTATGAGCGTCCGGCTGTCCGTGAGGGGCCGGGAAGTCGAGGAGCTTCCCTGGGTCAGCGCGGACCAACAAAAGCAAGAGGAGGACGACATGCCCATTCTTAACGACGAGCAGATGCGAACGGCCCGGAGCCTGGTCGGCGCAGGTCTCAGCGACTTCGAGGTTGCCCAGCGCGTTTGCCCTGACGGCGAAGACCCCGAGCTGCTGCTCGAGAGTGTCTCCACCCTGCGGGAAGGGATGCCGGCGTAAGTCTACCTCCCGGGCCCGCCGCGGGCCCGGGGCACATCAGTTCCCGTTCAGGCCATGGGCCCGGGACCTCAGCTTGGCCTTCCAGTAGTCTTCTCGGTCCAGGATGTCGCGCTGGGCCATGTCCGGTGACGCGATCTCGAGGATCGACACCGTGTAGTCCTTGTGCCCTGACGCCTTGAGCAGCACATTGTTGCCATGCCCATTGGCGAGGTAGCTGCGCCACCGCCCGATCATGCCGTCCACACCCGTCGCAGAGCCCACGTATTGCTCCCCGTTGTCCGCCACCAGGAGGTAGATGCCTCGGACCCCGGACAAAGCGCCGACCCAGGACTGGGGGAAGGCCGGCATCTCGCTGATGCGCGCCGAGAACGACGAAAACCCGGGGAAGGGTGGCTCCTGAGCTTGCATGCGGAACTCGAGGATCTCCTTCGAATTTCGCGACGCCCATTGCGACCAGGCCCTGGTGCCGGCGCCCCAGCGGATCAGAACCCTCTCTGCATAGGGCGAAGCCTCCTCGATCCATTCGAGATCGTAGGCCACCACGCTGTCCTTCCCGGTCTCGTAGGCGATGACCTCAGAGTCCTGCATCCTCGGCAGCCGTCCTCCATCCCAGTCCCACCGGTCGAGAACTCGTGTGATCCCGGCAAAGAGGCCCGTAGGAGTGCCATCTTCGAGCGGTGCCCAGGGAAGGAAGTGTGCCGCGTAGCCCGATCCGTTGTACGGGCAGTTCCCTTTCTTCTGGAAGCTTGCGAAACTCCCGAATGCAGCCCTCTTTCCTCTGCGCCAGGCTTCCAGGCCCCTGGGATGGTGCCGAAGAAGACGCGTATTCTCGGGAGGCAATCCAAGGCGCGAAAGGAAATCTGTGAACTCGAACATGAGGGCATTTCAACGCCCTGATTCTCCAGTGCAAGCAATTTCTTCAGAAGAGGTGTCAAATGTTACAGTTTTTCGTGAGGTTTGTAAAAAAACGGTACTTTCGGGTTCACAGGGTGGGGGGGCTGTGAACCCGAAAGTACCGTTTTTTGCGAAATCTTATGCCTGAGGCATCAAGTTTCCGATCACGGACCTGTAACAATTCGCTTTGACCTGCGCAGCATCCAACCTGGCTCGAAAGCACAACCTTGGCGGGATTCATAGGCGGAAGATGAACTGTTTGCGAATGGGTAATGTTACAATTGCATTCGTGCAAGAACGGTACTTTCGGGTTCACAGGGTGGGGGGACTGTGAACCCAAAAGTACCGTTTTTGCCTTCGAGCTAACGCCTGAGGCATAATGTGACTGTGCACGTCAAATTTCGAACGGGTCGTTTTGATGCAACCTTTTGGAGAGTGCCAGGTTAAGCAGGACCTCGACGTCGGCTTTGCTCGGCAGGAGTACCGGCCATGCAGGATCTCGCCCCATCTTATGAAGTTTCGCCGAAGAGTATGACTGTCATCCGAGATGGATTTCGCTTCAGGATCCAGATTTTCCGGTTTGAGGGCTGCCGGGACTGGTCCTTGGAAATCGTCGATCAGTTCGGAAATACCTGGTCTTGGGATGATCCGTTCCTGGATGACGGCCTCGCCAGGGCGGCCGCGATCCAGGAACTGGAGAACGGCGGCGGCGCGCGCTTCATGTTCGAGGACAACGTGGTGCCATTCATCCGAGGCTGACACAGTCCGCTTGTCCGGAACACTGGATCCTGCTGGAAATTTCGGTAAGCCGTACTTGGGGCAACCGAGCAGGTGGCGGCATATGTCAGTCGACAACATTGATGGCTTCCAAATGACAGATTGGCCGCGCTTCGCCGAGCTGGCAGTGCTGCCCTTTGGCGCCGTGGTCACCGACGAAACTGGCCGTGTCGCCTTCTGCAACGACGCAGCGGGTGAACTGCTCGGCGAGAAGCCCCCTGTCGGCAGGTATCTTCGAGCGGAGTTTTGGAAGCTACGTCGCTTTGAGGCGGGCAGTTCTGAAATGCCGCATGAGACGGTCCTCGCAACGCGCATATCGGTGACAGGCGAGATGTGCCTCATCGAGAGAGCTGACGGTACCGTGAAGCAAGTTTTGTGGCGCTCTGCATTTGTACCTGCGGACGGCGGTTCGAATGGTGGTACGGTGAACCTCATCGTCGACATCAGTGACGACCGAAACCTTGAGCTTGACGCGGCGCGTCTGTCGGCCATTGCCGCATCAACCGATGATGCGATCATCAGCAAGACGCTCGATGGTGTAATCACCTCCTGGAATTCGGCGGCCACCCGGATTTTCGGCTACAACCCGGAGGAAATGATCGGGCAGCCGATCCTGAAATTGATTCCTGAATACCTTGAACATGAGGAGAAGGACATCATTCAGAACATTCGCGCCGGTCGGCGGGTACCTCCGTTCGATACCGTACGCCTGCGGAAGGATGGCAGTCTGGTCGATTTGTCGGTGACGGTATCGCCGGTACGTGATCGGCACGGAAAAATCGTTGGTGCTTCCAAGATCGCGCGAGATGTCACTTGTCAGAAAGAGGCCGCCGAGAAACTTGCCTGGCTCGCTGCCATCGTAGAGTCGAGCGATGACGCAATCATCAGCAAGAATCTGAACGGGGTCATCACATCCTGGAACCGAGGAGCGCAGAAAGTCTTCGGCTACACGGAGGCAGAAATGGTAGGCCAATCAGTCCGAAAACTGATCCCTTCCGAGCTGCAGGATCAGGAGGACGAGATACTAGCGAAGATCTCCCGGGGCGAACGGATCGAACACTTTGACACGGAACGCTTGACCAAGGCCGGGAGGAGGATCGACGTATCGCTGACGATCTCGCCCATCGTTTCCCCGGATGGCAAAGTGATCGGTGCATCGAAGATCGCCCGCGATATCTCCGAACGGAAAGCTCATGAGGAACTGCAGCGGCTTCTGTTCAACGAACTGAACCACCGGGTCAAGAACATGCTGGCGACCATCCAGGCCGTAGCCCGGCAAACCCTTCGAACTGCGCGCGGGACAAAGGAGTTTGTCACAAGCTTCAGCGGCAGGCTTAGCGCACTCGCAAGTGCGCACGACCTCCTCGTCCGGGGGAAGATGGTCGAAGCCGGCCTCAAAGACATCATCTCGGAGCAAGTCAGCTTAGGTAGCGACGCTGACAGTCGGATACAGATCTCGGGCCCGGTAATCACCCTCGATGGGCGGGCGGCAGTGCAGGTTGCCCTGCTTCTCCATGAGTTGGCTACGAATGCTCGCAAGTACGGCGCGCTGTCCCGTCGCGACGGCCGCCTGCGCATCGAGTGGCACGTTAGCCGCCATCCCGTAGATACCCTCGTCTTAGAGTGGCTCGAAACCGGGGGCAGCGCAATAAGCCCGCCTGAGCGGAAAGGATTTGGCTCCATTCTGATTGAAAAAGGCCTGCAAAGCCTGGGCGGAGAGGCGTCAGTGACATACGCCGATGAAGGTTTGCGGTGCCGAATCTGGCTGCCGCTACCGAAGGAAGATTCCACGATATCCGCTAAGCTACGAGATGTGGCCAGGAAACCCACAGACCACCCAGGCGGCCTCCTCGATATTTGCAACCGCATACTTGTAGTTGAAGACGACGCCCTGATCGCGATGGACCTCGCGGAGGCGCTGAGAGAGCGGGGGTGGGTGGTCGTCGGTCCCGCTTCAAAGCACGACGAAGCGCTCCGGCTGATTGACGAAGAAGCCATCGATGCGGCTTTGCTCGATGCCACCCTGGGTGGCCGAAACGTGGAAGAGATTGCGCGCGCGCTCTCGGTCAAAGGGGTGCCGTTTGTTTTTGCCAGCGGCTATGGGCGCGATGGACTACCCGAGGCGTACAGGGATATTTTGCTGCTCGCGAAACCCTACACAACAGAGGCGATCATTTCCGCCGTGAAGGACATGCTCGTCAAGTCGGACAAGGGATCGAGCAAAGGTTTCGAGTAGTGTCTGCCACACAACGACGCTCGCGAGTTCAACGCACCTGAAGTACTTGAACGGCATCACGGGCAACCCATCTCAGCGGCATTGTGACCTTCTGGAGAGTGACGTGGTTTCCCCTTCCTACGCTGTGAAGACCATCTCTGTGGTCTTCGAAGGGCATCGTTTTCTGATCGTGGCCCGCCGCGATGCCGGGCAACCCCGGTGGCGATTGAGCATCCTCACCCCCACCGAGAGGGAGTGTCCATGGACCCAGACCTTCCGGACCGCTGAGCTCGCCATCGTTGTAGGTGAGCAATGGTTGGCCCGAATGGGGGCCGCGCCCTTTCTGGAGAACGGCAACGTGGTTCGCCTTCACGCGGACCACGTCAACGCTCGATCCCGCCGGTAGAGGTTTCAGACGGTGACCCGTATCTCGCTTCTCAGGCCGGGCTTGTTGTCGGTTTCCACGAGACGTCCACCCATACGTTGAAGCATTGAACTGATGATCGTGCTCCCGAAGCCTGTTCCCTGGACCATGTCCGCAACCTTGCCCCGGCCCTGGTCAGCGACCGAGCATACAGCCTCGCCCCCGTCCGTTCTGAGCTGCAAGTGGATCGGGCCCGGGGCGCCGCCATAGGCGTACTTTTCGATGTTGGTGAGTAATTCGTTGACGATCAGCCCCATGCTGACGGCCACGTGTGTGGTTACCTGAACGGGTTCGAGATCAAGTTCCAGGAATGCGGTCCATGCGGGGTCGACGGTCTTCATCATCTCGTCAACCAAGTCATCGAGGTACTTTGCAAGGCATACTCGTTCCGCGCTCTGAGGCTGGTGAAGCCTGCGGTGGATGAGCCCGATGGCGTTGACCCGGCGTTCCGCGTCGCGAAGCACATCCACAGCGCCGGTGTCATGGGAGGTCCTCGCTTGCATGCGCAGGAACCCGGACACAAGCGACAGAGAATTCTGGATCCGATGATGGGCCTCTTGCATCACTCCCTCGCGTTCTTCGAGTAGGCGTTCATTCCGCGCCAGCGCGCTCAGCAGTTCGCGATTCAGTTTGCGGGTCGTGATGACAGTGCACGCATTCCCGAGCGCGCTGGCGATCCTGCCCGCGGCCTCGACTTGCCCGGGCGTCCAAGGGGAACTGCGGCCTCTGACGGTCTCGCTCCACGCATCGAATGACCTGCGCGGCGTCAGCGCCTCGGATTTGCCAGACACACCTTTGTGTGGGTTTCCGGCCCATTCCACGGTCTGCAGCTGCTCGGAGCGAAACCAAATCACATGAAGCGGCTCATCCTTCTCCACCCGGCTATAAAGAATGCCGCTGATGTCTTTTTTGTAGGGCGCCAATGCTGGAGCGGCGACAGCGGCCTCCATCGTATGGGCGACCTTCAGGGGCGCAAATTCCCGTGCCCACGCGAGGGTCGCGTCCAGAGCCTCCCGCGGAATGGGGATCCCCGAGGTGAAGACTTCGTCCCCCCAAATGGCGGCAAATCCGTCGGCCCTGAGCGTGCGGCGAAGTGTGCCGGACATGTCGTCGAGAAGGGACCGCATTTCCAAACTGCTTTGCGACGCCGACGAGATGGCATCCTGAACGCTGCGCTGGATCAGCCGCTCTCGAGTGAGTTCCATCTCGTCGAGAGACCCGATCTGGCGCGCCAAGCTGGACGCCAAGGCCTGGCACGCGAGCCTCGCCCCGATGGGTATCTGGCGGGGTGTATTGTGGTGGCAGGCAATCAGCCCCCAGAGCTTCCCGTTCCGAATAATCGATACAGACGCGGACGCTGCGACCCCCATGTTCTCGAGGTACTGCAGGTGAACCGGCGAGACGCTACGAAGAGCGGCTTCCGAGAGGTCGATATCACCGAGGTCGCCGAGCGCTCGGATCGGGGCCGGTTCATACGTCGCATCGGGTATCACACGGATTGGGTTGCGCACATAAAGTTCCCGCGCCTGGCGCGGAATGTCCGAAGCCGGGAAGCGGTGGTTCATGTACGACGCCATTCCGGGAGCCTTAGCCTCCGCAACAACTTCGCCCGAACCGTCGTCGAGGAAACGGTAGACCATCACCCGGTTGTACCCGGTCAGATGCTGGAACTCAGGGGCTGCTCTCTCACAAAGCCCGCGCACACTGGCGGCCTTACCGAAGTTCGTTTGCGCGCCATCCAGGAGATCGAGGACATCGTGCGCTTCTGCGGCGGGCCCAACCTGCGGCTCGAGTTCGACAATGATCAGGTTTCCGGTGAGGTGACCGCGTGCGAGGAACATTTCCGTGCGCCCCTCTACGGGTCCCAGAACCCGAGGCTTCAGCCCAAGTTCTGAAAAGGGACCGCTCGCCGGGATGGACAGCAGTGTGGTAATGTCCTGTCGGGCCCAATCATCTGTGAGCCGGCCCTCGACGTCGCCGGCAACGGCGATAACTTCCCGGGTTGGGCATTTGCCGATCAGCAGCATCCCATGCGGCTGGATCGAACCGGGAATGTGGATCGGTTCCTGAGCGCAGCTGGATAGCTGCTTGGAAAGGGTCTGATTCCTGTGATCTGGTGTACGCTGCATGCGACCTCTGCGGTAATACGTGGAGGGACAGCGCAAAATCTCGGAATTAAGCACTGAGCGACCGCATGCCCGAGGGGCTGGGGCATAAGTGCCGACATGCGGACAGCGCCTGCCTTGCAGCTATTAAGCTGACGGTCAACGAGGCTTTCGTGAACGTTTGAAGGCTTCACCCCAATGTAGCTGCCCCGGTACATTAAAGGTGGTGTGCAACATTCTGAAAACGCGCAATGCGCCCGCACATATGAGGCAGGATCACGCTTCCGTCATGCGGGCATGTAGGTCAGCCGGTAGACCGTTTGAGGTGTTCGCCGCTCCGAAGACTTCATCAGGGATCGCACTTGGTGGAGCTTTTGGAGGGCCTTCTCGCGGCGTTCGTAGAGCTGCCGGATTCGTGAGCCTGAATTTCCGATGTGCATGACAAGATGGGTGTCCCCGCCTGGAAACATGCCGGCCGCGCGGTGATTGGCGTCCATGAGAAGGCGCTCCGCTGCCACAAGCTCGAGGTACCTTTTGACGAGAAGGCGCCTGATCGTGTCGGGCATGCTGACCTCCCTGGGCATGTGAGACAACCCGATCATAGGATGCATCGCTGCCGCGTGGGCGTCACGAAACCGTGCGAATGAACCCTGGGCTAAGATCTTGTCGCTAACCGGCGATCAGATCATGAATTTCCCTATACCCTGAGTCAGGGCATTCATGGAGGCTTGGATGACAACATTGCAGGCCCGACACGATGCCTGGCAGTCGGGTGACAACTACGACGGTTACATGGGCCGGTGGAGTGCGCAGATCGCTCCCATGTTCCTCGGCTTCCTGAAGCCCGAGCTGAACGCGCGTTGGTTTGAACTTGGCTGTGGAACGGGCGCCTTGACCCAGTTCATCGTCCAGGATTGGCATCCCTCGGCCGTGGTGGCCGCAGACCCGTCCGCCGGGTTCATTGAAGCGGCCCGGAAGAGAATGCCGCAAGAGATCGTGGATTTCAGAGTTTCTGGGGCCGGTGATCTCGGCATGTTCGAACCCGAGACCTTCGACTACGCCGTCAGTGGCCTGGTCCTGAACTTCGTGCCTGAGCCGGCCCAGGCGTTGGAAGGCCTCGCGCGTCTCGTCCGTCCTGGCGGAACCGTTGCCTTCTACGTGTGGGACTACCCTGGCGGGGGTGTGGAATTCATGCGGCGGTTCTGGGAGGCAGCAGTAGCGCTGGACTCCTCGGCCGCGGACCTCCCGGAAAGCAAACGCTTCCCGTTCTGCAACCCGGTCGCTCTCGGGGAACTGGTCAAGCTGGCGGGCATGCCTCCACCCCGGATAGCCGCGCTGGAGACGGTATCAAGGTTCACTGATTTTCAGGACTTCTGGGGGCCATTTACAATGGGTACTGGCCCCGCTCCCGGTTACTGCGCAAGCCTTCCACCAGAGCACAGGGAGGCTCTCGAGATGCGTTTGAAAGAGGGGCTCCCGTTCTTACCGGACGGCTCTCTCACCCTCCGTCTCCGGGCATGGGCTCTCACGACGACGAGAATTTGAAGGAGGCGGCATAGCCGAGGCTCGTGAAAAGGAGGCCGCCTGGGGAGGCGGCCTCTAGTCGGACTTGTGAAGGGTGCCGCACAACGCGGCACTGACGGGATGTTTTTCAGAGTTCTCACTTCAGGAAAACCTGAAATGAGAGAGTTGTGGTGCCGCTTTTTGTGTCAGCTCGGGAAGTCCGAGTTCGTGTTTCCATGCAGGACGCCCGCGAGTTTCAGCTTCTCGATGCGGTCCTCGTAGAAGTCCGCGGATTGCTGCACTGTCGCAACCTCGTCGGGGATCGGCCGGGCATGCGGACCGATGTCTTCGAGCGCCCAGGCGGATTGCGATCTCCCGTACGACTGGCGAGCGGTCTTCGTGACGACGTGGCCAGACAAGGCGGAGACCTCGGCCGGCGAGAGGACCGATTTCATGTTCGCCACGAACTGGTGCCTGCAGCTATAAAGGCTGAAGTGCCTCTTGCGCCGCGGGAAGATGTCCTCGCCCACGGTATAGAGCAACTGGGATACCTGGGACTTCACGTTGTCGAAGCGCCCCTCCTCCTGCCATTGCAGGCAACGCTCGGACATGCGGTGGATGGCATTCAGCACCGGTGTCGGGAGATCGCTGATGTCGAGGGTCCGGACGACCCCGTTGCCCCGGGCATTCGTCGCCTTCGCATTCAGGACATAGAGCCAGCTGTACTGCTTCCGCGATGCGGGGTCCTGGTAAGTCTGAAAAGCCGTGGCCCTCCATTCGATGGGACGCAGGCCCGTGTGCTGTGACCCCCATTCTTCATCCACCCGAAGCCGGAGCCCGGCGGTCAGATTGGCGCGGGTGCGCCGGTGGTGCAATGGGCGATCCGCGCAGCGTTTTCGGCGCGCGGAGCGGATCGCCCAT
>NZ_JBTLRM010000021.1:0-9305 GCF_054482755.1 Roseivivax sp. CAU 1761
CGCGCCGCGCCCTGGCCGGGGCGCTCGAGCGCCGCGCGGGCGCGGACATCATTCCAGCCGCGCAGTGAAGACGTAGCCCTCGCCATGCGAGGTGGCGATGATGCCGGGCGCCTTGGGATCGTCGCCGAGCTTCTGGCGCAGCCGGCGGATCAGCACGTCGACGCTGCGCGGCTCGGGCCCGTCGCGGCGCTGCGGGGCGGCGCCCATCAGCGCCTCGCGGCTCTGCACCTCGGCCGGGTGGCGCACCAGCCGGGCCAGGATCTCGAACTCCGCGCGGGTCAGCCGCACCGCGGCGCCGTCGGGCCGGATCAGCTGCCGGGTCGCGGTGTCGAAGCTGAACCCGGCGAAGCGGAAGGTGGTGCGGCCGAGATGGCGCAGCGCCGTGCTGCGGCGCAGGAGGTTCTTGATCCGCGCCAGCAATTCGCGCCGGTTGAACGGTTTGCAGACATAGTCGTCGGCGCCCATCTCGAGCCCGACAATGCGGTCGACGTCGTCGGTGCGACCGCTGATCAGCACGATGCCCACTTCGGATTGCGCGCGCAGCTCGCGGGTCAACTGCAGGCCGTCCTTGCCCTCGAGATTGATGTCGATGAGCAGAAGATCGGCGGGGTCGCGGGCGAGGATCTCCTCCGCCGCGGCGCCCTCGCCCACCGCGCTGACGCGGTAGCCGTTGTTCTCGAGATAGCTGGTCAGCGTGGCGCGGCTGACCGGCTCGTCCTCGATCACCAGGATATGCGCAGGCGCGCGGTGCGGCATCACGGGGTCCCTTTCCCGTCTGTTAACAAATTTTCACATCGTTCACCAGTTCGTTCATCGCCGCGGTCTTACTTGTTCACATCCCGTCCCTAGTCTGGGTCGCGGCGGCAGCAGTGCCCGGGCCAGCGCCCCGACCCCCCAGAACCGGGTTCGCCCACCTGTTGTCCGCCCCTCAACAGGGAGTTCACAAGATGAAGAAACGCGCAATCGTCCTTGGCCTCGCCGCGGTCACGCTGTCGGTGAACGGCGCCGCCGCCGAGGATTCGCCGGACCCGATCATCATCCCGATCCACAACTGGTCGAGCCAGATCGTGATGAGCCACGCGGTCGGCCAGATTTTCGAGGAGATGGGCAACAGCGTCGAGTTCGTGACCACCGACAGCCAGGCGGTCTACGAATCGATCCGCATGGGCGACGTGACGCTGGAGATGGAGGTCTGGGAAGGCGCCTTCGGCGCGTCCTTCGACGCCGCGCGCGAGAAGGGCGGCATCCACGATGCCGGCACCCATGACGCGGTGACGCGCGAGGATTGGTGGTATCCCGCCTGGACCAAGGAGGCCTGCCCCGGCCTGCCCGACTGGCAGGCGCTGAACGACTGCGCCGCGGTCTTCGCCACCCCCGAGACCGGCGACAAGGGCCGCTTCCTCGGCGGCCCGGTGGACTGGCTCAAGCACGACCAGGAGCGCGTCGACGCGCTCGGCCTCGACTTCACCGTGGTCAATGCCGGCTCCGCCGCCGCGCTCTGGGCCACCATCCAGGCCGCCGAGCCGGAGAAGAAACCGATCGTGGTGTTCAACTGGACGCCGAACTTCGCCGAGGCGGTCTGGCCCGGCGAATTCGTCGAGTTCCCGGAATGGCAGGAGGGCTGCGACAGCGATCCCGCGGTCGGCCCCAACCCCGACGCCACCTACGATTGCGGCAATCCCGCCAACGGCTATCTCAAGATCGCCGCCTGGGACGGCATGCAGGACAAGTGGCCCGCCGCCTACGCGACCCTGACGAAGATCTCCTTCACCAACCCGCAGATCGCCGAAATGGCCAAGCTGGTCGATGTCGACGAGCTCGAACCCGAAGAGGCCGCCGCCGAATGGCTGGCCGCGAACGAGGACGTCTGGACGCCCTGGATCGAGTGATCCGCGCCGCCCGCCCCCGGGATCGCGGATCCCGGGGCCCCCTCGTCCCCGCAGAAAGGCCCGCCATGACCGACACGCCCGTCATCTCCTGCCGCAACGTCTGGAAGCTGTTCGGCCCCGACCCGGAGCGCTACCTGCCCACCGCCCGCACCGGGCTCAGCTTCGAGGAAATCCGCCAGGCCGGCTACATCACCGCGGTGCGCGACGTCTCGCTCGATGTCGGACGGGGCGAGATGCTGGTGGTCATGGGCCTGTCGGGCTCGGGCAAGTCCACCCTGGTGCGCTGCATGTCGCGGCTGATCGACATCACCGGCGGCGAGATCCGCGTCGACGGCCAGGGCATCATGGCGCTCGACGAGCGCCAGCTCATCGACCTGCGGCGGCGCAAGATGGGCATGGTGTTCCAGAGCTTCGGCCTGCTGCCGCACCGCACCGTGCTCGACAACGTGGCCTTCCCGCTGGAGATGCGCGGCCAGGACCGCCACGCGCGCCGCGCCCGGGCCCTCGAGGTGATCGAGCTGGTGGGCCTCGGCGGCCGCGAGGACTACTTCCCGCGCGAGCTCTCCGGCGGCCAGCAGCAGCGCGTGGGCATCGCCCGCAGCCTCGCCATCGAACCCGACATCTGGTTTCTCGACGAGCCGTTCTCGGCCCTCGACCCCCTGATCCGGCGCGAGATGCAGGACGAGTTCCTGCGCCTGCGCGGCATGCTGGGCAAGACCATCATCTTCATCACCCACGATTTCGACGAGGCGCTGCGCCTGGCCGACCGCATCGCCATCATGAAGGACGGCGCGGTCGAGCAATGCGACACGCCGGACCGCATCGTGCTGCACCCGGCCACCCCCTACGTCGCCAAGTTCACCGAGGAGATCGAGAAGGCGCGCGTGGTCCATGCCCGGGTGCTGGCCCGCCCGGTCAACGGCCACGCCGTCGACGGACCCGCCGTGGCCGGCAGCGCCACGGTGCTGCAGCTGGCGCGCCAGCTGGTCGACGATCCCCGCGACTACCTGCCGGTGGCCGACGAGGGCGGCGCGCTGCTCGGCGCGCTGAAGCGGCAGGACGCGCTCGACATCCTGCTCGGCGGGGTGGCGCGATGACCGCGCTCGACCTCGCCCCGAGCCGCCCGGGCGCCGGGCGCCGCGTGCCGATCCTCGGCCCCGCCCTGCTGCTGCTCCTGGCAGCGCTCGTCACCGCGCTGCTGAAGCCGGTGCTGCCGGGCTGGCTGGCCCGCGTGCCCGAGGCCGCGGTGCTGCCCTACGACGTCTGGCTGCAATGGCTCTTCGACACGCTGAAGGACGACCTCGGGCTGCTGGCGGTGACCCGGACCGTCTCGGACGGGCTGGAATGGCTGCTCGATGCCACCGCCAACCTGCTCTACGGCAAGAACCGCTGGCCCTATATCGGCCCCCTGCCCTGGAGCGCGGTGGCGGCGCTCGCCGCCGCCATCGGCTACGCCGCCGGCGGCGGACGGCTGGCGCTCCTGGCCGGCGGCACCTTCACCTGGGTGGCGCTGATCGGCCAGTGGGACCTGGCGATGCAGACCATGTCGGTGATCGTCGTCTCGGCGCCGCTGGCCGCCGCGCTCGGCCTGCTGCTCGGCCTCGCCGCCTGGAAGCTGCCGCGCTTCGAGGCGGCTCTGCGCCCGGTCCTGGCGATCTTCCAGACCCTGCCCTTCTTCACCTATCTCCTGCCGGCGGTGATCTTCTTCAAGGTCGGGCCGACCGCCGGCGCGGTCGCCACCATCGTCTACGCCATCCCGCCGATGGTGCTGATGACGGTGCTGGGGCTGCGCTCGGTCCCCGGCGAGGTCGTCGAGGCCGGCCAGATGAGCGGCTCGACCCGCTGGCAGATGCTGCGCCATGTCTACCTGCCCTCGGCCCGCAGCGAGCTCCTGATCGGAGTCAACCAGGTGATCATGCTGTCGCTCGCCATGGTGGTGCTGACCGCCTTCATCGGCATGCCCGGGCTCGGCGCCAAGCTGCTGTCGCTGATGAACTCGCTGAAGCTCGGCCGCAGCTTCGAGATCGGCGTCACCATCGTGCTGATCGCCATCACCCTCGACCGCTGCTCCAAGGCCTGGGTGGTCAAGCAGCCCGAGCATCACGAGAGCGGCACGCCGTGGTATGTGCGCCACCGCCACCTGGTTATCGCCACAGCGGCCTTCCTGGCCTTCCTCGGCCTCGCCCAGGTGCTGCCGCTGGCCGCCGAGATCGGCCGCGGCCAGGACCTGTCGATGGGGCGCGAGATCGACGACCTGATCCGCGCCGCGCTGTCGCATCCGACGATCACCGCGGTCACCGGCTGGCTGCGCTGGTTCCTCATCACCTGGGTGCTGATCCCGTTCCGCGACGGCCTGCTCTGGCTGCCCACGCTGTCGGTGCTGCTGCTGCTGGCGGCGGCGGGCCAGGCCGTGGGCGGGCGCCGCTCGGCGCTGCTGGCGGCCGGGTTCTTCGCCGCGGTGGCGCTGACCGGCTGGTGGGACCGCGCCATGATCACCGTCTACGCGGTGCTCTCGGCGGTGGTCCTGGCCACCCTGATCGGCCTGCCGCTCGGCATCCTCGCGGCGCAGCGCAAGCGCTGGGGCCAGCCCATCCTCTTCGCCTGCGACACCGCCCAGACCTTCCCGAGCTTCATCTACCTGATCCCGGCGATCATGCTCTTCGGGGTCAACGATGTCTCGGTGGTCTTCGCGATCTTCATCTTCGCCACCGTGCCGCTGATGCGCTACACCATCGAGGGCTTCCGCGCGGTGCCCGACGCGCTGCTCGAGGCCGCCGACATGGCCGGGGCGACGCGGCGCCAGAAGCTCGTGCACGTGCAGCTGCCGCTGGCCCTGCCGACCATGGCGGTGGGCTTCAACCAGGCGATCATGTTCGCCTTTTTCATGGTGATCATCGCGGCCTTCATCGGCACCCAGGATCTGGGCCAGGAACTGCAGAAGACGCTGGCCGGCAACCAGCTCGGCAAGAACTTCGTGCTCGGCATGTGCGTGGCGCTGATGGCGCTGGCCTTCGACCACGTGATCATGCGCTGGTCGGCCGGCCGCCGGAAGGCCCTGGGGCTCTGAGCGGCCCGCGCCGCCCGGCCCCGCCGGGCGGCGCCTTGGCGGACCGGGACTTCCCCGGTGGACGCAACGCCTGCCCGTTGACGCACCCCGGGCCGAGGCGCGCCGGCGTGGGCACCCGCGGGCCGCCCAGATGCGCCGGACGCGGCCCGGGACCGTCGGAAGGACAGCTCGGGCCAGCGTGGACCGGGATGCGGGCAGGAAGCGGGCGATTGGCGAGCTGGCCACGGGAGCCGATGCCAGCGCTTCGGACGCCGGAATTCAGGCCGTGACCGGGCAGAGCGCCGGAATGGTTGCATGCTACCGGAAGCGGGCGAGCCAGCGCGCGTCGAGCAAGGCGGCTCAGGCGCGTCGAACGCGACCCGGATCAGCACAGGGACGGACCAGGAAACTGTGAACGCGGCCCAAGCGCCGCACCGCAGCATCGCTTAAGTCATTGGTGCCCAAGGTGGGAATCGAACCCACACGCCTTGCGGCGGGGGATTTTGAATCCCCTGCGTCTACCGTTCCGCCACTTGGGCCCGCCCCTTTCCTAGTGCCCGCGACCGGGCGCGTCCAGAGGCCGGGCGACGGGGCGCGCGGTTTTCCCGCCGAGCGGGCGGGCGGCGGGGCGCGGGCGCTTGACCCGGCCCCGGCGGCATGCTCAGAGGCGCAGGACCCCGTTTCCCGGACCCGTCATGCTCAGACATCTCTACGCCCGGACCATCGCGCTCGCCGAGCATCCGCAGGCCATGTGGGCCCTGGCGATCGTCGCCTTCGTCGAAAGCTCGGTCTTCCCGATCCCGCCCGACGTGATGATGATCCCGATGATCCTGGCCCGCCCCGACCGCGCCTGGCGGATCGCGCTGGTGGCCACCACCGCCTCGGTGCTGGGCGGGCTCGCGGGCTACGGCATCGGCTACTACTTCTACGACGAGATCGGCGCCCCGGTTCTGGAGGCGCTGGGCAAGGGCGACAAGATCGCCGCCTTCAACGACCGCTTCAACGAATACGGCGTCTGGGCGGTGCTGATGGCGGGCCTGACCCCCTTCCCGTTCAAGGTCATCACCATCCTGTCGGGCTGGTCCGGGCTGCCGATCCTGCATTTCACGCTCAGCGCGCTGGTCGCGCGGGCGCTGCGCTTCTTCATCGTCGCGGGCCTTCTGCGCGCCTTCGGCGACCCGATCCGCGATTTCGTCGAGCGCCGGCTCGGCCTGGTCTTTGCGCTGCTCCTGGCGGCGCTGGCCGGCGGCTTCGCGATGATCCGGTTCCTCTGACCCCCAACGCGGAGGCCGCCATGACCGCCCGTTCCCTGATCCTGCTCGCCGCCCTCGGCTCCGCCGCGCTGCTGCTCGGCGCGCTGGCCTTCCAGCATCTCGGCGGCCTGCCGCCCTGCAAATTGTGCTACTGGCAGCGCTGGCCGCATGCCGCGGCGGTGCTGATCGGGCTCGTGGCGCTGTTTGCGGCCACCCGCCCGCTGGCGATCCTCGGGGCGCTGGCGGCGCTCGCCACCGCCGGGGTCGGTGTCTTCCATGTCGGCGTCGAGAACGGCTGGTGGGAGGGTCCCTCGACCTGCACCTCGGGGCCGATCGGCGGGCTCAGCACAGACCAACTGATGGACCAGATCATGAATGCCCCGCTGGTGCGCTGCGACGACATCGCCTGGAGCCTCGCCGGGATCTCGATGGCCGGCTGGAACGCGCTCCTGTCGCTGGTGCTGGCGGCGCTCTGGCTCGCCGCCTACCGCCGGGCCTGAGCCTCGGCGCTGCGCCGCGTCGCGAGCAGCAGCGAGGTCTCCGAGGTGGTGACCCCGTCGAGCCGGCGGATCCGCGTCAGGCAGGCATCCAGCGCCTCGAGGCTCACCGTGCCGAGCTCGGCGATCAGGTCCCAGCGCCCGTTGGTGGAATGCAGCGCGCGCACCTCCGGCATGCCCGACAGGTGGCGCTGCACCCGCTCGGTGCCGCGGCCCTCGATGCCGATCATCATCAGCGCCCGCACCGGGTCGCGCGCCACGTCCTCCTTCAGCACCACGGTGAAGCCGAGGATGTCGCCGCTCCGCCGCAGCCGGTCGAGCCGCGCCCGCACCGTGGTGCGCGACACCCCGAGCGCCAGCGCCAGGTCCGACAGCGAGGCCCGCGCATCGCGCCTCAGCGCGGCGATCAGGGCGAGGTCGTGATCGTCCATTCCGGAACCCTTCCCCTCCGTTCCGGCATGAACTCGCCCGTTCTGGCCGAAGTGTCCAGTGGCCTTCCGCCCGAATCGGCGGCTACTCTGCCCGCCGAGGCCGCGCAGGGAACGAGGGAACAGGCGATGCAGGTCCGCGACATTCTACTGATCGGGGCGCCGGTCGATTCCGGCAAGCGCCGCGCCGGCTGCCTGATGGGGCCCGACGCCTACCGCACCGCGCGGCTGCCCGAGGCGCTGGCCGATCTCGGCCACCGGGTGCGCGATCTCGGCAATCTCGCGCCCGACGCCACCGGCCTCGACGAGCACGACCACCTCTTCGCCCTGCCCGAGACGGTGGGCTGGATGCGCGCCCTGTCGCGCGCCGCCGGCGAGGCCATGGCGCAGGGGCTGCCGATCTTCATGGGCGGCGATCACGCGCTGTCGCTCGGCACCGTGCACGGCGCGGCGGCGCATGCCGCGGCCGAAGGAAGGCCGCTCTTCGTGCTCTGGCTCGACGCGCATTCCGATTTCCACACCGACGCCACCACGCAATCGGGCAACCTGCACGGCACGCCGCTCGCCTATGTCACCGGGCGGCCGGGCTTCGACGCCTTCCCCGAAGTGGCCCACCCGATCCCCGAGGACCAGGTCTGCATCGTCGGGCTGCGCTCGGTCGACGGCGCCGAGCGGCAGGCGCTGGAGGCCAGCCGCATCCGCCGCCACGACATGCGCGACATCGACGAGAACGGCATCGCCCGGCCGATCCAGTCCTTCCTGGCCGAGGTGGCGCGCGCCGGCGGGCTGCTGCATGTCTCGCTCGACGTCGATTTCCTCGACCCCTCGGTGGCGCCCGCGGTGGGCACCACGGTGCCCGGCGGCGCCACCGTGCGCGAGGCGCATCTGGCGATGGAGCTCCTGCACGATTCCGGGCTTATGACCTCGATGGATCTGGTCGAGCTGAACCCGATGCTGGACGAGCGCGGGCGCACCGCGCAGCTCATGGTCGATCTCGCCGCCTCGGCGCTCGGGCGCCGGGTCTTCGACCGCCCGACGCCGCGCATCCTGTGACGGAGGGCCCGATGATCCAGCCCTCGCAGAAGGCCCTCGTTCCCTTCGTCTCGGTGGCGCAGATGATGGGGCTCGTCCACCATCTCGGGCTCGAGACCATGCTGGCCGGCATCGCCCGGGCGATCGAGGAGGATTTCCGCCGCTGGGAGAGCTTCGACAAGACGCCTCGGGTGGCGGCGCATTCGCCGGTCGGGGTGATCGAGTTGATGCCGACCTCGGACGGCGAGACCTACGGCTTCAAGTACGTCAACGGCCATCCCGGCAACACCCGCGCCGGGCTGCAGACCGTCACCGCCTTCGGCCTGCTCGCCGACGTGGCCACCGGCTACCCGGTGCTGCTTTCCGAGATGACGCTGCTCACCGCTCTGCGCACCGCGGCGATGTCGGCGGTGGCGGCGCGCCATCTGGCGCCCAGGGGGGCCGAGACCATGGCGATGATCGGCTGCGGCGCGCAATCGGAGTTCCAGAGCCTGGCGCTGAAGACGCTCTGCGGCATCCGCCGCGTGCGGCTCTACGACATCGACCCCGCCGCGGTGGCGAAATGCGCCGCCAACCTGGCCGGGAGCGAGCTCGAGATCGTGCCCTGCCAGAGCCCGGAGGCGGCGATCGAGGGCGCGCAGATCCTCACCACCTGCACCGCCGACAAGCAATACGCGACCATCCTGACCGACAACATGGTCGGCGCCGGGGTGCACATCAACGCCATCGGCGGCGACTGCCCGGGCAAGACCGAGCTGGCGCCGGGCGTGCTGACCCGGTCCGACATCTTCGTGGAATACCCGCCGCAGACCCGGATCGAGGGCGAGATCCAGCAGCTCGACCCCGATCACCCGGTGACCGAGCTCTGGCAGGTCATGGCGGGCCGGGCGCCGGGGCGCCGCGACGCCCGCCAGATCACCCTGTTCGACAGCGTGGGCTTCGCGATCGAGGATTTCTCCGCCCTGCGCTACGTGCGCGAGGCGATCCGCGGCACGCCCTATTTCACGCCGCTCGACCTGCTGGCCGATCCCGACGATCCGCGCGACCTCTACGGCATGCTGGCCCGCGCCCGCCCCGACACCCGTTCCGACGCCCGCCCGGAGGCCGGCTGAGGCGCGGCGGGTGCGGGCCGGGGGGGGGGGGGGGGGGGGAGGGGGGGG
>NZ_JBTLRM010000021.1:9315-13839 GCF_054482755.1 Roseivivax sp. CAU 1761
GCCGGCCCGGGCATCCCGCCCCCGGGCCGGCCGCGCCTCAGCCCTTCTTGTTCAGGTGCTTCTTCAGCGCCCCGGCATTGCGGGTGCGGCGGCCCTTGTAGGGGTTCTTGTCGGCCTGGCCGCGCATCACCAGCCGGATCGGCGTGCCCGGCATGTCGAAATCCGCCCGCAGCCCGTTCACCAGGTAGCGCGAATAGGCGTCGGGAATGGCGTCGGGCGCCGAGCACATCACGACGAAATGCGGCGGCCGGGTCTTGGCCTGGGTCATGTAGCGCAGCTTGATGCGGCGGCCGTGCGGCGCCGGCGGCGGATGCGCCGCCACCATGCCCTCGAGCCAGCGGTTGAGCTTGGCGGTGGGCACGCGCCGGTTCCAGACCGCATGGGCCTGCATCACCGCCTTCTGCAGCCGGTCGAGGCCGCGCCCGGTCTTGGCCGAGACGGTGACCAGCGGCGCGCCGCGAAGCTGCGGCAGCAGCCGTTCGAAGGCTTCCTTGAGGGCGGCCAGCTTGCCGCCCTTGTCGTCCTCGAGATCCCACTTGTTGACCGCCACGACCACGGCGCGGCCCTCGCGCTCGGCCAGGTCGGCGATGCGAAGATCCTGGCTCTCGAAGGGGATCGCGGCGTCCAGCAGCACCACCACGACCTCGGCGAACTTGACCGCCCGGAGCCCGTCGGCGACCGACATCTTCTCGAGCTTCTCCTGCACCTTGGCCTTGCGGCGCATGCCGGCCGTGTCGAAGATCCGCACCGGCACGCCGTCCCAGTCGAAGGGCAGCGAGATGGCGTCGCGGGTGATCCCGGCCTCGGGCCCGGTGAGCAGCCGCTCCTCGCCGATCAGCTTGTTGATCAGCGTCGACTTGCCGGCATTGGGGCGGCCCACCACGGCGATCTGCAGCGGCTTCTCGGCGGTCGGCACCGGCGCCGCCTCGTCGGCCTCCTCGGAGACCGGCAGGTCCATCACCGGCGCCGCCGCCTCGGCGCGGCGGGTCTCCTCGGCGAAGCGCTCGGCCAGCGGCGCCAAGATGCGGTAGAGGTCGTCGAGCCCCTCGCCATGCTCGGCCGAGAGCGGCACCGGCTCGCCCAGGCCCAGCCCCCAGGCCTCGGCCAGGCCGCCGTCGCCGGCGCGGCCCTCGGCCTTGTTGGCGGCAAGGATGACCTCGGTGCCGCTGCGCCGCAGGATGTCGGCGAAGACCTCGTCGGTGGGCGTCACGCCGATCCGCGCGTCGATCACGAAGAGGCAGATATCGGCCATCTCCACGGCGCGCTCGGTCAGGCGCCGCATCCGCCCGGGCAGGGAATCGTCGCGCGCATCCTCGAGCCCGGCCGTGTCCACCGCGGTGAAGCGCAGCGGGCCCAACCGCGCCGCGCCCTCGCGCAGGTCGCGGGTCACGCCGGGCCGGTCGTCGACCAGCGCCAGGCGCCGGCCCACCAGCCGGTTGAAGAGCGTCGACTTGCCGACATTGGGGCGGCCGACAATGGCGAGGGTGAAGGACATGACGATACCTCAGACGGGGGCGAGCCGCCCCGTTAGCGCATCCCGCCCGCGGGCGAAAGCCCCGCGCCCCGTGCTGCCCCGCCCGGACCCGCCGTCAGCGGAAGGCGTGCAGCACGCCGCGGGTCGAGACCACGTAGAGCGTCTGGCCGGCCACGATGGGCTGGGTGGTGGCGCCGCCCGGCACCGGCACGGTGGCGGTCAGCCGGCCATCCTCGGGGGCGAAGCCGCGCAGCCCGCCATCGTTCGAGGCGACCCAGATGCGGCCGCCGGCCAGCACCGGGCCGTGATTGGCATAGGCCGCGTCGCGGCGGCGCGACGGGCGCCGCGTCGGCACCCAGCCGGGCAGCTCCACCGACCAGATCTGCGCTCCGGTGGCGGCGTCGAGCCGCACCAGCCGGTTGAGATCGGAGATCAGGTAGACCGAATTGCCGGCCACCAGCGGACGGTCCAGCGCGCCCTGATCCTGCGACCAGACCTGCTCTCCCGAACCGAGGTCGAAGGCGGCGAAGCGGCCGGTATGGTTGCCGGCATAGACCCGGTCGCCAACGATCACCGGATCGCCGGTCACGTCCTCGATGCGCGACAGCACCCGGCCGTTGCGGCCGCCGGCCAGGTAGGCGGTCCAGAGCCCCATGCCGCCCGCCGGCAGCGCCGCCTGCAGGGCGCCGTCGCCAAAGCCGAAGACCACCCGGTCGCCGGCCAGGGCCGGGGCCGGAGCGCCGGCGACGTTGGCCACGTCCTCGACGGTCTCGGTCTGCCAGCGCACCCGGCCGGTGGCGGCCTCGATGGCCCAGCCGACGGAATCGCCCGAGGTGACGTAGACCAACCCGTCGCGATAGGTCGGCGCGCCGGTGGCGGTGCCGCCGAGCTGCTGCTCCCAGAGCCGGCCGCCGGTCTCGGGGTCGAGCGCGGTCAGCTTGCCGAAACCCGAAGCGACGAAGAGCCGGCCGTCGCCGAGGCCCAGACCGCCGCCCTGCCCCTGCCAGGAGGCATCGCGGCGCGGCGTCAGATCGACGCTCCAGGCCACCTGCCCGCCGCGGGTCACCGCGCTGACCCGCGAATCCGCCGACAGCGTGTAGATCCGCGCGCCGTCGCTCACCGGGTCGGCATTGAGGCGCTGCCGCTTGCCGTCGCCGGCGCCGATCGCCACCGACCAGAGCGGTGACGGCGCCGCCGCGAGGGCGGCGTGATCGGTGCGGACATGCGGGCTGACCGGGCTTTGCGGCCAGGCCGCGTTGGCCCGCGGCGCCGGCAGCGCCGCCGCGAGGGCGCGGTTGGCCGGCAATCCGGGCTCGGGCGGCGTCGCCTGCAGCACCTCGCGCACGCCCAGCCGTTCGCCGGGCAGGATGGTCTCGCGCTCGCTGCAGGCGGCCAGCGCGACCAGCCCGGCCAGCGCCGCCATTGTCATCGGATTGCGCGTCACGCCCGTCCCCCGTCTTCTTCTTGCGTCCGGCCGTCCGGTTGGCTCAGGACGCGTCCGGTTCGCCGCCGAGCGCCACAATCAACTGACCGGCGCGACGGCGCAAGCCCTGCGTGACCTCGGCATCGTCGCGGATCCGCACGAGCCGCGCGATGGCCGCCTCGGTGTCGCCCGCGGCGATCTCGGCCAGCGCCAGCCGCTCCTCGGCGAGAAGCCGCAGCGGCCCGGACTGGGCCAGCGCCTCGAGCGCGATGCGCTGTTCGTCGACCGAGGCCTCGGGCGCGCCGGCGGCCTTGTAGGCGGCGATCTGGCGGTAGATGTCGCTCGGCGCCTCGATCCCGGACAGGGTGGCGGCGGCGGCCGCGGTCTCGCCGGCCTCGGCCTGTTCGGCGGCGATCAGCATGGCCAGCACGGCGCGGGCATCGCCCTCCGGCGCGGCGATGTCGCGCAGCGCCGCGACGCGGGCCTCCGGGGCCTCGGCGTCGAGCGCGGCCAGCACCGCGCTGCCGAATTCCTCGGCCCGCATCTCGGCGTCGGCGCGGCTGTATTCGCGCCAGGCAGCGCCGCCGACGATCAGCAGCACCAGCAGCACCGCGATCCAGCCGAAGCGGCGCAGATAGCCGTAGAGACGGTCGCGGCGGACCTCTTCGGTCACTTCGTCGATAAAGGAATCGGAATTGCTCACGCCTGCGCCTTTCGGGTGGGAATGGACCGCTCGGCGTCCTCATAACGAAGTGCCGCGACCCTGCCAAGCGCATGCCCGCATCGCGACGCCGCCGCGGCGCCGCCCGGGCCGGCGAGGTCAAACCTGCGAAAAATCGAAGGTGTCATGTCACCCGCCTTGAACCTCCGGCCCCGCGAGCGTATTTTCTCTCGGCGGTTGACCGCGGTCCGACCGAGCCGCGGCGTCGGCCGGCCGTGCCTTCCCGAGGCTCAAACGGGACGCCCCCGATGCGCATTCTGCCCCCACTTGTCGCCCTTGCCGTGGCTGCGCTGCTCTATGCCGCGGTGATCGAGCGCGACCGTCTTTTGCTGGCGCTGGGCGTCACCACCATCGCGCCCGGCGACCCCGCGGCCGAGACCGGCGGGGCCGCGCCGCCGCCCGGGGCCGGTCCGGACAGGGCGGAAAACGGCGCCGACGACGGCGACGCGGCGATCCGCGTCCTCGCCCGCCACAGCCGCGCCGAGGAGGTCGACAGCGCCGTGACGCTGCGCGGCGAGGCGCAGCCCTCACGCGAAGTTGAGGTGCTGGCCGAGACCACCGGCCGGGTGGTGTCACCGCCCCTGCGCAAGGGCGCCCGGGTGTCCGCGGGCGACGTGCTCTGCGAGCTGGCCCCCGGCACCCGCGAGATCACCCTGGCCGAGGCCGAGGCGGCGCTCGCCGAGGCCCGCGCCGCGGTGCCCGAGGCCGAGGCCCGGGTGCCCGAGGCGGAGGCCCGGGTGGCCGAGGCCGAGGCGGCGCTCGAGGAGGCCCGGATCAACGCCAACGCCGCGCAGGAGCTCAGCGGGTCGGGCTATGCCAGCGAGACCCGGGTCGCCGGGACCCGCGCCGCCGTGCGCGCCGCCGAGGCCGGCCTTTCGAGCGCCCGGGCCGGGCTCGAGGCGGCGC
>NZ_JBTLRM010000021.1:13849-60750 GCF_054482755.1 Roseivivax sp. CAU 1761
TCCCCCCCCCCCCCCCCCCCCCCCCCCCCGCGCCGGCATCCAGGGCATCGAGGCGCGGATCAGCTCGGCCGAGGCCGCGGTGGCGCGGGCCCGCGACGAGATCGAGAAGCTGACCCTGCGGGCGCCCTTCGCCGGGGTGCTGGAAAGCGACACCGCCGAGCTCGGCACGCTGATGCAGTCGGGCGGCATGGGCGGCGCCGCCTGCGCCACGATCCTGGCGCTCGACCCGATCCGGCTGGTGGGTTTCGTGCCCGAGACCATGCTGCACCGCGTGGCGACCGGCGCCGAGGCGCGCGCCGAACTGGCCGAGGGCGGCGAGGTCGCGGGCCAGGTGGTCTTCGTCTCGCGGCGCGCCGATACGGTCACCCGCACCTTCCGGGTCGAGATCGAGGCGCCCAACCCCGATCTTGCGATCCGCGCCGGCCAGACCGCCGAGATCTCCATCGCCGCGCCCGGCGCGCTGGCGCATCTGCTGCCGCAATCGACGCTGACGCTCGACGATGCCGGGCGGCTCGGCCTGCGCGCCGTGGCCGAGGATGGCAGCGCCCGCTTCCACGCCGTGGAGATCCTCCGCGACACCGTCGACGGGGTCTGGCTGACCGGATTGCCCGAAACGCTCGACGTGATCACCGTCGGCCAGGAATACGTCACCGACGGCGTCAGCGTGGAGCCGGTCTTCGAGCCGGTGCTGCCATGACCGGGCTGGTCGACTGGGCCGCCGAACGCGCCCGCATGGTGGTCGCCTTCATCGTGCTGTCGCTGATCATCGGCACCGTGGCCTATGTCGCCCTGCCCAAGGAGGGCGAGCCCGACATCGAAATCCCGGCGCTCTTCGTCTCGGTGCCCTTCCCGGGCATCTCGGCGGAGGATTCCGAGACCCTGCTGGTCAAGCCGATGGAGACCGAACTTTCCGAGCTCGACGGGCTCAAGACGCTCGGAGCGACCGCGGCAGAGGGCTATGCCGGGGTGTCGATGGAGTTCGAATTCGGCTGGGACAAGACCAAGATCATGGCCGATGTGCGCGACGCCATGACCCGCGCCCAGGCCAAGTTCCCCGAAGGGGCAGAGCAATATTCCATCAACGAGATCAACTTCTCGGAATTCCCCATCGTCATCGTCAACCTGACCGGCCCGGTGCCGGAACGCACCATGGCGCGGCTGGCCAAGGAATTGCAGGACCGGGTGGAGGGGCTCGAGGCGGTGCTAGAGGCCGGCATCGCCGGCAACCGCGACGAGATGCTCGAGGTGGTGATCGACCCGCTGCGGCTGGAGAGCTACAACGTCACCGCGGGCGAGCTGATCGACGTGGTGCGCAACAACAACCAGCTGATCGCCGCCGGCGAGGTGGAGACCGCCACCGGCGCCTTCTCGGTCAAGATTCCCTCGTCCTTCGACGAGGCGCGCGACGTCTACGACCTGCCGGTGAAGGTCAACGGCGACCGCGTGGTGACCCTGGGCGATCTCGCCCGCATCTCGCTGACCTTCGAGGACCGCGAGGGCACGTCGCGCTTCAACGGCGATGCCAGCGTCGCCCTGCAGGTGGTCAAGCGCAAGGGCTTCAACCTGATCGACACCGTCGCCGAGGTCGAGCGCACGGTCGAGGCGGCGCGCGCCGACTGGCCGCCGGAGCTGCGCGCGGTGGTCAATATCGGCACCTCGAACGACCAGTCGCGTCAGGTCGAGAGCATGGTGCGCCAGCTCGAGGGGTCGGTGCTGACCGCCATCGCGCTGGTCATGCTGGTGACGCTGGCGGCGCTCGGGCTGCGCCCGGCGCTGCTGGTGGGCTTCGCCATCCCGACCTCGTTCCTACTCTGCTTCGCGCTGCTCGCGGTGATGGGGGTGTCGATCTCCAACATCGTGATGTTCGGCCTGATCCTCGCCGTCGGCATGCTGGTCGACGGCGCCATCGTGGTGGTGGAATACGCCGACAAGCGCATCGCCGAGGGCACCGGCCCGATGCACGCCTATGTCGAGGCCGCCAAGCGCATGTTCTGGCCGGTGGTCTCGTCCACCGCCACCACGCTCTGCGCCTTCCTGCCGATGCTGTTCTGGCCCGGCGTGCCGGGCGAGTTCATGGGCATGCTGCCGGTGACGCTGATCTTCGTGCTGTCGGCGAGCCTCGTCGTGGCGCTGGTCTACCTGCCGGTGATGGGCGGCGTGGTCGGCCGGGTGGAGCGCAACCTGCGTCACAAGACCGACGGCATCGCGGGGCTGCCGGTCTGGGCGCATCTGGCGCTGCTGCCGGCGGCGGTGCTGGTCATCGGGGTCGCGGTCACCGTGGTTCCGCTCGGCGCGGGGCTCGCCGGCAGTCTCTTCGGCGGCATGGAGACCGGCGACATCGTCGGATCGGTGGTGCCGGTGCTGCTGGCGCTCTTCGGGCTGGCACTGGCCGGGGCCGCGCTGCTGGCGCTCGCCGCGGTGGCCGCGGGGGCGCTGGTGCTGGGGCTTGCCGCGCTCTTTGCCCGCAGCGGGCGCGGCCTGCGCGGCCTCGTCGACCGCCTGCGCGGCGGCGGCCGCGCGCCGCGGGTGACCAGCGGCTACCGGCGCAGCCTGTTCGGGCATTTCATCGCCCTGATCGCCACCAACCCGATCGGTCCGCTGGTGGCGATCGGCGCGGTCTTCGTCTTCGTCGGCTCGACCTTCTTCTATTACGGCGAGAACCAGAACGGCGTGGAGTTCTTCGTCGAGAGCGAGCCGGAATTCGCCCTGGTCTATGTCCGCGCCCGCGGCAATCTCAGCCTCGCCGAGAAGGACGCGCTGGTGCAGCGCGCCGAGGCCATCGTGCTGGCCCATCCCGGCATCAAGTCGGCCTTCGCCTTCGCCGGCGATGGCGGGCTGTCGAACAATACCGGCGGCGCCGAGGCGCCCAAGGACACGATCGGCCAGGTGCAGTTCGAGACCATCCCCTGGGAGGACCGCGCCGACCGCCCCGAGCTCGACGGCGACCGGGTGATCGAGGAGCTGACCGCCGAGCTCGAACGCCTGCCGGGGATCGAGACCGAGATCCTCAACCTCGCCGCCGGTCCGGCCTCCGCCAAGCCGGTGCATCTGCGCCTGAAGGGCGACGATTGGGACGCGCTGCTCGCCGCCACCGCCGCCGCCCGCGCCCGCTTCGAGGCGCTGCCCGGGCTGCGGCTGATCGAGGATACCCGGCCGCTTCCCGGCATCGACTGGGAGATCGACGTCGATGTCGAGAAGGCCGGGCGCTACGGCGCCGACGTGGCCACCGTGGGCGCCATGGTGCAGCTCGTCACCCGCGGCCTGCTGCTCGACACCATGCGGGTCGAGAGCTCCGACGAGGAAATCGACATCCGCGTCCGCCTGCCCGAGGCCGACCGGGTCTTCTCGACCCTCGATTCGCTCAAGGTGCGGACCGCCGACGGGCTGGTGCCGCTGGCCAATTTCGTGACCCGCCGCCCGGTCGAGAAGCTGGCCGAGATCACCCGGGTCGACCAGAAGCGCTATTTCGACGTCAAGGCCGACGTGGCGCCGAACCTCGCCAAGCTCGCCCCCGGGCCCGAGGCCCCCGCCCAGGCGATCGTGCGGGTTCTGGGCGACGGCGTGGTGGCCGGCGGCGGCCGTGTGCTGGAGGCCCCGGATGCGCGCTACGAGCTGCTGTCGCTGGAGGAGGCGGGCTCCGCCGACGCCGTCGCGACGGCGCTGGCGGCGGGCGATCTGCAGGCCGTGCCGGTCACCCCGACCGAGCGCATCGGCGCGCTGACGGGCTGGCTCGAGACCGCCGAGCTGCCGGCCGGAGTGAGCTGGGAATGGACCGGCGACCAGGAGGACCAGGCGGAAAGCCAGGCCTTCCTCGGTCAGGCCTTCGGGGCGGCGCTGGGGCTGATGTTCATCATCCTGCTGGCGCAGTTCAACTCGGTCTACAACGCCGTGCTGGTGCTGCTCGCGGTGGTGCTCTCGACCACCGGCGTGCTGATCGGGATGCTGGTGATGGACCAGACCTTCTCGATCATCATGACCGGCACCGGCATCGTGGCGCTGGCCGGCATCGTGGTGAACAACAACATCGTGCTGATCGACACCTACCAGGATTATGCCCGCTACATGCCGCGCCGCGAGGCCATCGTGCGCACCGCCGAGCACCGCATCCGGCCGGTGCTGCTGACCACGGTGACCACCATGGCGGGCCTCGCGCCGATGATGTTCGGGCTCAGCCTCGACTTCTGGAACGGCGGCTATTCCATCGACAGCCCCACCGCGCTCTGGTGGAAGCAGCTGGCCACCGCGGTGGTGTTCGGGCTGGGCATCGCCACCGGCCTGACGCTGATCTTCACCCCGGCGATGCTGTCGCTGCGGGTCTGGGCCTCGCTCTACGCCGCCTGGCTGGCACAGGCGCTGGCGGCGCTGTCGCTGGGCCGCGCCAGCCGTGCCGCGCGCGACTGGTCGGTGGCCCGGGCGGCGGGCCGCGTGCGGTCGCCCACCATCCTCTGGGAGGAGCTGCCCGAGGCGGTTCCGGCGGTGCCGGCGGAGACCGGCAAACAGGGGGAATTGCCGCTGCGCGCGGCAGAGTGAGCCGAGTGATGCAGCAAACGCACAGCGCGCGGGCATATCGACCCCGGGCAGGGTTGGCACCCCCTGCGGGCTTCGCTAACCCTGATGCGGGAAAGTGCGGGAGCCCCGATGAAACTGTCGTCGCCGAAAATGACCTCTGCCCTCCTGATCATCGGAGGCCTCGCGGTCTCGACGGCGGCCCTGCCCGGGCGCTCCATGGCCGCGAGCGGCCTTGACGACCTGGCCGCGGCGCTGCGCGGCGATGCCGACCTGCAGACCGCCTTGGCCGGCATCCTGGTCCGGATCGACACCGCCACCGGCCTGTTGGCGCTGGCCGCGGCGGCCGCGGCGCTGCTGCTGATCTGGGAAGCCCGGCGCCAGAATCACCTCTGACCGGCCCGGCGCCGGAGGCTCAGCCTCCAGCCTGCCGCTGGCTCTCGGAAAGCTCCGCCCACCATTGCGCGTAGGACGTGTTGCGCGGCGCCTTGCCGCCCTCGTCCGGAGCGCCGTCCTGCCACCAGACCGGACCGCGCTCGCCGAGCGCCCGTTTGGCCGCATCCACGGCGTCCCGCGCCGCCCGTTCGGCATCGGCGTCCGTCGCTTGACCGACCGCGCGGCGGGCCTGCATCAGCGCCTTCACCGCGGCCCGGCGGGCGCTGTCCGTGAGCCGCGGATCGGTCTTGCGCCAGAGCCGCCCCTTGGCCACGAAATAGCGCCCGTCCGGCGTTTCCGGATACTCCTTGCGCGGCATCAGGCGGCGCTTTCGCGCTCGGCGGCCTGGCGCGCCCAGAGCGCCGCGTAGCGCCCGTTCCGCGCCAGCAGGTCGCGGTGGGTGCCCTCCTCGACCACCTGGCCGGCCTCCAGCACCACGATCCGGTCGGCATCCGCGATGGTCGAGAGCCGGTGCGCGATGGTCAGCACGCTGCGGCCCTCGGCCGCGCGGGCCAGCGCCTCCTGGATGCCCTGCTCGGTCTCGGTGTCGAGGGCGCTGGTGGCCTCGTCGAGCAGCAGGATCGGCGGGTCCTTGACCAGCGTGCGGGCGATCCCCACGCGCTGCTTCTCGCCGCCCGAGAGCTTCAGCCCGCGCTCGCCCACCTGGGTGTCGTAGCCCTCGGGCAGGCTCTCGATGAAGTCGTGGATCTGCGCCGCCCGGGCCGCCGCGATGATGTCGTCCTGACTGGCATCGGCGCGGCCATAGGCGATGTTATAGCGGATCGTGTCGTTGAACAGCACGGTGTCCTGCGGCACCACGCCGATGGCGGCATGCAGGCTGGCCTGGGTCACGTCGCGGATGTCCTGGCCGTCGATCCGGATCGCCCCGCCGGCGACATCGTAGAAGCGGAACAGCAGCCGGCCGATGGTCGACTTGCCCGACCCCGAGGGCCCGACCAGCGCCACGCTCTCGCCCGCCGCCACCTTAAGGGAGATGCCGCGCAGGATCGGCCGGTCGCGTTCGTAGCCGAAGCGCACGTCGTCGAAGGCGACCTCGCCCTGCCGCACCGCCAGCGGCGGCGCCCCGGGGCGGTCGGAGACCTCGGCGGGCTGCTCCAGCAGGTCGAACATCTCGCCCATATCGGTCAGGCTCTGGCGGATCTCGCGGTAGACCGTGCCGAGGAAGTTCAGCGGCATGGTGATCTGGATCATGTAGGCGTTGACCATGACGAAATCGCCCACCGTCAGCGCCCCGGACTGGACCCCGCGCGCCGCCATCACCATCACCGCCACCAGCCCCGCGGTGATCAGGAAGGCCTGGCCGAAATTCAGGAAGGCGAGCGAGGTCTGGGTCTTCACCGCGGCGCGCTCATAGCCCTGCATGGCCGCGTCGTAGCGCGCCGCCTCGCGGCCCTCGGCGCCGAAATACTTCACCGTCTCGAAGTTGAGCAGCGAATCGATGGCCTTCTGGTTGGCGTCGGTGTCCTGCTCGTTCATCTGCCGGCGCAGCTTCACCCGCCATTCGGTGACCCGGAAGGTGAACCAGACATAGGCCACGATGGTCGCCGCCACGACGGCCATGTACCAGACGTCGAACAGCACCAGCAGCACGCCGAGGACCAGCAGCAACTCGAGGATCAGCGGCCCGATTGAGAACAGCAGGAAGCGCAGCAGGAAATCGACGCCCTTCACGCCGCGCTCGATGATCCGGCTCAGCCCCCCGGTGCGCCGCGTCAGGTGGTAGCGCAGCGACAGGTGGTGGATGTGGCGGAAGGTCTCGAGCGCGAGGGTGCGCAGGGCGCGCTGGCCGACCCGCACGAAGACCGCGTCGCGGAGCTGCTGGAAGCCGCTGTTCATCAGCCGGGCCATGCCGTAGGCCACGGTGAGCCCGATGGCGCCGGCGCCCAGCATCCAAGCCGGGTTGACGCCCTCGCCCGACAGCGTGTCCACCGCCGCCTTGTAGAAGA
The DNA here is from genome assembly GCF_054482755.1 of Roseivivax sp. CAU 1761. NCBI lineage: Bacteria > Pseudomonadati > Pseudomonadota > Alphaproteobacteria > Rhodobacterales > Roseobacteraceae > Roseivivax > Roseivivax sp. CAU 1761. The sequence goes on from NZ_JBTLRM010000021.1 coordinate 20,758, forward strand.
GCGGCGTGGTCACCGCGACGATCTTGGCCAGCACCAGGAGCGCCAGCGCGCCGGCGACGCGGCGCTTCACCCAGGCCTGGCCGGCGGGCCAGAGATAGGGGGCGACGCGACGGATCGTGCGCAGGCCGGATTGCCGCTCGGCGCGGGCGACCTCGCGGGCGCTGTCGGCCGGCGCGGCGGCGGCCTGTCCCCGGGCTGGGCTCATGCCGCCTCGGAGGCGAGGCTCCGGATGCGCCCGATCATCGCGCGCAGCCCGTTCGAGCGCTGCGCCGACAGGTTCTCCTCGAGCCCCAGCCGGCCGAGCTCGGCGCGGGCGTCGACCTTCGGCACCTCGGCCACCGGCAATCCGTCATAGAGCCGGTGCAGCACGGCGATCAGGCCGCGCACGATCATCGCGTCGCTGTCGCCCTCGAAATGGAAATGTCCGCCCTCGAAGCGGGGATGCAGCCAGACCTGGCTGGCGCAGCCCTCGACCTTGGTGGCGGGCACCTTCAGCGCCTCGGGCAACGGCTCCATCGCCTTGCCCATCTCGATCACCATGCGGTAGCGGTCTTCCCAATCCTCGAGGAACTCGAAATCCTCGACCACCGCCTCGAATGCCGCCTGTGCCATTGGTTGCAAGCCCCCTGTCGCGTGTCATGCGACCTATGCAGAACGGGCGCCGAGATCCAGCCCGGCGGACGCTTTTCAAGCCTTAAGCTTTCGGATAACCCGAACAGACAGGGACAGGATCGGGCGAGATCGGCGATGAAACGAGTGACGGCAGCGGTGTTGGCCGCGACGCTTGCGACCACGGGCTGTGCGACCATCCGCAACTCCGCGGTCAATCCGCTGAACTGGTTCGGGCCGGGCCAGCCCTCGGCGTCGGTCCCGGCCGAGGGCGCCGCCGGCAACCCGCTGCTGCCGCGCCGCAGCCCGGCGGCCTCGCTGTTCCGGCAGAATCGGCCCGCCGCCTATGCCGGCCAGCCGGTGGCGCAGATCTCCGAGCTGCTGATCGAACGGCGCCCCGGCGGCGCGATCATCCGTGCCACCGCCATCGCCGACCGCATCGGACCGTTCGAGGCGCGCCTGGTGCGCGACGAAAGCGCCCCCGCGGGCAGCCTCGCCTACACCTTCCGGGCGCTGCAGCGGCCCGGGCCGCGCAATGCCGGCCCAGATGCCCGCAAGGTCACCGCGGCGACCTACCTGTCCGACAACGAGCTGGCCGGGATCGCCAGCATCGCCGTGCGCGGCCGCGACAACGCGCTGGTCAGCCAGCGCTGATCCCGCCCGCCCCGCGCGCCCCGCCCGGCCGGCTGGGCTCAGCGGCAGGGCTCAGAGGTCGATCAGGCGCACCGCCTTGCCCTTGACGGCGAGCCCAACCTGCCCCTCGCAGAGCCGCAGCGCGTCGGCGCCGAAGACCTCGTTCCGCCAGCCCTTGAGCGCCGGCACGTCCCGGTCGCCCGAGGCCAGCGCGTCGAGATCGGCGGCCGAGGCGATGAGCTTGGGCGCCACGCCGGTGCTTTCGGTCTTGGCCTTCAGCAGCACCCGCAAAAGGTCGGCCAGCGCCGGGTTGACCTGCGACCGGTCGCGGTCCGCCTCGGGCTCGGGCAGCGCCTCCTTTGGCGCCTCCATCCCGCGCTGAACGGCGGCCAGGATGCCCTCGGCGATGTCGCCCTTGCGGGCCTCGCGCAGAAGCAGGCGCGAGCGGCTCAGATCCTGCATGTTCTGCGGCTTGGTGGAGGCCAGCTCGCTCAGCGCGTCGTCCTTGAAGACGCGGTTGCGGGGAATGTTGCGGGCCTGCGCGTAGGTCTCGCGGAAGGTGGCAAGCTCGCGCACCAGCGCCAGGAAGCGCGGGCTCGAGGAGCGCGTCTTGATCCGCTTCCAGGCATCCTCGGGGTGGAAGGTGTAGGTCGCCGGGTCGGTCAGCGTCGAGATCTCCTCGCCCACCCAGCGGTGGCGGCCGCTGTCGCGCAGGCGCTTGTCGAGATATTCGTAGATCACCCGCAGATGCGTGACGTCGGCCAGCGCGTAGGTCTTCTGCGCCTCGGTCAGCGGCCGCCGCGACCAGTCGGTGAAGCGCGACGACTTGTCGAGCGACGCCTTGGCGATGCGCTTGACCAGGGTTTCGTAGCCCGCCTGTTCGCCGAAGCCGCAGACCATCGCCGCCACCTGGGTGTCGAAAAGCGGGTCGGGGATCACGCCGTGATCGATGTGGAAGATCTCAAGGTCCTGCCGCGCGGCGTGGAAGACCTTGACCACCGCGGTGTCGCGGAAGAGCTCGACCAGCGGCTCCAGCGACATCTCGGCGCCCTCGATCGGATCGACCAGCACCGCCTCGCCGTCCTCCTTGGGCGGCAGCGCCAGCTGGATCAGGCAAAGCTTTGAATAATACGTCCGTTCCCGGAGGAATTCGGTGTCGACGGTGACGTAGGGGTGGCGTCTCGCCCGCGCGCAGAAGGCGGCGAGCTCTTCGGTCGTGGTGATGGTCTGCATCGAGGCCTTCGAGGCTGCGCCAGGCGTGGCGGGGTTCCGGTGGCGGCAACCTAGCGGATTGCCGGGGCGGGTGCAAAGCACCAGCGGCCGGCGGAAAATCCATTCCGTCCGGTGATGGGGGTACCCACAAACATGCGTTTCCGGAATTCGTCCCGGGGGTCTAATCTGGGCCCACTTCCCCAGCGGAGTCGCCCCCATGACCCTGACAGATCACAGCTTTTCCCGCGCCCCGAAGCGCCGGACCGGGATGCCGGACAGCGCCCCCTCGATGGTGGCCGCGACCTTCCTGCTGCTCGGCACGCTGGCGCTGGCATGGTCCGCGCCGGAGCCGCCGCGGGCCTCCGAGCTCGACTGGCACGGCAACTCGGCCAGCCGTCACCGCGCGCCCTAGGGCAGCCAGACCGGGCGGCGGTCGCCGGAGGCGAAGCGCCGCAGCACCGCCGGGTAGAGCCGGTGCTCCTGCTCCAGCACCCGCGCGGCCAGCGCCTCGGGCGTGTCGCCCGGGGCCACCGGCACCCGCGCCTGGCCGAGGATCGGCCCGTCATCGAGCGCCGGCGTGACCTCGTGGACGGTGCAGCCATGTTCCGTCTCGCCCGCCTCGAGCGCCCGGGCATGGGTGTGGAGGCCGCGGTACTTGGGCAAAAGCGAGGGATGGATGTTGAGCATCCTTCCCTGCCAGCGCGCCACGAAGCCCTCGGTCAGGACCCGCATGAAGCCGGCCAGGCAGACGATGTCGGGCGCCGCCCGGTCCAGCCGCTCGGAAAGCGCCGCCTCGAAGGCCGGGCGGTCGCCGCGGAACGGGCGGTGGTCGATCGCCGCGGTCTCGACGCCGCGCGCCGCGGCCTTGGCCAGCCCGCCCGCCTCCGGGTCGTTGGCCAGCACCAGCACCGGCCGCGCCGGATGGTCGCCGGTCATCGACTCGAGCAGCGACACCATGTTGGAGCCGCCGCCGGAGATCAGGATCGCGACGCGTCCGGGCACTCAGAGCGTCCCGGAATAGCGCATCCCCGCGCCGTCCCGCACCCGGCCCAGCCGGGTCACGGTCTCGCCCGCCTCGGCGAGGAGCGCGGCCAGCGCCTCGGCCCGGTCCTCCGCCACCACCAGCACCATGCCGATGCCGCAATTGAAGGTCTTGAGCATCTCGGCGGCCTCCATGCCGCCCTGCTCGCGCAGCCAGGCGAAGACCGGCGGCAGGTCCCAGGCGTCGAGGTCGATCTCCGCCCCCAGCCCCTCGGGCAGGACCCGCGGCAGGTTCTCGGTCAGGCCGCCGCCGGTGATGTGGGCCAGCGCGTGCACGCCGCCCGCCTGCACCGCGGCGAGCGCCGGCTTGACGTAGAGCCGGGTCGGCGCCAGCAGCGCCGCGCCGAGGCTGCCGGCACCCCAGGGGCAGGCATCGTCCCAGCTCTTGCCCGACATCTCGACGACGCGGCGGACCAGCGAATAGCCGTTGGAATGCACGCCGTCCGAGGCGAGGCCCAGAAGCACGTCGCCCGCGGCCACGCCGTCGGGCAGCGCCGCGCCGCGCTCCATGGCGCCCACGGCAAAGCCCGCGAGGTCGAAATCGCCGGCCGGATACATGCCCGGCATCTCCGCCGTCTCGCCGCCGATCAGGGCGCAGCCCGAGGCTGCGCAGCCCGCCGCGATGCCCTCGATGACCCGCGCCGCGCTGTCGGTGTCGAGCTTTCCGGTGGCGAAATAGTCGAGGAAGAACAGCGGCTCGGCGCCCTGGCAGACGAGGTCGTTGACGCACATGGCGACGAGGTCGATGCCGACGCCGTCGACCTCGCCGGTGTCGATGGCGATGCGCAGCTTGGTGCCCACCCCGTCGGTGGCGGCGACGAGGATCGGGTCGTCATAGCCCGCGGCCTTCAGGTCGAAGAGCGCGCCGAAGCCGCCCAGCCCCGACATCGTGCCGGGCCGGTCGGTGCGCTTGGCGGCGGGCTTGATGCGCTCCACCAGCGCGTTGCCCGCGTCGATGTCGACCCCCGCCTCGGCATAGGTGACGCCCTGTCCGGCCTTGCTCATCCGCTCGTCTCCGCTGGTTTCGCGCGCGGCATAGCGCAGGTGCCCCGGCCTGTCCATGCGCCGCGCCGGACGCGGGCTTGACCGCGCCGGCGGGCTTGCTATGCAAGCAGACGGCGGGCCTGTAGCTCAATTGGTTAGAGCAGAGCGCTCATAACGCTTTGGTTGCGGGTTCAAGTCCTGCCGGGCCTACCGCCAATTCCGCAAAATCAATCGCTTGCCCCGCAAAAGTGTCCACCGAATACGTCGGATGGGGCCACTGCGGATCAATGGGTTACAGCGAAGGTGTCCACTACTTTCGGAACCGCTGGCCGCTTCCTCATGAACGAAGCGCCGCCCGGCCAAGCCGCTGGCGCCTCGCCCACAACCCGCTTTTTAAGGGGCGCGGATTCCGCGTCTCGCCAAGGAAACCCGGTTCCCGCGGGTTCGCGGAACCGCAATGCACTTCGTAGAATGGGGGGAGACGATGCCTGTGCGCTCCGGAGACCCTATGTCCTGGTGGGATAAAGACCTTACGCCGATGAAGCTGGGAACGGTCCCGGCTACGGTGCTGATCCACGGCACCGACAAGCGGTGATTGTACCGCGGCCCGGGGTGACCGCCCCGCGCCCCTGCCGCGCGCAGCGGCAATTTGGCGTCTTTCCAACGAATTACCCGGCAATGTGTGTCCGCGGGCGCCCGCGCCGGTCAGGAATATTTGCGGCTGCCGACGGGGCGCAATTCGGTGACCGGGGCGTCCCGCAGCACGTGTTCGGTGGGAATGACCCCCGCCATTTCCAGCCAATCCCTGATCTTGTCCCAGACATCGTGCTGGCTGCAATCGGCATGGCTGAGCGCATCCAGCAGCCGCAGCTCCAGATGGCGCGGCAACCTGTCCGGCCAGCCGCAACCGGCTTGCGGAAACTCGACGACCCGGCTTGCCATGACGGTCCCCTTCCAGACTTCCTCGTCCGATAGATAGCGCAACCCCGTCATTGGTCAACCCTAGGTTGATTTTGCCGAATGGTCCGGTATGGTTGGCGTCATTCGGGAGGAATTCCGCAATGGCGATACTCTATCTGTTGGCGGCATTGGCGGGCGGGCTGATCGGAGCCCTCACCATCTTCATTCTGGGGATGCCGCTCTGGATGATGTTTCTGGCCTATATCGGCGCGGGCAGCCTGGCGCTTCTCCTGGCGGTGCTCGCCCTTCTCATTCTCGACGCCCGAAAGGGCTGGTCCGGCGGCGCGGCCCTGCCGGAGGATCTGACCTCGATCGAGCAGATCTAGACAGCGCCCGCCGCTCACGCCTTCCCGGAGGCCTCGCCGATGAGCAGCGCCAGGGAGCGAGCCTGAGCGCGGCGCGCCTGCAGGAGCAGCCGGCGGACCTTTCTGGCCTGATTGCCGCGGACCCTGGTTTCGCCGGTCTCATCGCCGTCGGTGAGGGTGAGGATTTCCGCCTCCGCCGTGTCGAGGGCGTGCAGCGTTTCGGCGGTCAGGGACAGAAGCTGTGCAGACTTGGTTGGCATGGCCGGGCCCTTCTTTTCGCCAGTAAAAGGTATGACGTGGCGTCACCTTTAAACACCCTAAGGGGGTTAACACTCTGTTTCTCGCTGCCTCAAGTTGATTCGTGCACATATTCATATGTTTGGCGGGAAGTTGGGTCCGCATTTTTGCAGCGTGACGGGCGCGCACGGGCGCGGACACGCGGTACGGCCGCGCGTCAAATCTGCCGCAGCGCCGCCCGCAAGACGCCCCGCCGCCCGTCGTGAAGTGCCCCGCCGGGCCCTCGCGCCCGGCCGGCAGGTTCACCCCGCCGCGATCTGCAATTCCACCGGGGCCAGGCCGTCGATGCGTCCGTCGAGCCGGTCGCCGCGCGCCACCGGACCGACGCCGGAGGGCGTCCCCGTCATCACCAGGTCGCCGGGCGCCAGGTGGTAGAGCGTCGAGAGATGGGCCAGAAGCTCGGGCACCGACCAGATCATCTCGTCCAGCCGGCCCCGCTGCCGCACCTCCCCGTTCACCGCCAGCGCGATCTCGCCCTCGGGCACCGGGCCGCGGGTCAGCGGGCCGATCACCGCCGAGCCCTCCGCGTCCTTGGCCGCGTCCCACGGATAGCGCCGCTCCTTGGCGCGGGCCTGCAGGTCGCGCCGGGTCATGTCGAGCCCGGCAGCGCAGCCGAAGATGGACGCCTCCGCCTGTTCCGGCCCGGCCTCGTGCAGCTCCGCCCCGAGCGCCACCACCAGCTCGACCTCGTGGTGGTAGTCCTTGGTGCCCGGCGGATAGGGCAGGACGGCGCCGCTCTGGACAAGGTGGTGCGGCGTCTTGGTGAAGAAGAACGGCGCCTCGCGGTCCACCGCGTTGCCCATCTCGGCGGCATGGGCGGCGTAGTTGCGGCCGATGCAGAAGAGGCGGCCGACCGGGTAGGACAGGTCCTCTCCGAGGATCGGCAGGACGGGTTGGGGGCGGGGGGCAAAGATCGTGTTCATGGCGCGCAGAGTACCGCCGCGCCCGGCAAAGGAAAGCCCCCGGCGCGCAGGCCGGGGGCCGATCCGTGCAGGGGCGCCGCGGGCCGGGACGCCCGGGGCCAGGGCGCCGCGGGCCGGGGCACCGGCATCGGCAGTCCCGGTCCGAAGCCCGCCGGTCAGTGCGCCTTGGCGACCGCCCGCTTGGTCATCACCTTGACGAGATGCGCGCGATACGCGCCGGTGCCGTGCATGTCGGAGATCATGTTCGACCCGTCCGGCACCGCCAGCGCCTCGACCGCCTCGGCGGAGAAGTTGCCCGACAGCGCCTCCTCGGCCTCGGTCCAGCGGAACACGCCGTCATTCGACGCGCCGGTGACGCCGACGCCGACTCGGTCGGCGAACTTCGCCACGAAGACGCCGCAGAGCGGGAAGCGCGAGGCCGGCTGCTCGAACTTCATGTAGCAGGACGCCTCGGGGATCGGGAAGCGCACCGCGGTGATGATCTCGCCCTCCTCCAGCGCCGTGGTGAACATGCCCTGGAAGAAGTCGTCGGCGGCGATCTCGCGGGTATTGGTCACCACGGTGCCGCCGGTGGCCATGATCGCCGAAGGGTAGCAGGCCGAGGGGTCGTTGTTGGCCACCGAGCCGCCGATCGTGCCGCGGTTGCGCACCGACGGGTCGCCGATCAGACCGGCCAGCTCGGCCAGGCCGGGGAAGTCGTCCCTGGCCTGCTTCGACACCGTGCCGTGGGTGGTGCCGCCGCCGATCTTCAGCGCGTCGCCCTCGCGGGTGACGTATTTCAGCTCCTGGATGCCGGCCAGGCAGACCAGCTTGGACGGCATGGCGAGCCGCTGCTTCAGCGTGGGAATCAGCGTCTGGCCGCCGCCCAGCGCCTGCGCCTCCTCGGTGCCCAGCGCCTTCACGGCGTCGTCGAGGGTGGTCGGGCGCTCGATCTCGAACGAATACATTCTCGTCTCTCCTCCGAATGTCGGAGACGGGGCGCGTGTCACCTGCCCCGCCCGTTCAGACTGCTTCGGGGCGCGGCCGCGCCGCGCCCCGCCCGTCTCAGCCGTGGATCGCCTGCCAGACCTTCGAGGGCGTGGCCGGCATGTCGATATGGGTCACATGGGTGTGGCCGCCCGATTGCAGCGCGTCGACGATGGCGTTGATGATCGTCGGCGGCGACCCGATCGCCCCGGCCTCGCCGCAGCCCTTCACCCCGAGCGGGTTGTGGGTGCAGGGCGTCTGGCAGGAATGGTTGACCATGTAGAACGGCACGTCCGCGGCCCGCGGCATGGCGTAGTCCATGTAGGTCGCCGACAGCAGCTGCCCGGTCTCCTGGTCGTAGACGCAGCCTTCGAGCAGCGCCTGGCCGATGCCCTGGGCGAGCCCGCCATGGACCTGGCCCTCGACGATCATCGGGTTGATGACGTTGCCGAAATCGTCGGCCGCGGCGAACCGCTCCACCGTCACCTGCCCGGTCTCGGGGTCGACCTCGACCTCGCAGGCATAGGCGCCCGAGGGATAGGTGAAGTTCGACGGGTCGTAGAACGCGGTCTCCTCGAGCCCCGGCTCGATATCCTCGAGCGGGTAATTGTGCGGCACGTAGGCGGCGAGGCAGACATCGCCCCAGGCCACCGCCTTGTCGGTGCCCGCGACCGAGAACTTGCCGTCCTTGAGCTCGATATCGGCCTCCGCGGCCTCCATCAGGTGGGCGGCGATCTTCTTGGCCTTGTTGATGATCTTCTCGGTCGCCCGGACCATCGCCGAGCCGCCCACCGCGATCGAGCGCGAGCCGTAGGTGCCCATGCCCATCGGGGTGTTGGCGGTGTCGCCATGAACGATGTCGATCTGGTCCTCGGGGATGCCCAGCATCTCGGCCACCACCTGCGGGAAGGCCGTCTCGTGGCCCTGGCCGTGGCTGTGGCTGCCGGTCATCACCGAGATCGAGCCGGTGGCGTTGACCCGCACGGTGGCCGATTCATAGAGGCCGGCGCGGGCGCCGAGCTGCCCCACCAGGTTCGACGGCGCGATGCCGCAGGCCTCGATGTAGGAGTTCACCCCGAAGCCGCGCAGCTTGCCCTTGGCCTCGCTCTCCTTGCGGCGCGCGGCAAAGCCGTCGCGGTCCATCAGCGAGATCAGCTTGTCCATCGTCGCGTGGTAGTCGCCGGTGTCGTATTCCACCGCCACCGGGGTGGCATAGGGAAACTCGGTGACGAAGTTCTTGCGGCGCAGCTCCACCGGGTCGATGCCGCGCTCCCGCGCCGCCTTGTCGATGACGCGCTCGAGCTGGTAGGTCGCCTCGGGCCGGCCAGCGCCGCGATAGGCATCCACCGGCACGGTGTTGGTGAACACCGCCTTCACGTTCACGTAGATCAGCGGCGTCTTGTAATTGCCCGCCATCAGCGTGCCGTGCAGCCAGGTCGGCACCGAGGGCGCGAAGGTCGACAGATACGCCCCCATATTGGCGTAGGTCTCGGTGCGGATCGCGGTGAAGTTGTTGTCGGCGTCGAGCGCCAGCTCGATCTTGGTGACATGGTCGCGGCCATGGGCGTCCGACATGAAGGCCTCGGACCGGGTCGAGGTCCATTTCACCGGGCGCCGCAGCTGGCGCGCCGCGAAGGTGCAGAACGCCTCCTCGGCATAGTGGAAGATCTTCGAGCCGAAGCCGCCGCCCACATCGGGCGCCACCACCCGCAGCTTGTGCTCCGGGATGCCGAGCACGAAGGCGCCCATCAGCAGCCGGATCACATGCGGGTTCTGGCTGGTCGTGTAGAGCGTCGATTCGTCGTTGGCGGCGTTGTATTCGCCGACCGCGACGCGCGGCTCCATCGGGTTGGCGACCAGCCGGTTGTTGACCAGCTCCAGCGTGGTGACGTGGTCGGCCTCGCGGATCGCCTTGTCCACGGCCTCGCGGTTGTCCTCGACGAAGCCCCAGTCGTAGCAGAGGTTGGTGCCGATATCGTCATGCACCAGCGTGCCGCTCCCGGCGACCGCCTTCTTCATGTCGATGACCGCCGGCAGCTCCTCGATGTCGACGACGATGGCCTCGGCGGCGTCGCGCGCCTCGCTCAGGCTCTCGGCGACGACGGCGGCGATCGGATCGCCGACATGGCGCACCTTGCCCTGGGCCAGGACCGGGTGGCCCGGCTCCTTCATCGGGTTGCCCTCGCGGTCGGTCACCTGCCAGCCGCAGGGCAGCCCGCCCACGCCCTCGAAATCCTTGCCGGTGAAGATCCGCACGACGCCCGGCATGGCCTCGGCCTGCGCGGTGTCGATGCCGGTGATCTTGCCATGCGCCACGTCGGAGCGCAGGAAATGCACGTAGAGCTGTCCGTAGACGTTGATGTCGTCGGTGTAGCGGCCGGTGCCGGTCAGAAAGCGCACGTCCTCGCGGCGCTTGGTGCTGGCGCCTATGCCATGATCCTTCGGCATGTCGTTCCTCCCTCGGGTGGCAGGGCCCTGCCCCGCCGGATGTAGCTTGAATCGGCGGGAGCCCCGCCGGCTGGCCTCCGGCGCCGCGGGCGGCGCCGCCTCCTCCTACGCCGTCACTCCGCCGCCACGGCGTCGACGTCCTGGCCCGACGCCGCCATGATCGCCTTGACGATGTTGTGGTAGCCGGTGCAGCGGCAGATATTGCCCTGCAGCCAGTGCCGGATCTCCTGTTCGCTGGGCTTCGGGTTCTCCTTCAGGAGCGCCGTGCCGGCCATCACCATGCCCGGGGTGCAATAGCCGCATTGCAGGCCGTGATGATCCTGGAAGGCCTGCTGCATGGTGCTGAGCGAGCCGTCGGCATTGGCGATGCCCTCGATCGTGGTGATCTCGCAGCCCTCCGCCTCGGCCGCGAAGACCGAGCAGGATTTCACCACCTCGCCGTTCAGATGCACGCAGCAGGCGCCGCATTGCGTGGTGTCGCAGCCCACATGGGTGCCGGTCAGGCGCAGCTGTTCGCGCAGGAACTCCACCAGCAGCTCGTTGCCCCGGACCTCGCGGCTCACGGACTTGCCGTTCACCGTCATCGTCACCTTCGTCATTTCCGTCCTCCCGTGAATTCTCTGATCCCTGCCCCGCATCGGGCCCGTCCGACCCGGCCGCTGTCAAGCGGCGGGGCCGGCCGCGCCGCGCCGCTCACGAGGTCAGGCGCTTGAACCAGCCCTTCTTCTCCGCCCCGGGCGTGGCCTCGGCGGGCTCGGCCTCGGCCGGGTCGGCCGGGCCCTCCACCGCCTCCTGCAGGCGGGTGAAGAACTGGTCCGCCATCTTCTTGGCGAAGCCGTCGATGATCCGGCTGCCGAGCTGCGCCAGCTTGCCGCCGACATTGGCCTCGACGTCGTAGCTGAGCTTGGTGACGCCCGGCCCGACCTCCTCGAGATGCACCACCGCGCCGCCCTTGGCGAAGCCCGCGGCGCCGCCCTTGCCCTCGCCAGAGAGCCGGACGCGCTCCGGCTCCTGCATCTCCGAGACCGTCACCTGGCCCTTGAAGGTCGCCTTCACCGGGCCGACCTTCTGCACCACCGTGGCTTCGAACCCCTCCTCCGGCGAGCCGGTCATCTCCTGGCAGCCGGGCACGCATTGCTTCAGCACGTCGGGGTTCAGGATCGCGGCCCAGACGGTCTCCCTGTCGGCCTGGACCTCGCGGGAATCGCTCATCTGCATCGCTGCTGTCCCTCCATCTTTCGCGGTGACGTTACGGAGAAGGCCCGGACCGCGATATAGGACCATTCTCCTAGCCCGGATGCCGGGCCTCCCCCTCCGATGGTGGCATTTGCCGGAACCCTCCGCCACCGCTAAGGTCCCGCTCGACAGGGCGAAACCGCCGCGGGAGGGGGCATGGACGAAGGGCTGGACGTCGCGGGCGTGACCTTCCGCTACGGGGCGCGCACGGCGCTCGACGATGTGGGCTTCCGGGTGGCGCCGGGGCGCTTCGCGGCGCTGCTCGGGCCCAACGGCGCCGGCAAGTCGACGCTCTTCGCGCTGCTCACCCGGCTCTTCACCACGCCCCGGGGGCGGATCTCGGTCGCGGGCCACGACCTCGCCCGGGCGCCGCGCCGGGCGCTGGCGCGGATGGGCGTGGTGTTCCAGTCCCAGACCCTCGATCTCGACCTGACGATTCGCCAGAACCTGGTCTATTTCGCCGCCCTGCACGGGCTCTCGGGCGCCGCCGCGGCGCGCCGCATCGACGCCGCGCTGGAGCGGCTGGCGATCGCCGAACGGGCCGGCGAGCGCGCCCGCGACCTCAATGGCGGCCACCGCCGCCGCACCGAAATCGCCCGGGCCCTGATCCACGCGCCGCAGGTGCTGCTCCTCGACGAGCCGACCGTGGGCCTCGACGCCGCGGCGCGCCAGGCGATCACCGACCACGTCCACCGGCTCTGCGCCGAGGACGGGCTGACGGTGCTCTGGGCCACCCACCTGACCGACGAGGTGCGCGACGGCGACCGGCTGGTGGTGCTGCACCGGGGCCGGGTCCTGGCCGACGGCGAATGCGGCGCGCTGCGCGGCGGCATGCCACTCAACGACTACTTCCTGCAGCGCACCGGAGAGCCCGCGTGAGGCCCCACCTCGTCGCCCTGCGCGCCATCGTCCTGCGCGAGGCGCTGCGCTTCGTGCATCAGCGCGAACGCTTCCTCGCCGCGCTGGTCCGCCCGCTGGTCTGGCTGGTGGTCTTCGCCGCCGGCTTCCGCGCCGCGCTCGGCCTGTCGATCATCCCGCCCTACCAGACCTACATCACCTACGAGACCTACATCGTGCCCGGGCTGTGCGGCATGATCCTGCTGTTCAATGGCATGCAGAGCTCGCTGAGCCTGGTCTACGACCGCGAGACCGGCTCGATGCGGCTGCTGCTGACCGCGCCGCTGCCGCGCGGCTGGCTGCTGTTCTGCAAGCTTCTGGGCGCAACGCTGATCGGCGTGCTGCAATGCTACGCCTTCCTCGCCATCGCCGCCCTGTTCGGCATCGACATGGCGCCCCTGGGCTATCTCGCAGCGCTGCCGGCGCTGCTTCTGGCCGGGCTGATGCTGGGCGCGCTCGGCCTCGCGATCTCGTCCTTCATCCGCCAGCTCGAGAACTTCGCCGGGGTGATGAACTTCGTGATCTTCCCGATGTTCTTCCTCTCGACCGCGCTCTACCCGCTGTGGAAGATGGCCGAGAGCTCGGCGCTCCTGCGCGACATCTGCGCCGCCAACCCCTTCACCCACGCCGTTGAGCTGATCCGCTTCGCGCTCTACCTGCAATGGAACGGCTGGGCGCTGCTCTGGACCGCGCTGGCGCTGCTCGCTTTCCTGGCGCTGGCGCTCTGGGGCTACGATCCGGCGCGCGGCCTGGTGCGGCGCAAGCGCTGACCCCCTGGCGGCGGCGCCCGGCCCCGGACGGGGATGCCTCCGGCGGGGATACTTTCGCTCAGAAGAAGCCCAAGCGCCTCCGCTCCTTCTTCTGAGCGGAAATATCCTCGGGGGGTGCGGGGGGCAGACAGCCCCCCGCAGCGAGCCTCAGAGAACGCGGTCCAGGACCCGGCGCAGCCGCGCCACCGTGCCGTCCACGTCATAGAGCTTGTCGAGCCCGAAGAGCCCGAGCCGGAAGGTCGAGAACCCCGCCCCCTCGTCGCATTGCAGCGCCACCCCGGCGGCGATCTGCATGCCCGCCTTGGCGAAGGCCCGGCCGGACTGGATCTCGGGATCGTCGGTATAGCTCACCACCACGCCGGGCGCGCCGAAGCCTTCGGCGGCGACCGACCGCACGCCGCGCTCGGCCAGCAGCGCGCGCACCTGCTCGCCCAGCGCGAACTGCGCGTCGCGCAGCGCGCCGAAGCCGTGGTCCTGGGTCTCGCGCATGGTGTCGCGGAAGGCGCGCAGCCCGTCCGTCGGCATGGTAGCGTGGTAGGCGTGCCCGCCGCCCTCGTAGGCTGCCATGATCGCCCGCCACTTCTTCAGGTCGGCCGCGAAGCTGTCCGAGGTGCTGCTCTCGAGCTTCGCCGCGGCGCGCTCCGACAGCATCACCAGCCCCGCCGAGGGGGTCGAGGACCAGCCCTTCTGCGGCGCCGAGATCAGCACGTCGACGCCGGTCGCGCCCATGTCGACCCAGGCGGCGCCGGAGGCGATGCAGTCGAGCACCATCAGCGCGCCGACCTCGTGCGCCGCCGCCGCCAGCCGGGTGACGTAATCGTCGGGCAGGATGATGCCGGCCGAGGTCTCCACATGCGGCGCGAAGACGAGGGCCGGCCGGGCCTCGCGGATCTTCGCCTCGACCTCCTCGATCGGCGCCGGCGCGAAGGGGGCCTGAGCGTCGTTGCCGGTCCGCCGCGCCTTCATCACGTGGGTCGCGCCGCCGAAACCGCCGGCCTCGAAGATCTGCGACCACCGGAACGAGAACCAGCCGTTGCGCACCACCACCGCATCGGCGCCCTGCCCGAACTGCCGCGCCACCGCCTCCATCGCGAAGGTGCCGCCGCCCGGCACCAGCGCCACCGCATGGGCGTTGTAGACCTCGCGCAGCATCCCGGAAATGTCGCGCATGACCTCCTGGAAGGCCTGGCTCATGTGGTTCAGCGAGCGGTCGGTGAAGACCACCGAGAATTCCTCGAGCCCCTCGGGATCGACGGTGTCGAGCAGTGCCATGTCTCGTCTCCTGTGCCTTTGGCCGGCATGGCTAGCGCGGATCGCCGTCGCGCCCAAGCGCTTTCCCGCGGGCGGATCGCCGCGCCTCAGAGCGGCCCGGGCCGGCGCTCCTCCGAGAGCAGCACGTTGGCGTCGAGGCTGCCGACCCCGGGCAGGGTCATGATCCGCCGCCGCAGCACGCGTTCGAAATCGGCGATGTCGCGGGCCACCACGCGCAGGCGGTAATCGTAGGCGCCGAGGATGTGCTCCACGGTCTGGACCTCCGGGATCGCCTGCACCGCACGCTCGAAATCGCCCAGGCTGGCGCGGCCCTTGCCGGCGAGCTTGACGCCGAGGAACACGGTGACGCCGAAGCCCAGCGCCTCGCGGTCGAGGTCGAGCCGCTGGCCGCGGAACACCCCGGCCTCGCGCAGGCGCTTCACCCGGCGCCAGGCGGCGGGCTGGCTGAGCCCGAGACGCCGGCCGAGCTCCCCGGCCGAGAGCGTGGCATCCTCGGCCAGCGCCCGGATCAGCGCGCGGTCGGTGGCGTCGAGGTCGATCATCGCGGCGCGTCTCCGAGGCGTCCCGGACGGGCGCCGAGGGCGGATGGCCGCGCCCGAGCCTGGGAGGGCGCGTGCGCCGCGCCGGTGGCGGGCGCTTTATCGCAGAAGCCCCGGACGACGGCATCGCGGCGCGCGGCATCGCCAAAGCGCCCTCCAGGGGGGAGGGTCGGGCGCGGCCCGGGCGGGTCGCCCGGGCCCGTCGGATGGCCAACAGGAAGCGCCTGCCTTCGGGGCAGGAACGGCTTCCGTGGGATCGGGGCATGCGGCGAAGCTACCGTGTCACCCAGCGCCGAGGGTCGCGCCCGTCCCTGGGAGGGTGCAGGCGCCGCGCTGGAGCGGGGCGGTTTATCCCGAAAGCCCAAAACGACGGCATCGCGGTGCGCGGCATCGTCAAGGCGCCCTCCCGGGGGGAGGGTCGGGCGCGGTCCGGGGCTGGACGCCCCGCGCCCGTAAGTGCCCAATCGCAGCGCCCTCTCCTGCTGCCTCCGGCACGCGTGACGCGTAGAGGAAAGCGTCAGCCCGCCACCACGGTCCAAGCCCGCCAGAGTGCGTCGCGCGGCACCGGTCACAGCGGCAGGGTCTCCTCGCCCTTCAGCCGGGCCACGTGCATCAGCGCCTCGAGGTCGGTCATGTGCGGCAGCGCCAGCAGCTGGTCGCGGTAGAGCGTCTGGTAATGCCCGAGATCCCGGGCGATCACCGAGAGCCGCACGTCGACCTGGCCCAGGAAGGTCTGGATCTCCAGCACCTCGGGCACGGCCCGGGCCGCTGCCAGGAAATCCTCGAAGGCGCGCGGCACGCTCTTGTCGAGCGTCACCCGCAGCGAGACCTCGACGGCATAGCCCAGCGCCGCCCAGTCGATCACCCCGCGCACCCCGCGCAGCACCCCGGCGGCGCGCATGCGCTCCAGCCGTCGGCCCAGCGTGGTGGCGGTCACGCCGGCGCGCTCTGCCAGATCCTGCAGCGGCAGGTCGGGCGCGGCCTGGTACTGGCGCAGGATGCGGCGGTCGGTGTCGTCGAGCATGATCCCTGCATATCACCCGGGTTCTGGGAATGGAAATCCCATGCGTGAGGCAAAACCCGCGAAGAATGCAGGCTGTCGTTCCGCCCTGCCCCTATTATGCCGGTCATCGAGACATACCGACACACCGAAGAGGGACGGCAAAACATGCGCGTGTATTACGACCGCGACTGCGACATCAACCTGATCAAGGACAAGAAGGTCGCCATCCTCGGCTACGGCTCCCAGGGCCATGCCCACGCGCTGAACCTGCGCGACAGCGGCGCCAAGAACGTCGTCGTGGCCCTGCGCGAGGGCTCGCCCTCGGCGAAGAAGGCCGAAGGCGAGGGCCTGCAGGTCATGGGCATCGCCGAGGCCGCCGCCTGGTGCGACCTGATCATGTTCACCATGCCCGACGAATTGCAGGCCGAGACCTACAAGAAATACGTCCACGACAACCTGAAGGACGGCGCCGCCATCGCCTTCGCGCACGGCCTCAACGTGCATTTCGGCCTGATCGAGCCGAAGCCCGGCGTCGACGTCATCATGATGGCGCCCAAGGGCCCGGGCCACACCGTGCGCGGCGAGTACAGCAAGGGCGGCGGCGTGCCCTGCCTCGTGGCGGTGCACCAGGACGCCACCGGCCGGGCGCTGGAGCTGGGCCTCAGCTACTGCTCGGCGATCGGCGGTGGCCGCTCGGGCATCATCGAGACCAACTTCCGGCAGGAATGCGAGACCGACCTCTTCGGCGAGCAGGCAGTGCTCTGCGGCGGCCTGGTCGAGCTCATCCGGATGGGCTTCGAGACCCTGGTCGAGGCCGGCTACGAGCCCGAGATGGCCTATTTCGAGTGCCTGCACGAGGTGAAGCTGATCGTCGACCTGATCTACGAGGGCGGCATCGCGAACATGAACTACTCGATCTCCAACACCGCCGAATACGGCGAATATGTCAGCGGCCCGCGCATCCTGCCCTATGACGAGACCAAGGCCCGGATGAAGGCGGTGCTGCGCGACATCCAGACCGGCAAGTTCGTGCGCGACTTCATGCAGGAGAACGCCGTCGGCCAGCCGATGTTCAAGGCCACCCGCCGGCTCAACGACGAGCACCAGATCGAGCAGGTCGGCGAAAAGCTGCGCGGCATGATGCCGTGGATCTCGGCCGGCCGCATGGTCGACAAGGACAAGAACTGATCACGGGGCCCGGGTCGGGCGGCGTCTAATCGCGCCCGGCCCCGGCCTCAGCGCGCGCCCGGCCGGTCCGGGCGCGTTTGCGTTTCAGGCAGTGGCGCGGCCCGCCGCGTCATTCCCAGCAGCTCACCAGCACCGTCATCTCGGTCGCCGCGCGGGCCAGGTCCTCGGGCGCCAGCGGCGTGCCGCCCTCGGCCCCCGCGACGTCGATCCCGGCCCGGTCGAGCATCGCGGCCAGCGCTTCGGCATCGAGCGCGAAGCTCACGCCCTCGGGCAGTTGCCGGTTGCCCTCGGCGCGCGGCAGCAGCATGCCCGAGACGCCGCCGGCGGCGTCGAGCACCGGGCCGCCGGCATCGCCCGCCCGGGTCGCCAGCGCCAGGCGGTGGACATGCGCCTCGCCGTCGAGCCCGCTGAGATCGGCGACGCTGCCATAAGTCAGGGTGGGCGCGTTCAGCAGACCGCCGAAGGAGAAGCCCGCGACCGCCACCTCGGCGTCGCGCGACGGTGCGCTGCGGCGCAGGCCGGCGACCCGGCGCGGCGCCAGGTCGGCCTCGCTGCGCAGCAGGGCCGCGCCAAGCTCGGCATCGCGTTCGGCCACGCGGGCCTCGTGGGTCTCGTCCAGCGTGATGCGCCCGCATTCGGCGACGTTGCCGGCGGCCGTCGCCACGGTGCCGCTGCGATCGACATAGAAGCCCGTCGCGGTGACCAGCGGCCGGCGGATCTGCAGGCCCGCCACGAGATCGATCTGCGGCCCGGCATCGCTGAGCGGCGCCGCCTCCAGCACGGTGCCCGGCAGCGGCGCGAAGCTCTCCTGCATGCGCGCCAGCACCCGCTCGCGCCGCTTCTCGTCGCCGGCCGGCCAGACCAGCGTGAAGCCCTTGATGGCGCCGTCGACGAGCCGCGCCTCGGTGTGGCTGACGATACGGTCATTGGCGCCGGTCAGGGTGAAGCCGTCGCCGCGGCGGGCGCGCTCGCCCTCGGGCGGGACGATCTCCAGCGTCTGCATGATCTCGTAGAGCGCCGCCAGCGCGCCGCGGTCGCCGGGCTGGCTGATCAGCAGCACCCGGGCGCCCAGGGCCTCGCCCTCGGCGCCCTCCGGCTCGTAGCGCACGAAGGGCGCCTCGGCCGCCTCGAAGCCCACCACGCCCCGCGGCAGGTCGATGCGGATGCCGGCGCGGTCGTCGGTGACCGTCTCGAGCCCCAGCCCCTCCAGCGGCGCGTTGTACTGGCGGATCAGCTCGGCGCGCTGGCGGGTGGTCAGCACGCCGGTGGGCTCCACGTTGTTGGCGGATTGCCAGGATTGCATGGCGCCGCGGGTGCCGGCGCCGAAGGCGGCGTCGATGGGCCCGTCGTAATGCCCCGCCCAGGCCAGCGCGACCTGCAGCTCGGCGCGCTCCTCACGGCTGAGGCGGGATTCGCTGGCGCGCGCCTCGGCGGGGCTTTCCTGCGCCAGGTCCTCGGGCCGTGCCTCGGGATCCTCGCGCGGCCGGGCCGGCGCCTCGCTCGACGCCCCGTCGGTCGCCGCCTCGGCGGTCTCGACGGGCTCCGGCGCGGGCGCAGGCGCGGCCTCCTGAGTGCCGTCGGGATAGATGCGCTGGCGGTAGCGCCCCTCCTCCTCGAGGTAGGAATCGCGCGGGATCTGCCCTTCGGCGCGCAGCTGCCGCAGCCGGGCCTCGGCGGCGCGGCGGTCCGAGAACGGCCCCAGCGCGATGCCGTACCAGCCGCCGCCCAGCGCGAAGCCGTTCACGTTCTCGAGGTAGCTGTCGTAATCGCGCACCCGGTCCTCGGCGCGCGATAGAGAGGGCTGCGCCTCGATCTGGATATAGGTGGCGTCCTGCGCCCATGCCGCCTGCGCGGTGATGCAAGCCGTGATGCCGATTCCGATCAGGGACGCTCTCATGCCTGGGGGGCCCTCGCTGCCGTTGTTGGGATTGTCAGGTCCGAATCTCTCTAACAAAGCCCGCTTCGGGCGCACGTCAAATTGTGGCGAGCCGGTCGATTGACCCGGCCCGGGTGTCCCCTTAATCCAACACCCATCTTGGCGCGCCTGCGGGCGCGTCCGAATGCAGGGGGCATGCCGCATGGCCGGAACCGACACGCCGCGATCCTTCCAGGAGATCATTCTCAGGCTGCAAAGCTACTGGGCGGCCAAGGGCTGCGCGGTGCTGCAGCCCTACGACATGGAGGTCGGCGCCGGCACCTTTCACCCGGCCACCACCCTGCGGGCGCTGGGCTCGAAGCCCTGGGCCGCGGCCTATGTGCAGCCCTCGCGCCGCCCGACCGACGGGCGCTACGGCGAGAACCCGAACCGGCTGCAGCACTATTACCAGTTCCAGGTGCTGATCAAACCGTCGCCGCCGGACCTGCAGGCGCTCTATCTGGGATCGCTCGAGGCCATCGGCATCGACATGGACCTGCACGACGTGCGCTTCGTCGAGGACGATTGGGAAAGCCCGACGCTGGGCGCCTGGGGCCTGGGCTGGGAGGTCTGGTGCGACGGCATGGAAGTGTCGCAGTTCACCTATTTCCAGCAGGTCGGCGGGCATGACTGCCACCCGGTCTCGGGCGAGCTGACCTACGGGCTGGAACGGCTGGCGATGTACGTACTCGGCATCGACCACGTCATGGACATGCCGTTCAACGCTCCCGACGCGCCCCAGCCGCTGACCTATGGCGACGTGTTCCGCCAGACCGAGCGGGAATATTCCCGCTGGAACTTCGACGTGGCCGACACCGACACGCTGCTGCGCCATTTCGAGGATGCCGAGGCCGAGTGCCGGCGCATCCTCGACGCGCCCGCCACCGATCCCAAGACCGGGCAGGACATCGTCATGGCGCATCCGGCCTACGACCAGGCGATCAAGGCGTCGCACCTGTTCAACCTGCTCGATGCCCGCGGGGTGATCTCGGTCACCGAGCGGCAGGCCTATATCGGCCGGGTCCGCACGCTCGCCAAGGCCTGCGCCGATGCCTTCGTGACCACCGAGGCGGGCGGCGGCACGGGCGGGCAGGCAGCGGCCTGATGGCCCGCCGTCCCTCCGCCCTGCGGCGGACCAAATATGCCCTCTTCGCCCGCCTGCCGGGGGCGTTCGGCCTGCGCTACCAGCGCAAACTGCGCAAGCTCGGCGCGCCGGCGGCCGAGGCTGCCTTCCGCGCCGCGCTGGAGCGCGCTGCCGGCGCGGTCTGCATCGATCTCGGCGCCAATCTCGGCCAACACACTCGCACCATGGCGGCCCGGGCCGGGCGGGTCTACGCCTTCGAGCCCGACCCCTGGACCGCGGAGCGGCTGCGCGCCGGGACCGGCGATCTGGCGAATGTCGAGGTGATCGAGGCCGCCGCCGGCACCGCCGAGGGCCGCCTCACGCTCTACCGCGCCGCCGATTTCGACAGCGACCCCGACACGCTGTCGCAATCCTCGTCGCTGGTGGCCGAGAAGCGCAACATCGACACGACCAGCGGGATCGAGGTGCGGGTGGTCGACTTCCCGGCCTTTCTCGAGCGGATCGAGGGCGAGATCGCGGTCATCAAGATGGACATCGAGGGCGCCGAGGTGGACCTGCTCGAATCCCTGCTCGACCATCCGGTGGCGCGCCGCATCGGCCACATCTTCGTCGAAACGCACGAATCGCGCATCCCCGAACTGGCGCCCCGCACCGAGGCGCTGCGCCGCCGCTGCGCCGGGCTGGACGCGCCCGTGGTGAACATGGACTGGAAATGACCGGACGGCTCCTTGTCATCGTGATCGGCGTGGCGGCGCTGCTGGCGGCCGCGGGGATGTATTACCTGCAGGTCTACGCCTATTATCGCGAGATCCCCGCCGCCGCGCCCGAAAACGTGGCGCTGATGCCGCGCGAGGGCGCGGCGCCCCGGCCCCTGCCCTTCGCCGAGTTCCGCGGCATCGACGCCGACAGCTCGCCGATCCGCTACCGGGCGTGCTTCACCACCGAGGTGCCGCTGGCCGAGCTCGCCGGGACCTACCGGCCCTATCCCGACGCCGCGCCGCGCGTCGCCCCGGGCTGGTTCGACTGCTTCGACGCCGAGGCGCTGGGCGCCGAGATCGCCGCCGGCCGGGCCGAGGTGTTTCTCGCCGCGCGCAACATCGAATACGGCATCGACCGGGTGATCGCGGTCACCGAGGCGGGCCGCGG
Organism: Roseivivax sp. CAU 1761; assembly: GCF_054482755.1. Taxonomy (NCBI): domain Bacteria; kingdom Pseudomonadati; phylum Pseudomonadota; class Alphaproteobacteria; order Rhodobacterales; family Roseobacteraceae; genus Roseivivax; species Roseivivax sp. CAU 1761. The sequence goes on from NZ_JBTLRM010000021.1 coordinate 42,186, forward strand.
CTATATCTGGCACGAGGTCAACGATTGCGGCGACAAGGCCTATGACGGCTCGCCGCTCGACCCGGACTGCCCGCCCCGTCCCTGACCGCCCCCGACCTTACCGCACCGTCCCTGACCGCAGCCCGGGTGGAACCCGCGGCGGCGCTTGCGCGCTGAGCCTGTGACGGCGGAACAGGGAGATCCCGGATATGTCACAGCAGCACGCACCGGCCTGGGTGGTGCCGGTCATGCAGGCGGGCTACGGCGCCCGCGCCATCGTCTATGCCGTGGTGGGCTTCCTGGCCCTGATGGCCGCGATCCGCGGCGGCCGGGCCGAGGGCACGACCAACGCCCTGGCGCAGCTGCGCGACAATACCGGCGGGGTGATCCTGCTCTGGGTCATCGCCATCGGCCTGGTCTGCTACGCGGTCTGGCGCCTGATTGCCGCCTGGATGGATCTGGAGCGTCGCGGCGATGACGGCTCGGGGCTGTTCGCCCGCGGCGGCCTGGTGGTGACCGGGCTGATCCATGCCGCGCTGGGCGTGTCGGTGGCGACCATCGCCATGGGCGGCGGCGGCGGCGGAGACGGCAAGGCGCAGGACTGGACGGCGCGGCTCATGCAGATGCCGGGCGGGCGCTGGATCGTCGGCGCCATCGGGCTCGGCATCCTCGGCGCCGGCGCCTACTACATCTGGAAGGGCTACGCGCGGAAGTACAAGGAGCATCTCCAGGTCACCCCGACCACCGAGAAGCTCGACCCGGCGCTGCGCGCGGGCTTCATCGCCCAGGGCACGCTGGTGGCGATCATCGGCGCGCTCGTGGTCTATGCCGCGCTGACCGCCGATCCGAGCCAGGCCGGCGGTCTGGGCGCCGCCCTCGACCAGGTCCGCTCGGCCGCGTTCGGACGGATCCTTCTGGCCGCCATCGCGCTGGGCGTGCTGGGCTTCGCGCTCGAGAACGCCGTCGAGGCGCGCTACCGCATCGTGCCGGCCCGCGCCGGGTCGGATGTCGAGACCTTGGCGATGCGGGCCAAGAACCGCGCCGAACGCGAGGCGCGCCGCGCCACCTGACCCGGTCCGCGCGCGCCGGCCGCCGCGCCCCTGGCCCAGGCGGGCGCGCGGCCCGGCCGCTCGGCGGACGTGGCACCCGGCCCTATCGGCTGGACGCCGCCGGCCCGCCCCGGTATCCCCGCCGCGACACGCAAATCCGGCACGGGGTGGGACATGCCCGACCTTCTCATCGAACTCTTTTCCGAGGAAATTCCCGCGCGGATGCAGGCCCGCGCCGCCGAGGATCTGAAGACGCGGGTGACCAACGGCTTGGTCGAGGCCGGGCTGACCTACGCCCATGCGGCGGCCTTTGCCACGCCGCGCCGGCTGGCGCTGGCGCTGGAGGGACTGACCGACCGCTCGCCGACCCTGCGCGAGGAACGCCGCGGCCCCCGCACCGATGCGCCCGAGAAAGCCGTCGAGGGCTTCCTGCGCGGCGCCGGGCTGAGCCGCGACCAGCTCGAGGAGCGCGAGGAGAAGAAGGGCCGGTTCTTCTTCGCCACCATCGAGACGCCGGGCCGCGCCGCGGCCGAGATCGTGGCCGAGGTGCTGGAGGGCGTGATCCGCACCTTCCCCTGGCCGAAATCCATGCGCTGGGGCGCGGGCACGCTGCGCTGGGTGCGGCCGCTGCACCGCATCCTCTGCATCCTGAACGACGAGACCGGGCATGCCGTGGTGCCGCTCGACATCGACGGCATCCGCTCGGGCGACGTCACCGAGGGCCACCGCTTCATGGCGCCCGCGCCCTTCGCGGTCACCGGGTTCGAGGATTACGCCGCCAAGCTGAAGCGCGCCCACGTCATCCTCGACCCGGCCGAGCGCGCCGGGATCATCGAGAACGACGCCCGCCAGGCGGCCTTTGCCAACGGGCTCGAACTGGTGGAGGACAAGGGGCTCCTCGCCGAGGTCGCGGGTCTGGTGGAATGGCCCGTCGTGCTTATGGGCGAGATCGGCGCCGAATTCCTCGACCTGCCGCCCGAGGTGCTGATGACCTCGATGAAGGAGCATCAGAAGTTCTTCTCGGTGCGCAATCCCAAGACCGGGCGCATCGAACGCTTCGTCACCGTGGCCAACCGCGCCACCGCCGATCACGGCGCCACCATCCTCGCCGGCAACCGCAAGGTGCTGGGCGCGCGGCTCTCCGACGCCAAGTTCTTCTGGGAGAACGATCTGCGGGTGGCGAAGGAGACCAAGCTCGCCGCCTGGACCGATCACCTGGCCAGCGTGACCTTCCACAACAAGCTGGGGAGCCAGAAGGACCGGGTGGAGCGCATCGCCGCGCTGGCCCGCGACCTGGCCCCCGCGGTGGGAGCCGATCCCGAGCTTGCCGAGCAGGCGGCGCGCGTCGCCAAGGCCGACCTGTCCTCGGAGATGGTCTACGAATTCCCCGAGCTGCAGGGCCTGATGGGGCGCTACTATGCCGAAGCCGCGGGCCTCGCCCCCGAGGTCGCCGCGGCCTGCGAAGAGCATTACCGCCCGCTCGGCCCCTCCGACGACGTGCCCACCGCCCCGGTCTCGGTCGCGGTGGCTTTGGCCGACAAGATCGACACCCTGACCGGGTTCTGGGCCATCGACGAGAAGCCCACCGGGTCCAAGGACCCCTTCGCCCTGCGCCGCGCCGCACTGGGGGTCATCCGGCTGGTGCTGGCCAATAATATCCGGATGATAATGTGGGCCCCTATGCGGGCGGGATTTACTTCAAACGGGCTGGGTTCGCCAAACCCGACCGATAGCGACGATTTTGCCGGCATGGCCGAACCTATGAATCTCCTCGCCTTCTTCCACGACCGCCTGAAGGTCCACCTGAAGGACGAGGGCGTGCGGCACGACGTCATCGATGCCTGCCTCGCCATGCCGCAGGCCGACGACCTGACGCTGCTGGTCAAGCGGGCGCGGGCGCTGCAGGCGGTGATGGAAACCGAGAATGGCGAGAGCCTGGTGCAGGGCTTCAAGCGCGCCAACAACATCCTCGCCCAGGCCGAGGAGAAGGACGGCGTCGAATACAGCTTCGGCCCGGATCCGAAATTCGCCGAGGCCGACGAGGAAAAGGCGCTCTTCGCCGCGCTGGATGCCGCCGAGGCGGAGATCCGCCCCGCCATGGCCGAGGAGGACTTTGCCCGCGCCATGGCCGCGATGGCGGCGCTGCGTCTCGCCGTCGATGCCTTCTTCGAGGCCGTGCAGGTCAATGCAGAGAACCAGGTGCTGCGCCGCAACCGGCTGAACTTGCTGGGCCGGATCCGCAATGTCTGCCTGCAGGTGGCGGACCTGACCCGGCTCGAGGGCTGAGCCGGCAGGGCCCGGCCGCCGCGGCGCCGCTTGTCAGGGGGGCGGAAAGGCGTATCTTGCCCCCATCATGATCCATGCTGCGCCGCAGAAAACAGAGGCGGGCGAGGATCGGCACATCACGCCGATCACCCCCACCGCGCCGATCCAGCCCCCGACCCATGGCGGCCGGGCTAAATGCCTGCAGCGACTGGTGCGGCTCAGCCTGCCGGTTCCGCGCACCGTCGCGCTATCGTTCAAGACGGTGCACGACATCGCCGCGGGGGTGATGCCGGACATCCCGGCTCTTCTGGACATGTTCACCCCGGGCGCCCTGCTCTGCGTGCGGCCCTCCTCGGAGGACCCGGACTGGGGCGGGCCCGGCGCGGTGCTCAATGTCGGCATGAACGACGCCGCCTATGTGGAGCTCTCCGACCGCATCGGCGCCGAGGCCGCGGCCGGGCTCTACATGCGTTTCATCGAGGGCTACGCGGTGCATGTCGCGCGGCTCGACCCGGACGTCTTCGAGGAGATCGCCAGCGAGGGCCAGCAGGGCCTGTCCGAGGTGCTGGCAGCCTACGAGTACGAGGCAGAGGAGCCGTTTCCGCAGGATCCCGCGCGCCAGCTCGCCGACGTGCTGCGCTCCATGGCGCTGGCCTGGGAGGGCACCACGGCGCGGCTTCTGCGCCAGGCCAAGGGCGCGCCCGCCGATGCCGGGCTCGGCCTCGTGGTGCAGGAGATGGCGCTGGGTCTCGGCCGCGGCGAATGCGGCTCGGGCGTCCTCCAGCTCGTCGATCCGGCCACCGGACTGCCGCAGATCACCGGCCGCTACCTGAGCCAGAGCCAGGGCCGCGAGGCGCTGCAGAAGGGCGCGGGTTCGCTCTATCTCGAACGCGACCGGCGCGGCCCGTCGCTCGAGGAGCAGGCGCCGGCGGCCTTCGCGCAGCTGGTGAGCCACGCCCGCACCATGCGGCGGCGGCTGCGCGCCGAGATGCAGATCGAGTTCACCATCGACAATGGCCGGCTGCACATCCTCGACGGCGTGGTGGTGAAATGCCCGGCCCGCGGGCTGGTGCGCTCCACCGTGCGGCTGGCCGAGGACCGCATCATCACCCCGCAGGAGGCGCTGATGCGGGTCGAGCCGCGGGCGCTCAGCGAATTGCTGCACCGCCAGGTGGCGCCCGATGCCCGCCGCGACGCGATCGGCCGCGGCATCGCCGCGAGTCCCGGCGCCGCCACCGGCCGCATCGTGTTCTCGGCCGCCGAGGCCCAGGCCTCGGCCGCCCGCGACGAGCCCTGCATCCTGGTGCGGCGCGAGACCTCGCCCGAGGACGTGCGCGGCATGCACGCCGCCGCCGCGGTGCTGACCGAGCGCGGCGGCATGACCAGCCACGCCGCGGTGATCGGCCGCGGGCTCGGCCTGCCCTGCGTGGTCGGCGCCGGGCGCATGGGGTTCCGCCTGCGCCAGGGCCGGCTGATCGCCGAGGACGGCCGAGAGTTCCAGACCGGCGACGTGATCACCGTGGACGGCACGACCGGGGCGGTGCTGGCCGGCGCGCCGCAGATGGTCGAGCCGATGCTCGACGAATCGTTCCGGACGCTGCTCGCCTGGGCCGATGCCGAGCGCGACATCGGCATCCGCACCAATGCCGACACCCCGGCCGACGCCCAGACCGCGCGCAATTTCGCCGCCGGCGGCATCGGGCTGTGCCGCACCGAGCACATGTTCTTCGATCCCGGCCGGCTGATCGTCATGCGCGAGATGATCTTTGCCGAAAGCCCGGAGGACCGGCGCGAGGCGCTGGGCCAGCTCCTGCCGATGCAGCGCGCCGACTTCATCGAGCTGTTCCGCATCATGCACGGCCTGCCGGTCTGCATCCGGCTCTTCGACCCGCCGCTGCACGAATTCCTGCCCACCGACCGCGCCGGGCTGCGCGATCTCGCCGACGCGCTCGACCTGCCGGTGTCGGACGTGACGCGGCGGGTGCAGGCGATGGGCGAGTACAACCCCATGCTGGGCCTGCGCGGCGTGCGCCTCGGCGTCACCGTGCCCGAGATCTACGACATGCAGGCCCGGGCGATCTTCGAGGCCACGCTCGAGGCCTCCCGCGAGGGCGACCCGGTGGTGCCCGAGGTGATGATCCCGCTCGTCTCCTCGCCCCGCGAGGTGGAGATCGTGAAGGCCCGGATCGACGCCGTGGCGGCCGCCGTGCGCACCGAGCGCGGGCGCGACTTCACCTACCGCCTCGGCGTGATGGTGGAGACCCCGCGGGCTTGCCTGCTGGCCGACCAGATCGCCCTGCACGCCGATTTTCTGAGCTTCGGCACCAACGACCTGACGCAGATGACCTATGGGCTGTCGCGCGACGATGCCGGGCGCTTCATGTCCGACTACGTGACCCAGAAGGTGTTCGACGAGGACCCGTTCCACGTTCTCGACGCCGAGGGCGTGGGCGAGCTTCTGAAGATCGGCGCCGCCCGCAGCCGCCATTCCGGCCGGCCCCTGACCCTGTCGATCTGCGGCGAGCATGGCGGCAATGCCGATTCCATCGCGTTCTGCCGGGCGACCGGATTCGACTATGTGAGCTGCTCGCCGTTTCGCGTTCCGGTAGCACGGCTGGCGGCCGCACAAGCTGCGATAAGGGCCAAGATAGAGCGGGGCTGACCCGGCGTTTCCCCAAGATGTTCCGTCAATTTGCGCAAATCGGCGGTCTATTGCCGACATGAAATGTCGCAAACTGGACACTACCCGCGAAGTTCCATACGACGCTCGCTTGACAGGCGCGCTCGACGCCCGTCCGGGGAGCGGCTTCGGCCGCTCTCTCGCTGCCAAGAGAACGTCGAAAGGTTTGCCAATGTTCCGTGTTCTGGTTTCGGCTGCGGCCGCTATCGTCGCAGCTTCGTCCGCCCAGGCAAATGGCGGCGCCGAACGCAACAATCTGGGAACGCTGCTCGCTCAAGAGACCCGCGTCCTTGCCTCCGCCAGCGCGTCGCATCTGCAGCGCCTCGTCACTCCGGAAACGACCGGCGTCGCGACCGACATCCGCTACGACACGTCCTGGCTGTCGCGCCAGCCCGCGGCCAAGGAAGGCGGCGCGGAATGGACCTGCCTGACCGAAGCGCTCTATTTCGAGGCGCGCGGCGAAGGCCTGAAGGGCCAGCTTGCGGTGGCCGAGGTGATCCTGAACCGCGTCGACAGCCCGCGCTACCCCGACACCGTCTGCGGCGTCGTCAACCAGGGCTGCCAGTTTTCCTATACCTGCGACGGCATCCCCGAGACGATGCGCGAAAAGCGCGCCGCGCGGCAGGTCGGCAAGGTCGCCGGCATCATGCTGAACGGCGCCCCGCGCGACCTGACCGACGGCGCCACGCATTACCACACCACCGCGGTCAACCCGCGCTGGGCCAGCGCCTTTCCGATGACCACGCAGATCGGCGTGCATCGCTTCTACCGCCAGCCGCTGCAGATCTCGATGAACTGATCGCGGGCTCCCCGGCCCGGCGCCACGCGCGCCGGCCGGCGGTGCAGGCCGGGTCGGCGACCGGCTGTCGCACACAGACCAAAGTCTGTCGCCCCCGGGTGGATGCCCACCCCGGGGCACGCTAGGGTGGCGCGATTGCAATGGAGGGCCCTGCCATGGCCTCGGAAATCCGCCTCGCCTTCGCGCATCCCAACGAACGCAGCCTCGCGATGCAGAGCGATGCCGAGGCGCCCCGCGACCGCATCTCCCTGCGCGACCATATCCGCGAGGTCGAGATCGGCGCCTTCCAGACCGAACGCGGCACCACCCAGCGGGTCTGCTTCAACATCGTCGTCGAGGTGCGCCCGCGCTCGGGCCCGGTGGACGACGATGTCGACCGCATCCTGTCCTACGACCGTGTCACCGAGGCGATCGCCGTCGAGCTCGCGGCGGAGCGCCTGAACCTGCTCGAGACGCTGGCCGAACGCATCGCCGAGCGCATTCTCGCCGAACCGCAGGCGCTGCGGGTCTTTGTGCGCATCGAGAAGCTCGACCGCGGCCCCGGCGCCCTCGGCGTGGAGATCGTGCGGTCGCGCCAGGAGCTCGGCTCGCGGCTCGACGAGCGGGTGCAGGAGCGGCCGCATCCCCGCGTGGTCTACCTTGCCAACGCCGCGATCGACGATCCGCGCCTGTCGGCCTGGCTCGACGAGCTGGTGGCGCGCGCGGCGCCGGTGATCCTCTGCGTCGGCGCCCCGGAAACCCCGCCGCCGAGCGCCGATCACCCGATGGTGCAGCGCCGCATCGACCTGCTGGCGATCGAGCAGAACGCCTGGCGGCTGGCGGCGCGCGATCACCGCGCCAAGGTGGTCGCGACCCGCACCGAACTCGACTGGGCGATGAAGAACGGCCAGATCAGCGTCTGGGCGCCGTCCAAGATCGTGCTCGACGCAACCGCCGGCCCGGCCGCCGCCTCGCGCGACGCGGTGGCGCTGGCGGCGTGGTTCGCGGGCCAGGTGGCGGCGCAGGAGCTGCTGCTCGTCGAGGCCGAGGCCCCGGCCGGCGCGCCGGTGCCGCTGCGCAGCCTCGCCCGGGCCGACCGGCTGCTCTAGCCCGCCGGCTCTGGCCCGGCTGCTCTGCCACGCTGAGGCGCGGCCCCTTGCCAAGCCGCGCGCGCTGGCGCATCCCCGGCCCATGGATGCCTATTACCGCCCGCTGATCTGCCCCGATCCGAGCCCCCTGCCCGGCGCCCTGCCGCTGGCCGGCGGTCCGCTGAGCTTTGCCTTCGTCGAGCGTCTGGCGCGCGGCGCGGCGCCCCGGGTCCTGCCCGCCGCGAAGCTGCCGCCGGACTGGCGCGCGGCGCTGACCGCGCCCCGGGCGCCGGTCGCGGGCATGGCGCTCGATGCGCCGCGGCTGATGGGCATTCTCAACGTCACCCCCGACAGCTTCTCCGACGGCGGCCGCTTCGCCGCCGCCGGCAGCGCCGTGGCGCATGGCCGGGCGCTCATCGCCGGCGGCGCCGACATCCTCGACGTGGGCGGCGAATCGACCCGGCCGGGCGCTGCCGAGATGCCGGCCGAGGAGGAAGCGGCGCGCGTCCTGCCGGTGATCCGGGCGCTGTCCGACGCCGCCTGCCCGATCTCCATCGACACCCGCAAGCGCGCCGTGGCCGAGGCCGCGGTGGCGGCCGGTGCGGCGCTCGTCAACGACGTCTCCGGGCTGACCCACGACCCCGGTCTCGCGGGCTATTGCGCGAAGGCCGAGCTGCCGGTCTGCGTCATGCATATCCGCGGCCGGCCCGAGGACATGCAGCGCGACCCGCGTTACGACGACGTGCTGCTCGACGTCTACGACTGGCTGGCCGACCGGGTTGCGGCGCTGGAGACAACCGGCATCCCGCGCGGGCGCATCCTCGTCGATCCCGGCATCGGCTTCGGCAAGACCGTGGATCACAACCTCGCCCTGCTGCGCGGCGTGGCGCTGTTCCACGGGCTCGGCTGTCCGGTTCTCGTCGGCGCCTCGCGCAAAGGTTTCATCGGCGTGATCTCGGGCGAGCAGGAAGCCGCCCGCCGGATGCCCGGATCGGTGGCGGTGGCGCTTGCCGCCGCGGCGCAGGGCGTGCAGGTTCTGCGCATACACGACGTGGCCGAAACGCGCGCCGCGCTATCTCTCTGGCAGGCAGTGAGGCAGGGACAGCAGAATGGGACGTAGTCTTTTCGGCACCGACGGCGTGCGCGGCACCGCCAACACCCATCCGATGACGGCGGAGAAGGCCCTGGCCATCGGCGCCGCCGCCGGGCGCTACTTCCGGCGCGAGGCCGGCGGCGTGCACCGCGTGGTGATCGGCAAGGACACGCGGCGCTCGGGCTACATGTTCGAGAATGCGCTGACCGCGGGGCTGACCTCGACCGGCATGAACGTGCTGCTGCTGGGCCCGGTGCCGACGCCCGCGGTGGGGCTGATGACGCCGTCGATGCGGGCCGATCTGGGGATCATGATCTCGGCCTCGCACAACCCGGCCGAGGACAACGGCATCAAGTTCTTCGGCCCCGACGGCTTCAAGCTCTCGGACGAGGCCGAGGCGGCGATCGAGGCACTGATCGAGCGCGGCGTGGAGGCCGCCCCGGCGGCCGAGATCGGCCGCGCCAAGCGCATCGACGACGGCCGGTTCCGCTACCAGGAACGGGTCAAGTCGAGCTTTCCCACCGGCATGCGGCTCGACGGCATCAAGGTGGTGATCGACTGCGCCAACGGCGCCGCCTACCGCACCGCGCCCGAGGTCCTGTGGGAGCTCGGCGCCGACGTCGTGCCGGTCGGCGTGGCGCCGAACGGCGACAACATCAACGGCGAATGCGGCTCCACCAAGCCGCGCGTCGCGGCCGAGACGGTGGTCGCCCACGGCGCCGATCTGGGCATCTGCCTCGACGGCGATGCCGACCGGGTGATCCTGATCGACGAGACCGGGCAAGTGGCCGACGGCGACCAGCTGATGGCGCTGATGGCGACCCGCTGGGCGTCCGAGAACCGGCTGCACGGCGGCACGCTGGTGGCCACGGTGATGTCCAATCTCGGGCTCGAGAAGCACCTCGAGGCGCAGGGCCTCAGGCTCGAGCGGACCGGCGTCGGCGACCGCTACGTGGTCGAGGCGATGCGCCGCGGCGGCTGGAATCTCGGCGGCGAGCAGTCCGGCCACATCGTGATGACCGATTACGCCACCACCGGCGACGGCCTGATGGCGGGGCTGCAATTCCTCGCCGAGATGGTGCGCACCGGCCAGCCCGCCTCGACGCTGGCGCGCAATTTCGAGCCGGTGCCGCAGATGCTCAAGAACGTCCGCTACACGCCGGGCGCAGCGCCGCTCGAGACGGAGACGGTGCGCGAGGTGATCCGCGCCGCCGAGGCCGAGATGGGCAGCCGCGGCCGGGTGCTGATCCGCAAGTCGGGCACCGAGCCGCTGATCCGGGTGATGGCGGAATGCGAGGACGAGGGGCTGCTGTCGCGCCTCGTCGACGGCATCGTGGCCGAGGTCGAGCGCGCCGCCTGACGGCGCGCGACCGCGGCGGCGGCTCAGACCGGGTCGATGCGCTGGAAGGCGCCGCGCAGCGCGTCGGACCAGTCGCGGCTCATCCGCGCGAAGCCCTCGTCATCGGGCTCGATGCGGCGGCTGCGGCCGACCCGGTAGCTGTCGGCGTCGATCACCGCGAGGTCGAGCGGCATGCCGACGCTGAGATTGGAGCGCAGCGTCGAATCCATCGACAAAAGCACCGCCTTCTCGGCCTCCTCGAGCCCGGTCTCGGCGGTGATCACCCGGTCGAGGATCGGCTTGCCGTATTTGTGCTCGCCGATCTGCAGATACGGCGTGTCCTCGGTGGCCTCGATGAAGTTGCCCTCGGGATAGACCAGGAACATCCGCATCGGCCCGCCCTTGCGCTGGCCGGCGACGATCAGCGTGGCCGAGGCCGCCTGCTTCATCCGGTCCATCTTGTCGGCGACCTCGCCGCGCACGCTCGACAGGGTGGCGCCGACCAGTTCGGCGACCTTGAGCATCGACGGCGCCTTGAGGATCGAGCGCGACTCGTCGGCATCGGGATCCTCGGCGGCATCGGTCAGGCGCGCCAGCGTGGTCTGGGTCACCGACAGCGACCCGGCGGTCATGATCGCCACCACGCGCTCGCCCGGCACCTCGAAGGTGAACATCTTGCGGTAGGTCGCGATGTTGTCGAGCCCGGCATTGGTGCGGGTGTCCGACAGCAACACGATCCCGGCCTTGAGCAGCAATCCGACGCAATAGGTCATGGGGTCCGTCCTCGCCTCAGCCCCGCCGAGATAGGCGTCGCGCGGCCCGGGTGCAATCGCCCGTGCGCGCTTCCGCGACGGCGCGCCGCACGGCGTGACCGGAACGCCGCCCGGCACGCCCGTTCTATTGCTGGCGCTGGGACGATGCGTCGCCGTCCTGGGTCTGGGACTGGCCGGCCGCCTCGGTGACCGAGACGGTGACGTCGAGACGCTCCTGCGCCTGGCCCTCGACCATGCCGCGGATCGGCGCCCCGTCGCGGGCGTCGAAGCCCGAGCAGAGGCGCACGTAGCGGTCGTCCGGGCAGCAGCGGTTGGTGGCGTCGAAGCCGACCCAGCCGAGGTCACCGACATGCAGCTCGGCCCAGGCATGGCTGGCGCCGGCGCCGCGCTCGGTGCCGGTGGCGAAGAGGTGCCCGGCGACGTAGCGCGCCGGGATGCCGGAGGCCCGGGCCAGCGCGATCAACAGATGCGTCTGGTCCTGGCAGACGCCGCGCCCGCCGGCCAGCGCCTCCGCGGCGGTGGTTTCGGTGCCGGTCTCGCCGGGGGCATAGGCGACGGTGTCGGTGACCGCGTGACACAGGCGGTGCGCATGGCCCAGCGTTTCCTCGCCGTCATGCCCGGCCAGGGTCTCGGCCGCCAGATCCCGGATCTCGGCGGTGACATGGGTGGCGCGGGTGTTCACCAGATAGGCCGAGGGCGGCACCTTCTCGCGGTGGCCGCGCAGCACGCCGGCCAGGTCCTCGGTCTCGACCACGCCCTCGACCACGACCTCGACCTCCTCCACCGGGCCGCGCAGCGCCGCCGTCCGGGTCCAGTCGCCGGCGCCGTCGCGGAAGCCCGCGCCCATCACCGCGCCCTCCATCTCGACGTTCCAGTCGCCGACCCGCTGGCCGGCGAATTCCGAGGGCCAGAGGCGGTGCGACTGGATCAGGCGCCGGACCGGGGCGTCGAAGGCGTAGCGGGTGACGTGGCGGATCTCGAGCCTCATGCCGGAACCCCCTGCAGGTAGGTGCTGTGGACGATCTCGGCGATCTCGCCGTTCTGCCGCATGAAGCGGCGCAGGAATTCGTGCATCCCCTCGTCGAAGATGTCCTCGACCCGCGCCTCGGCGAGTTCCGACACCAGCGCCCGCGCGGCGCCCTGGGCGCGGCTGACATGGCCGTAGCCGCGGCCGAGATGGTCGAGATGGTCCGAGGATTCCTCCACCGCGGTCAGCAGCGAGCGCGGGAAGCGCCGGTTGAGGATCAGGAAATGCGCGATGCGCGACGCGGTGATGCCGCCGCGATAGGTCCAGTTATAGGCCTTGTGCGCCGACATGGACTGCAACAGCGTCACCCATTGCGTCTGGTCGAGCCCCGAGCCGACATAGGACAGCGACGGCAGCAGCACGTAGTATTTCACGTCGAGAAGCCGCGCCGTGTTGTCGGCGCGCTCGAGCGAGAAGCCGAGCCCCATGAAGTGGTAGCCGTCGTTCCTGAGCTGGGTGCCGTCGATGCAGCCGCGCACCAGCGCGCAGACCTGCAGCGTCCAGTCGGTCAGATCCGAGAGCTGCAGCTTGGAGCGCTCGGTGCGGTGGAAGGCCTGCAGATCCTGGTAGGCGCTGTTGATCGCGTCCCAGCTCTGCGAGGTCAGGCCGGTGCGGACGACCCGGGCATTCTCGCGCGCATTGGCAAGGCAGGAGGCCACCGAGGACGGGTTCTCGGTGTCGAAGAACAGCCAGGTCTCGATGTTGCGCGGCACCGTCTCGCGGTATTTCTCGCGGAACCGCGGCAGCGATCCGGCGGCCTTCAGGATGGCCTCCCAGTCGTTGCGGAAGCCGCCGCCGATATCGGGCAGCAGCGCGTTGCGGGCGCCAACCTGCAGCAGGCGCGCGGTGGTCTCGGCGCGCTCGACGTAGCGGGCCATCCAGTAGAGGTGCGAGGCGGTGCGGCTCAGCATGTCACGATCACTCCGCCAGAACCCAGGTATCCTTGACCCCGCCGCCCTGCGACGAGTTCACCACCAGCGAGCCCTCGGTCAGCGCCACGCGGGTCAGCCCGCCCGGCACCAGCTCGATCTGCTCGCCGACGAGGCAATAGGGCCGGAGATCGACATGCCGCGGCGCGATGCCCTCCTCGACGAAGGTCGGGCAGGTCGACAGCGCCAGCGTCGGCTGGGCGATGTAATTGTCGGGCCGCTCCTCGATCTTGGCGCGGAACGCCTCGATCTGGCTCTTGTCGGATTTCGGTCCGACCAGCATGCCGTAGCCGCCCGAGCCGTGCACCTCCTTGACCACCAGCTCGGCCAGGTTCTCGAGCACGTATTTGCACTCGTCGGGCTTGGCGCATTGCCAGGTCGGGACGTTCTCGAGGATCGGCGCCTCGCCGAGATAGAAGCGGATCATCTCGGGCACGAAGGTGTAGATCGCCTTGTCGTCGGCGACGCCCGCCCCCGGCGCCGAGCAGATCGTCACCCCGCCGGAGCGGTAGACGTTCATCAGCCCCGGCACGCCGAGCATCGAATCCGGCCGGAAGCACAGCGGGTCGATGAAGGCGTCGTCGATGCGGCGGTAGATCACGTCGACCTTCTGCGGCCCCTCGGTGGTCTTCATCCAGACGAAATCGCCCTCGACGAAGAGGTCCTGGCCCTCGACCAGCTCGACCCCCATCAGGTCGGCGAGGAAGGAATGCTCGTAATAGGCCGAGTTGAACTGGCCCGGCGTCAGGATCACCACGTTGGGCTCGCCGTCGCATTTCTCGGGCGCCACCGAGGCCAGGGTACGGCGCAGCGCGGTGGCGTAGCCGTCCACCGGGGCGATGCGGTTCTCCACGAAGAGCTGCGGGAACATGCGCATCATGATCTCGCGGTTCTGCAGCATGTAGGAGACGCCCGACGGCGTGCGGCAATTGTCCTCGAGCACGTAGAACTGATCGCGCCCGGTGCGCACCAGGTCGATGCCGACGATGTGGCTCCAGACGTTGCGCGGCGGCCGCATCCCCACCATGGCCTTCTCGAAGGCGGCGTTGCGGGTGACGATCTCCTCGGGGATGCGGCCGGCGCGGATGATCTCGCGCCGGTCGTAGACATCGGCCAGGAAGGCGTTGAGCGCCGCGGCGCGCTGGCGGATGCCGCGGTCGAGCTTGCGCCATTCGCCGGCGGTGAAGACCCGCGGGAACATGTCGAACGGGATCAGGCGCTCGGGATCGCCGCCCTCGCCATAGACCGCGAAGGTGATGCCGATGCGGCGAAACAGCGCCTCGGCCTCGTTCTGTTTCAGCGAGCGAAGATCGGTCGGCATCTCCTTGTGCCAGCGCTCCAGGCTGGCATAGGCCTCCCGGACATCGGGCCCGCTGAGCATCTCGTTGAAAATCTCGGTCATGCTGTCCCTTTTTCCGGCAGAGGAGCATCGCCGCATCGAAGCGGCAATGCGGCGGCGCTCCACCACCCCCGCTCCGGGCAAACCTAGCGCGCAAATGCCCAAATCGTAAACACTTCGCGCTTCGCCATGTCGCGGCCCGGCTTGAGATGGCGCCGCCGGAGGCGTATCCGCGGGGCACAGCCCGACGGAGACGACATGCGCCACGCCCCCCTGCCCCTGAGCCGCGACCTGGTGCTGATCGGCGGCGGTCACGCCCATGCGCTGCTGCTGCGGCGCTGGGCCATGGACCCGCTGCCCGGCGCCCGGCTGACGCTGATCGACCCCGGCCCGACCACCGCCTATTCCGGCATGCTGCCGGGCTTCGTCGCCGGGCATTACGATCGCGACGCGCTCGACATCGACCTGGTGCGGCTGGCCCGTGCCGCCGGCGCCCGGCTGATCCTCGACGCGGCGACCGGCATCGATCTCAAGGCGCGCGAGATCCGGCTGGCCGGGCGGCGCCCGGTGGGCTTCGACGTGGCGGCGCTCGATGTCGGGGTGACCAGCTCCATGCCGGACCTGCCGGGCTTTGCCGAGCACGCGGTTCCGGCCAAGCCGCTCGGCCCCTTCGCGCGGAGGTGGGCGGCGTTCGTGGCGCGCGGCCGCGGCGATGCCGCGGTGATCGGCGCCGGGGTGGCCGGGGCGGAGCTTGCCATGGCCATGGCGCACCGGCTGGGCGAGACCGACGCGCGGGTCCACCTGCTCGATACCGGGCCGGTCCTGTCGGAGGTCTCGCCGGGCGCCGAACGGCGTCTGCGCGCCGCGCTGGAGCGGCTCGGCGTGGTGGTGCACGAGGGCGTGGAGATCGCCGAGGTCACGCCGCGCGGCCTGCGGCTGGCCGACGGCGCGACGCTCGCGGCCGGGTTCGTGGCAGGGGCCGCCGGGGCGCGCCCGCATGGCTGGCTGGCCGAGACCGGGCTCGACCTGCATGCGGGTTTCGTGGCGGTGGACGGCCACCTCGCCAGCTCCGACCCGGCGATCTTCGCCAGCGGCGATTGCGCCCATCTGAGCCATGCGCCGCGGCCCAAGGCCGGGGTCTTCGCGGTGCGCGCGGCGCCAGTGCTCTACGACAACCTGCGGGCGGCGCTGTCGGGCGGCGCGCGGCGGCGCTTCAAGCCGCAGCGCGACTACCTGAAGCTGGTCTCGCTGGGCGCCAAGCGCGCTCTCGCCGACCGCTCCGGCCTCGCGGTCTCGGGCGCCTTGATGTGGCGCTGGAAGGACCGCATCGACCGCCGCTTCATGGACAGGCTGGGCGATCTGCCCCAGATGGCGGCGCCGGCCCTGCCCGAGCCGCACGCGCTGGGCCTGGCCGAGGCGCTGGGGCCGAAGCCACTCTGCGGCGGTTGCGGCGCCAAGGTCGGCGCCGGCACGCTCGAGGCCGCGCTGGCGCGCCGGGCGCCGCCCGCCCGGCCCGACGTCACGCCGCTGCCCGGCGACGACGCCGCGCTGCTGGCCACCGGCGGCGCCCGCCAGGTGCTGACCACCGACCATCTGCGGGCGCTCTGGGCCGACCCCGAAATGATGACGCGGATCGCCGTGACCCACGCCCTGGGCGACATCTGGGCGATGGGCGCGGCGCCACAGGCGGCGGTGCTGACGGTGATCCTGCCGCGGCTCTCCGAGCGGTTGGCGGCGCGCAGCCTCGACGAGATCCTCGCAGCCGCGGAAGACGTCCTGCGCGCCGCCGGCGCCGACCTCGTGGGCGGCCATACCACGCTGGGCGACGAGCTCTCGATCGGGCTCTCGGCGACGGGGCTCTGCGCCGCCGAGCCGATCGGGCTGGCCGGCGGCCGGCCCGGCGACCTCTTGGTGCTGACCAAGCCGCTGGGCTCGGGCACGGTGATGGCGGCCGAGATGGCCGGCGCCGCCCGCGGCGCCGAGGTCGCCGCGGCGCTGGCGGCGATGCAGCAGCCGCAGGGCGCCGCGGCGGCGCTGCTCGGCGCGGCGCGGGCGATGACCGACGTCACCGGCTTCGGGCTGATGGGCCATGCCGCCAACATCGCCCGGGCTTCCGGAACCGGCGTGGAGGTCCGGGCCGCGGCGGTGCCGCTGCTCGAGGGCACGGCGCGGCTCGCCCGGGCCGGCATCCGCTCCTCGATCTATGGCCAGAATCTCGGCCGCCTGCCCGGCTGGCCCGACCTGCCCGAGACCGCGCCGCTCTTCGATCCGCAGACCGCCGGCGGGCTGCTCGCGGCGCTGCCGGAAGACCGCGCCGCGGAGCGGGTGGCAGCGCTGCGCGCGGCGGGCTTTGATGCCGCCATGGTCGGCCGCCTGACCGAGTTGCCGGGTCAGGTGGCGATCGTCTGAAGCGCCGCCGCGATGCGCCCGGCGGCAGCATCGAGCGCGGCCGCGTCGAGCGCCGGCATCTCCACCCGCGCCGCCACGCGCGGCGTCTGGGCGCGCTGCGCCCGGGCATAGGCCGGGTCGTAATGCTCGGCGGCCAGCGCCGCGCAAAGCGCGCGTTTCTCGTCCGCATCGATCAGCCCGAACCAGGCATCGACCATGGCATGGCCGCGATGGCGGCGCAGCGGCGCGAGCCTTTCCTTCAGCTGCTCGGCATCGGCGAGGATGTCGGCATAGGCCTCGGCGAGGTAGCCGGCCCGCGCCTCGAGCGGCGCCGCCACCGCGATCCAGGGCGCCGCCTTCATCGCGCCCCAGAGCGCCGGCGGCAGGTTGAGCTGGCCGATCTTCGAGGATTCCGCCTCCACCAGAACCGGGCGCGCCGGGTCGAGGCGGTGGAACGCCACGGCCAGCGCCGTCTCGAAGGCCTTCTGCGGCGGCTGCCCGCCGGGCATGCCGCCCAGCAGGGAGCCGCGGTGGCAGGCCAGCGCCTCGAGGTCGACGACCTGCACGCCGCGCGCCGCCAGCCGGGCCAAGAGGTCGGTCTTGGCGGTCCCCGTGGGCCCGCCGAGCTGCACCAGGCGGTGCGGCAGGGCGGCGTCGTAGAGCGC
The DNA here is from genome assembly GCF_054482755.1 of Roseivivax sp. CAU 1761. Taxonomy (NCBI): domain Bacteria; kingdom Pseudomonadati; phylum Pseudomonadota; class Alphaproteobacteria; order Rhodobacterales; family Roseobacteraceae; genus Roseivivax; species Roseivivax sp. CAU 1761. The sequence goes on from NZ_JBTLRM010000021.1 coordinate 59,578, forward strand.
CTCGGTCACCAGCCGCCGGAAGGTGCGGTAGCCGCCGGCGATGGACTCGGCGCGCCAGCCGATCTCGGACAGCATCCAGCGGAACGAGCCCGAGCGCTGGCCGCCGCGCCAGCAATAGACCAGCGGCCGCCAGCCGCCGTCGTGATGCGCCAGCGGCCCCTCGATGTGGCCGGCGGCGTTGCGGAACACCAGCGCGGCGCCGAGCTTGCGCGCGAGGAACGGGGATTGCTGCTTGTAGATCGTGCCGACGCGGGCGCGTTCCTCGTCGTCGAGCACCGGCAGGTTGATCGCGCCGGGGACGTGATCCTCGGCGTATTCCGACGGCGAGCGGACGTCGATCACGGTGTCGAAGCCGTGGTCGAGAAGGTCGGAGAGCGCGGTGACGGTCAGGGCCATGCCGGCCGCTCTACCCGGTCTCGGCGGGGCGCGAAAGACCCGGCCGCGCCGCCGGGGCGCCCCGGCGGCGCGGGGCGTCCCCCGGTCGCCGGGTCAGGAGGAGCGGAAGAAGCTGCGGCGCGGCGGGCCGTCGCCGCCGCGGCCCGGCTTGCCGTCCTTGCCGCCCGGCCCCTTGCGGTCCGCGCCGCCGCCCGGCTTGCCGAACCCGCCGGGCTTGCCGCCGAACTTCGCCGCCGGCTTGCCAGGCTTGCCGGCCTTGCCGGGCTTTGCCGGCTTGCCGCCGCCCTCCGAGGGGGTCGCAGCGCCGCCGCGCGGACCCCGGGGGCCTTCGCCGCCCGCGCCGGGGCGGCCGGGCTTGCCGGCGCCGAAGGGCTTGCCCGCCGGCTTGCCGAAGCGCGCGGGCTTGCCGCCCGGCCCGGACGGCCGCTCGCCGCGCTCGCCGCGGTCCTGCGGCTTGGCCGGACGCGGGGCGCGGGGACGGTCCCCGTCCGCGTCGCGCGGCGCCCGCTTCGGCGCGGGGCCGCCCTCCGCATCGCGCCGCACCGGCCCGGCCTCCCGGCGTTCGGGGCGTTCGGGACGCCCGGCCCGCTCCGACCCGGCCTCGCGGCCGAACCCGGCGCGGCGCTCGCGCGGCGCACCCTCAGATGGCCCCGGCTCGCCCGCGCGGCCCGGCAGCGCCGTCGCGGCCGCGTCGGCGGCGCGGTCCGCGGGCGTCGACGGACGCCGCTCGCGCGGGCCATCGCCGCCGGGGTGCTCGCCGCTGGGCCTGTCGCCGCG
>NZ_JBTLRM010000022.1:0-30865 GCF_054482755.1 Roseivivax sp. CAU 1761
GCCCATGCCGGCTCCGGCGCCGCGGTCTCGGGCGGCGCCACCGGCCCGGCGGGGCCGCGCGGCGGGCCGGTCCGCGCCGTCGCCACCGACCAGGCGCTGGCGCGCTACCCGACCTTCGAGCACGTGCTCGACCTGATCCGCGCCAACCGCGACGTGAAGCTTCTGGTCGATGTCGAGGGCGGCGTGCGGCTCGCCGCCTACCAGCCCGGCCGCATCGAGTTCACCCCGGCCGAGAGCGCGCCCTCGGACCTGGCGCAGCGCCTCGGCGCCGCGCTCGGGCGCTGGACCGGCAACCGCTGGGCGGTCAGCCTGGTCAATGGCTGCACCGCGCCCACCATCCTCGAGACCCGCGACGCGGCGCGGCTCGAGCGCGAGGCCGAGGCCGCCGCCCACCCGCTGGTCCAGGCCGCGCTCGACGCCTTTCCGAAGGCCCGCATCGCCGCCATCCGCAGCGCCGAGGAGCTGGCCCAGGAGGTCGAGGAGGAGGCGCTGCCCGAGGTCGAGGACGAATGGGACCCCTTCGAGGAGCAGTGATCCCGGTCGCGCCCTTGTGACCCCGCCCCCGCGCACGTATCTCAGGCAGGCAAAGCGACAGGAGACCACCATGTTCAAAGGTCTGGGCAATCTCGGCGACATGGCCGGGATGATGAAGAAGGCGCAGGAGATGCAGACCCGCATGGCGGCCCTGCAGGAGGACCTGCACACGATGACGGTGACCGGCGAATCCGGCGCCGGGCTGGTCAAGGCGGTGGCCTCGGCCAAGGGCGAGCTGAAATCGCTCGACATCGATCCGTCGATCTTCAACGGCGACGACAAGGAAGTGGTCGAGGACCTGATCCTCGCCGCCATCAAGGATGCGCAGACCAAGGCCTCCGACCGGGCCCAGGACGAGATGCGCAAGCTCACCGAGAGCCTCGGCCTGCCGGCCGACATGAAGATGCCGTTCTGACCGGACGGCGGCGGGACCGGCATGGCGGCTGACGGCGACATCGAGACGCTGATCGACCTGATGGCGCGGCTGCCCGGGCTCGGGCCGCGCTCGGCCCGCCGCGCCGTGCTGCACCTGGTGCGCAAGCGCGGCCCGCTGCTGACCCCGCTTTCCGAGGCCATGACCAAGGTCGCGGCGACCGCCCGCGAATGCCTCAATTGCGGCAATGTCGCGACCGCCGACATCTGCCCGATCTGCGCCGACGACCGGCGCGCCAACGGGCTGCTCTGCGTCGTCGAGGACGTCGCCGATCTCTGGGCGCTGGAGCGGTCCGGGACCTTCCGCGGCCGCTACCACGTTCTGGGCGGCACGCTCTCGGCACTCGACCATGTCGGCCCCGAGGAACTGCGCATCCCGCGCCTGCTCGACCGCATCGAGGCCGAGGCGATCGGCGAGGTGATCCTCGCCCTCAACGCCACCGTCGACGGCCAGACCACCGCGCATTACATCGCCGACCGGCTCGAGGGCCGGGTGGCCTTGTCCTCGCTGGCCCAGGGCGTGCCGATCGGCGGCGAGCTCGACTATCTCGACGACGGCACGCTCACCGCGGCTCTGGCCGCGCGCAAGCGGCTCTGATCCGATCCGCCGCCGCGGACTGCCCCCTCCGAACCGTCCCCGATAACGTCGCCGCCCGTCCGGCGCGCGGCCTTCCGCGCAGCCCGCGTGCCGCGGCCGGGCCGCCCTTGCGCCGCGGCGTCAGGCGGTCTACCCCTTGGCACATCCGTTGGGGTGCCCCGTCGCCGGGGCTGAGAGGCACAGCGCTAACCCATCGAACCTGATCCGGGCAATGCCGGCGGAGGGAACGGAGCACGACCCTGGCGCGGGAGGACCCGCGCGCGCTCCCCCAAACGGCTTGCCCAGAAGTTTCGGAGCGCAGCCATGGGCAGGATTTCCACGCTTCTCGTCATCGCCGGGTCCGACAGCGGCGGCGGCGCCGGCATCCAGGCCGATCTCAAGACCGCCTCGGCCCGCGGCGTCTATGCCGCCACCGCGATCACCGCGATCACCGCCCAGAACACCCGCGGCGTGCGCCGCGCCGTGCCGCTGGCCCCCGACCTGGTGGCGGCGCAGATCGAAGCGGTGCGCGAGGATATCCGCATCGACGCGGTGAAGATCGGCATGCTGGCCGATGCCGATATCATAGCGGCGGTGGCGCGGGCGCTCGACGGCTTCGACGGGCCGGTGGTGCTCGACCCGGTGATGGTGGCGACCTCGGGCGACGCGCTGCTCGCGCCGGAGGCTGTGGCCGCGCTCCGCGACGCGTTGCTGCCGCGCGCCGACCTCGTGACCCCGAACCTCGCCGAGGCCGCCGCCCTGCTCGGCACCGGCCTCGCCGCCGATCCCGACGCGGCGGCGCAGCAGGGCGCGGCGCTCCGGGACTGCGGGGCCCGCGCTGTGCTGGTCAAGGGCGGGCACGGCACCGGGCCGGTCTGCACCGACATGCTGGTCCACCCGGGCGGCGTCACCCGCTACGAGCATCCGCGCATCGCCACGAAGCACACCCACGGCACCGGCTGTTCGCTGTCCTCGGCCATCGCCGCGGACCTGGCCTTGGGCCGCGATCTCGGAACCGCGGTGGCGGCGGCACGCGCCTGGCTGCAGGACGCCATCGCCGGGGCCGACCGGCTGGGCGTCGGCGGCGGACACGGCCCGGTGCACCATTTCCACGCCATCTGGCCGTGACCGCCCCGCTCACCATCCTGGGCGCGGGCGTGGCCGGGCTCGCGGTGGCGGCGGAGCTGGCCGCCCGCGGCGCGCGCCCGCATGTCGTCGACCCGGCCGGCACGCCGGGGCCGCATGGCTGCTCGTGGTGGGCCGGCGGCATGCTGGCGCCCGATTGCGAGGCCGAGACCGCGCCCGAACCGGTCGCCCGTCTGGGCCGCGGCGCCGCCGAGTGGTGGCAGGCGATGGGCGCCGAGGTGGTCCGCGCCGGCACGCTGGTGGTGGCGCTGGGACGCGACCGCGCGGCGCTCGACCGCTTTGCCCGCCGCACTGCGGGCCATGTCGCGCTCGACCGGGCCGGGCTGGCGCGGCTCGAGCCGCAGCTGGCGGAGCGCTTCGACCGCGCGCTGCACTTTCCGGACGAGGCCCATCTCGACCCGCGCCGGGCGCTCTCGGCCCTGCGGACGCGACTCGCCGCCCGCGGCATCGAAGTGGTGCCCGAGGCGCCCGCGGCCCCCGCCGCCGGGCGGCTGATCGATTGCCGCGGCCTCGCCGCCGCCGATCGGCTTCCGGGCCTGCGCGGGGTGCGCGGCGAGATGGCGCTTCTCGACGCCCCCGAGATGCGGCTGGGCCGGCCGGTGCGGCTGCTGCATCCGCGCCACCCGCTCTACGTCGTGCCGCGCGGCGAAGGGCGCTACATGATCGGCGCCACCCAGGTCGAGACCGCCGATGCCGGGCCGGTGCGGCTGCGCGGCGCCGCCGAGCTCTTCGCCGCGGCGCACGCGCTCGACCCGGCCTTCGCCGAGGCCCGGGTGCTGGAACTGGGCGCCGGCGCCCGCCCGGCCTTTCCCGACAACCTGCCGCGGGTGCTGGAGCGCGGCGGGCGGCTCCACGTCAACGGCCTGTTCCGCCACGGCTTCCTGATGGCGCCGGCGCTGGCGCGGCAGGCCGCCGATCTCGTCTTCGATGCCCCGATCCCGGAGGAATGCCATGAAGATCTTCGTCAATGACGCCCCGCACGAGGTCGCCGCGACCCGGCTCGACGCCGCGCTGGGGGAGCTCGGCTATGCCGAGGCGGTGGTGGCCACCGCGGTGAACGGCGAATTCGTCCCCGCCGCGGCGCGGCCCGGCCACGCGCTCGCGCCCGGCGACCGGGTGGAGATCGTGGCGCCGCGGCAGGGCGGCTGAGACGATGCGCCCCGGACCCGTGCTCTACGGCACCCCGCTCGCCTCGCCGCTGCTCCTCGGCACGGCGCGCTACCCCTCGCCCGAGGTCATGGCCGAGGCGTTCCGCCGCTCCGGCGCCGCGGTCGCCACCGTGTCGCTCCGGCGCGAGGCCCCGGGCGGCGCCGGCGACGCCTTCTGGGCCCTGATCCGCGAGCTCGGGGTCCGCGTCCTGCCCAACACCGCCGGCTGCCATTCGGTGCGCGAGGCGGTGACCACGGCGCAGATGGCGCGCGAGATCTTCGCCACCGACTGGATCAAGCTCGAGGTGATCGGCGATGCCGACACCCTGCAGCCCGACCCGTTCGGCCTGCTCGAGGCGGCGCGCATCCTCGCCGCCGAGGGCTTCAAGGTGCTGCCCTACACCACCGAGGACGGCGTGCTGGCGGGACGGCTCCTCGAGGCCGGCTGCGAGGTGCTGATGCCTTGGGGCGCGCCGATCGGCACCGGCCGCGGGCTCAACAACCCCTACGGGCTGCGCACCCTGCGCGCCCAGTTCCCCGAGGTGCCGATGATCGTCGATGCCGGGCTCGGCCTGCCGAGCCACGCCGCGCAGGCCATGGAGATGGGCTTCGACGCGGTGCTCCTGAACACCGCGGTGGCCGAGGCCGGCGATCCCCCCGCCATGGCGCTGGCCTTTGCCCGCGCGATCGAGGCCGGGCGTCTGGCCCGCGCCGCCGACCCGATGGAGATGCGCGACACCGCGGCGCCGTCCTCGCCGCTTCTCGGACTGGCGGGGCTGGCATGATCCCCGACCGCTTCTACCCGATCTTCGACCATCCCGACTGGCTGCCGCGCGCCCTGCCCCGCGGCGTGCGCTTCGTGCAGATGCGGATCAAGGACCGCGCCCCGGAGGAGGTCCGGCGCCTGCTGGCCCGCGCCCGCGATCTCTGCGCCGCCGCCGGCGCCACGCTGGTGGTCAACGATCACTGGCAGGCGGCGCTCGATCTCGGCTGCGGCTGGGTGCATCTGGGCCAGGAGGATCTCGACACCGCCGACACCGCGACGCTGCGCCGCGCCGGCATCCGGCTCGGCATCTCGACCCACGACGCGGCCGAGCTCGACCGCGCACTGGCCCTCGACCCGGCCTATGTGGCGCTGGGGCCGGTCTGGCCGACGATCCTCAAGCAGATGCGCTGGGACGCGCAGGGGCTCGACCGGGTGGCGGAGTGGAAGGCGAGGATCGGCGCCCGCCCGCTGGTGGCGATCGGCGGGCTCAGCCTGGCGCGGGCGCCGGGTGCCTTCGCCGCCGGCGCCGATTGCGTCTCGGTGGTCACCGACATCACGCTGAACCCCGACCCCGAGGCCCGGATCGCGGCATGGGTGGAGGCGACGCGGTGAGCCGCTACGCCCGCCAGGTCGCGGTGCCGGGCTTCGGCGCCGCGGGCCAGGCCCGTCTCGCCGGCGCCCGGGCGCTGGTGGTCGGCGCGGGTGGGCTCGCCGCGCCGCTGCTCCAGCAGCTCGCCGGCGCCGGGATCGGGCATCTGCGGCTGGTCGATCCCGACCGCGTGGAGACGGGCAACCTGCACCGCCAGACGCTGTTCCGGATGGCGGATCTGGGCCGCCCCAAGGTCGCCGCCGCCGCCGCCGCGCTGGCCGGCCTCAACCCCGAGACCCTTGTGGAGCCCGTCGCGGCGGCGCTCCGGCCCGGCAATGCCGCCGATCTGGCCCGCGACGCCGACCTGGTGATCGACTGCGCCGACAGCTTCGCCGCCTCCTACATCCTCTCCGATCTCTGCCACGCCACCGCGCGGCCGCTGGTCAGCGCCTCGGCCACCGGGGTGGCGGGCTATGCCGGGGCGTTCTGCGGCGGCGCGCCGTCGCTGCGCGCGGTGTTTCCCGACCTGCCCGCCCGCGCCGGCAGCTGCGCCGAGGAGGGCGTGCTGGGGCCGGTGGTCGGGGTGATCGGCAGCCTGCAGGCGCAGATGGCGCTGGCGCTGGCGGCGGGGCTTTCCCCCTCGCCGCTGGGGCGGCTGGTGACCTGGGACGCGGCAGCGCTGCGCTGGGGCGGCTTCGCCTTCCACGCCGCGCCGGAACCGCCGGTCGCGCCGCGCTTCCTCGATGCGGACGCCGTGCGGCCCGGCGATTTCGTGGTCGATCTGCGCGCCCCGGAGGAGGGTCCGCTGGCGCTGCCGCAGGCCCGGCGCCTCGGCGTCGAGGCCTTCGGCCCCGGCGGGCCGCAGCCCGAACCGGGGCAGCGCGCGGTGCTCTGCTGCCGCTCCGGGCTCCGCGCCTGGCAGGCTTCACGCCGCCTCGCCGAGGTCTGGCCGGGCGAAATCGCGCTGCTGGCGCTCGGCCCCTGAGGCCGGGCGGCGCGCCCTGCCCCCGGAAACGCGAAAGCCGCGCCGACCCGGGGTCGCGCGCGGCTTCGTCTCGTGCTCGTCCGGCGCCCTCGGGCGCCCGGCGATCAGGCCTCGGCGGTGGCTGCGGCCTGTGCCTTGGCGATTTCCTTCTTCACCTTCAGCGCCGCGGCCGACAGCTCGGTGTCCTTCGCCTTGGCGAGGAACTTGTCGAGACCGCCGCGGTGGTCCACCGAGCGCAGCGCCGAGGCGGAGATGCGCAGCTTGACGCCGCGGCCCAGCGTCTCGGACTGCAGGGTGACGTCGTTCAGGTTGGGCAGGAAACGACGCTTGGTCTTGTTGTTGGCGTGGCTGACATTGTTGCCAACCATGGGCGCCTTGCCGGTCAGTTCGCAGACACGCGACATGGGTTGTTCCTCGTCTTCTCTCCGCGGGAAGCGCGACGGCCCCGCCAATGTCGAAAGGGCGCCCGCGGGCACCCGGAATCTCGGTTTCGCGTCATTAGGACCTCGCGGGCGCATCGTCAAGGCCCCGCGCGAGCTGGGCCGCGCGATCGCGGCAGCGCGCCGCGAGGGGCCGGCGACCGTGCCGTTCGGCCAGCGCGGCCAGCTCCTGCCAATAGGCCGGAACGCCGCCCCGCACCCGCCGGTGCAGCCGCACCAGCCGCCCCGGATCGAACTCCGGCGCGGTGAGGCAGCGCTGCAGCGCGCCGAACCGTCCGCCGGCCCTGAGCACCGCGCTGGCAGGGTGTCCGCCGCCCGCCAGCCGCGCCAGGGCAAGGCCGGGAAAGAGCGCGCGAATCGCCTGCGCATTGCGCAGATCGGCGCGCCGGAACGGATCGGCCAGGATGACGCCCTCGAGCGCCGGGCGGCCATGCCGGGCGAGGTCCCCCGCCACCGGATCGAAGCCTTCGGCATGGGCGTGGAAGCGGCGGTCCCAGGGCACGGTTTCGGGATGGATCGAGACCTGCGGCGAGACCAGCACCGCGCGGTCGAGCCGCAGCGCCGCGGCGAAGCGCAGGGCCGCGTAGCCGCCCATCGAGAACCCCATGGCGATCCGCCGCGGCTGCCCCGCGGCGCAGTCGGCCAGCGCCGCCGCGAAGGACGCGGTCTCGGCATTGACGTACCAGTCGTTGTCGCGGGCCTGGCAATGCAGATGCGCGAACCCGGCCTCGGTGAAGGTCCGCACCGGGCGCGGCGCGTCGAAGCCGCGCGGCAGGTCGAGCCGCTGGCGGAAGGTCACGAAGAGCCCGGCGCCCCCGCCCGGGAAAAGGTCGGCGCGCAGCAGGCGGCCCTCGAAGACCGGCAGCGCCCGCATCGCTCAGCCGCCGAGATAGGCTTCGAGCAGGCTCTCCGCCGCCGCCGCCGGGGTCATCTCGCCGGCCTCAACGCGGCCCGCGAGATCCGCCATTGCCCCCTTCACCGGCTCCCGCCGGAGCCGCGCCAGCAGCCCCTCGCGGACCTCGGCCTCGAACCAGTAGCGCGCCTGCTCGGCGCGGCGGCGCTGCCAGTGCCCGCTCTCGCGGCGCCACTCCGCCAGCGCCTGCATCTCGGACCAGGCGGCGTCGAGCCCGTGCGCCTCGGCGGCCGAGACGGTGAGCGCCTTGGGGAAGCCCTCCGGGTCCTGCGGCCGCTTGCGCAGCAGCCGCAGCGCGCCGGCGTAATCGGCGCAGGTCCGGGTGGCCTGCGCCTTCAGCTCGCCATCGGCCTTGTTGACGAGGATCAGGTCGGCCATCTCCATGATGCCGCGCTTGACCCCCTGCAGCTCGTCGCCGCCGGCCGGGGCCAGAAGCAGCACGAAGAGGTCGGTCATCTCGGCCACCACGGTCTCGGACTGCCCGACCCCCACCGTCTCGACCAGCACCGCATCGAAGCCCGCCGCCTCGAGCAGGCCGATGGCCTCGCGGGTGCGGCGCGCCACGCCGCCCAGATGGCTCTGGCTGGGCGAGGGCCGGATGAAGGCATTGCGCTCGCGCGAGAGCCGCTCCATGCGGGTCTTGTCGCCGAGGATCGAGCCGCCCGAGCGCGCCGAGGACGGATCGACCGCCAGCACGCCGACCTTCATCCCGGCGCCGCAGAGCGCCATGCCGAAGGTCTCGATGAAGGTCGACTTGCCGACGCCCGGCGTGCCCGAGAGCCCCAGCCGCAGCGCCTCGCGGCCGTGATCTGCGGCGTTGAGGCGCTCCATCAGCTCGGTGGCGGCGCGGCGGTGATCGGCGCGGCCGCTCTCCACCAGGGTGATGCCCCGCGACAGCGCCCGCCGCTCGCCCGCCAGGATGCCCTGCGCCAGCGCCTCGATGTCCATGCCGCCTCCCTTGCTTGCCGCTGCCCGTTTCTGCCCCCCGCCCCCGGCCATGTCCAGCGCCCCCGGGACCGCCGTCCGTCAGCTGCGGGCCGGCGCGCGGAAGGAGCGCTTGATCACCAGATCCTCGTCGCGGATCTTCGGCTCCACCAGATACATGCCGACGAGGATGATGGCGAAGGCGGCCCAGGCCAGGGGGGTGAGTTCCTCGTCAAGCAGCAGCATGCCCCAGACCACCCCGGCGATGGTCATGGCATAGGCGCTCTGGCTGTAGAAGACCGGGCCGGCGGTGGCGATCAGGTGGAAGGCGAGCAGCAGCGAGGCGGCGCCGGCGACCCCCATCAGCACGACCAGCGCCTCGAGCCGTCCGAAGCCGGGGCCGAGCGGCATCAGGCTGCCGCTCGCCTGGGCCACCGGGAAGAGCAGCGCGGCCGAGATCGCCATCATCACGCCGACCGCGGCGAAGATGTCGACATGCTCCGGCCGCTTGCCGGCGAGGACCAGCGATTCCACCGCGAAGAAGAGCGGCAGCAGCATCGCGAAGACCAGCCACATTCCGTCGCCGCCGCCCCCCATATCGGCCTTCGTCAGCAGCACCATGGCGACGCCCACCAGCCCCACCAGCAGACCCAGGAGGCGCCGCGGCGCGGCCCGCTCCATGCGGAACAGCGCCGCGAAGGCGAAGGTCATGAAACCCTGCAGCGTGACGATCAGCGACAGCATTGAGGCCTCGACATGCGCCGTCGCCACGAAGGTCGTCATCCGTTGCAGGATGCCCGCGAGGAAGGCCCAGGCGAGAAAGAACAGCAGGTCGCGGCGGCCCAACCGCGGCAGCTTCCCGCGGTAGAGCGCGATGCCGAGGCACAGGGCCGCGGCGATGGCGTTGACCCAGACCGCGAGCCCGAGCGGCGTCGAGCCCAGCCCCGAGGCCATCCGCGACAGTGCCGGCGTCAGGCCCCAGACCAGCCCCACGGCGAGCACCAGGAAGGCGCCCTGGAGCGCGTGGACGGCGCGCCTGAGCTTGATCTCGCGCTCGTAGATCTCGGTCGACATGCCGCGGAACACCCCGGCCAGGTGGCCCAGCGGGTCGTCATGCGCGGCCAGCTCGTCGAGACCCAGATCGCCGGGCCGGAACTGCCCGCTCTCGAGCACCTCGGCGGCGCGGGTGAGGCGCCGGATGCGACCGAAATACTCGCGCTCCTGGTCGCGGTAGCGCTTCTTGGCGAGGCAGGCCTCGAGCCGGGCGCGCAGGATCACCGGGTCGAAGGCCTTGGGCAGGAAATCCTCCGCGCCGAGGCTGAGCGCGCGCACGACGCTGGCGGTCTCGTCGTCGAGATCGGAGATCACGATCACCGGGATGTCGCGCAGCGCGTCATCGGCCTTCAGCGCCGCCAGCACCGCGAAGCCGTCCATCTCGGGCATCACGATGTCGAGCAGCACCGCATCGAAAGGGGCCGCGCCCAGCATGGCCAGCGCCTCGGCCCCGTCGCCCGCCATCTCCGCGTCGTGGCCCAGCCGCTGCACCGCCATGCCCAGCTTGCGGCGGCTGAGCGAGTTGTCGTCGACGACCAGCAGCCGTGCCCGGAACCGCGCGCCGGCGTGCTCCGCCCCGGTGGCTTGCTCATTCATCCGCCACTATTCCGTTGAGCGCGCCGCGCACCACCGCCAGTTCGTGCGCGATCGCCGCGACCCGCGCGGGCCCGTCGGTCACCGGACCGGCGCGGCAATCGTGCTCCAGCCCCTCGCAGAGATCGCCGAGCGCCAGGGCGCCGAAATCGCGGCTGTTGGATTTCAGGCTGTGCGCCGCGATCCGCAGCGCATCGGTGTCGCCGCTTGCCGCCGCCGCCTGCATCTGCGCGACCAGGGCGGGGGTGGAGCTGTGGAACTCGTCCAGCAATTCGCGCAGGTCGTCGACATCGCCGCCGATCACCTCGAGAAGGCGCGCGATGGCGCCGCGGTCGATCATCGTGTCCTCGGTCACGGGCTGGTCCCTCCCTGCTCTCTGGCGCCGCGCCGGGCGGCCCGGTGCTGCCGCGCGGCCGCGATGCTGGCGGCCAGGGCCTCGACGTCGATCGGTTTGCTGAGGTAGTCGTCCATGCCGGAGTTCAGGTAGCTCTCGCGTTCCGAGCTCATGGCATTGGCGGTCAGGGCGACGATGTAGGGCCGGCGCGCCTCGCCCAGCGCCGCCTTGATGCCGCGGGTGGCGCTGATGCCGTCCATGTCGGGCATCTCGATGTCCATCAGCACGATGTGGAAATCCTCCGCCCGGCAGCTGTCGATGGCCTCCTGGCCGCTGCTCACCACCACCGGGGCGTGGCCCAGGGATTTCAGGATCTTGGCGCCGACCTTGCGGTTGATGGCGTTGTCGTCGACCAGCAGCACCCGCAGATCCTCGGCGTCGCCGGCCGGGCCGCTCGGCACCGCCGCAGCGGCCGGCTCCGGACCGAAGCTCTGCTCGGGCGCCAGCGCGCGGGCCAGGGCCGCCAGCAGCTGCCCCGATTTCGCGGGTTTCGACAGGATCGCCGCGTAATCCATCTCCGTGGCGCCGGCCCGGAACTCGCTGTCGAGCGGCGAGACCGAAGAGAACAGGATCATCGGCGGCGCCTCGGCGTCGAGGCGCTGGCGGACCGCGCGGGTGAACTCGAAGCCGTTCATCTCCGGCATCTTGAAATCCACCACGATGGCGTCGAAGCGGTCGCCCGACCGGATCAGGTCGAGCGCCTCCACCGGGCTCTCGCTGGCCAGCGGCGAGAGCTCCCAGCTGCGCATCTTGTCGCTCAGGATCAGGCGGTTGGTGCGGTTGTCGTCGACGATCAGCAGGCGCGCGCCGCGGATCGCCGCCAGCATGTCCCGGCTGTTCTGGCGGTCCGGCAGGTCGGCCACCTCGACCGGCAGGCTGAAGGTGAAGGTGGTGCCCTCGCCGGGGGTGCTCTCGACGCGGATCTCGCCGCTCATCAGCTCCACCAGGCGCTTGGTGATGACGAGGCCGAGCCCGGTGCCGCCGTAGCGCCGCGTCGTCGAGGCGTCGACCTGGCTGAAAGACTTGAACAGGCGGTCCATGCGGTCGGCCGGGATGCCGATGCCGGTGTCGCGGACCGAGAAGCGCACCAGCGTCGTCTCGCCCGGCCTGCGGCTGGCATCGGGGAAGCTCGTCGAGACGCCGAGCACGACCTCCCCGACCTCGGTGAACTTCACCGCGTTGTTCAACAGGTTCATCAGGATCTGCTTGAGCCGCACCGGGTCGCCGTAGAACGCCGCCGGCACGTCCGCCTCGATGCGGCAGGCCAGCTCGATGCCCTTCTCGGCGGCCTTGGCGGCGACCAGCTCGGCGGAGCTTTCGATGGTCTCGGTGAGGTCGAGCGGCACCCGTTCGAGTTCCAGCGCCCCGGCCTCGACCTTGGAGAAGTCGAGGATGTCGTTGATGATCGTCAGCAGCGTGTCCGCGGCGGTGGCGATGGTGTCGCTGAAATCGCGCTGCTCCTCGCTCAGCTCGGTGCCGTTGAGGAGCGTGCTCATGCCGATGATGCCGTTGAGCGGCGTGCGGATCTCGTGGCTCATGGTGGCGAGGAAGGCGCTCTTGGCCTCGTTGGCGGCCTCGGCGGCGTCCTTGGCGCGCTTCAGCTCGTCCGAGATGCGCTTGATCTCGGTGATGTCGGAATGCACCGCCACGGTGCCGCCCTGGTCGGTCCGGCGGTTGGAGATCTGCTGCCAGTGATCGCCCTCGAGCTCCTGGATGTAGGGCGCGCCGGCGGCCCGGTGGCGCAGGATCTGGCGTTCGATCCAGATCTCGGGATCGGACGCGGCATTGGGAAACCGCCCGGCCCGGGCGGCGCGCGCGGCGATCTCGGCAAACGGGGTGCCCGCGGAGAGTTCGGCGGCGCCGTCGCCCAGCATGATCTCCCGGTAGCGGCGGTTCGCGACCACCAGCCGGTCGTCGGGGTCGAACAGCGCGAAGCCCTCGGTGATGCTCTCGATGGCGTCGGTCAGCTGCCGGCGCGCCTCCTGCGCGGTGGCCTCCGCATCGGCCAGCTCCGCGGTGCGCGCCGCCACCCGCGCCTCGAGCTCGTCATTGGCGGCGCGCAGCTGCCGCTCGAAGGCCCTCTGGCGCTCCTGCATGTCGTTGAAGGCGCTGACCACGCGGCCGATCTCGTCGCCGCTGCGCCAGTCCACGCGCTTGCGCTCGCCGGATTCCTGCGCCCGCTGGATCGAGTCGAGCAGCAGCGCCAGCGGCCGGCCGATGATCCGCCGGTTGGCGGTCAGCATCGCGGTGACCACCGCCACCAGCAGGATGCCGGCCAGGAAGGCGACCAGGGCCATGCGGCCGCGGGCCAGATCGGTGAGCCGCGAATCCGTCACCGCAATGCGGAAGCGGCCGATCCTGACCTGCTCGTCCCCGGTGTCGTAGAGCACGTCGCGGGTGTCGGAGAATTCCGCCGATTCGAGCAGCGCGGGCTCGCCGATCGCGGCCACCAGCCGGTCGCGCTCGTCGTAGACCGCGGCGGCCACGATGTCGGGATCGGTGCCCAGCGCGGTCAGGATCAGCTTGATCTGCTGGTCGGCGACGTTCCACAGCGATTCCGCCACCACCGCACTCTGGATCTCGATCAGCTTGTCGAGCTTGACCTGCAGCTGCTCCTCGGCGGCGCGCCGGGCGTTCCACTCGAACATGCCGAAGACCACCAGGGTGGAGATCAGCACCAGCGGCACCACGTAGAGCAGGAACTTGCCCTGCACCGAGCGAGCGATGGCGCCCACGCCGTGCCGGAGCCCGGCGCTGCCCGGCAGGGAGGCGGTGCCGCTGCCGGAGAGCGGGGGCATCAGAATTCCTCGGCGAAGTAGCGTTCGACGACGGCATCAGCGTCGATCTGGGCCAGCCCCCCGTTGAAGCGGTCGCGCGAGGCGTGGCCCGCCTTGTCGTCGGTGAAGCAGAGATACAGCGTCTTGTCCTCGAGCGTCCGGGCGTTGAACCGGATCACCTCGCGGCTGGCCTCCAGGGTCGGTTCGGTGGCCAGCAAATAGGACAGGACCAGCTTGTCGATCACCGCCATGTCGATGCGCTGCCGCTCCAGCTTGCGCAGGTTGGTGACGTCGTCGGATGCGGGGATCGCCCGCACCCATCCGGTCCCGGCCTTTTCGTCGAACTCGTCGGTATTGGCGTAGCCCAGCACCGTGCCGACCTTCAGTTTCTGTTCGCCGATATCGTCGATGCTGCGCCATTCGACCGGGGCGTTGACGTTCTCGGCAAAGCCCAGGGGGCCGGTGCCGATCGGCTCGGACGCCACGAAGCCCTCGACGTGGCGGCAATGGTAGCCCGGGAAATAGGCCAGCGCCTGCGCGTCGTTCTTGGCCTCGGCGATGGCGCGCTTCCAGGGCAGGAAGCGGACCTCCATCTCCTGGCCGGCGGCGGCGAAGGCCTGGCGCACCACCTCGGTGGTGGCGCCGCCCTTCGGCAGGTGCGGCGAGGTGTAGGGCGGCCATTCGAGCGTGGTGACGAGGACGCGCTCGGCGACGCGTTCGGCCCCGGCGGGCTGCCCGGTCGCAAGACCCGACGCGGTCGCGAGGACGGAAATCAGCAACGCCCGAAACATCACGTGCTCCAAATATCCAAGCCTAAAATAACTTGTAGGTAGGCTAGCAAGAATGCGGCCCGGTTTCAATTGCCGCTGCGTAAACCGGCGCGCGGGCCGGGGTGGCGGCACCGGCATTCCGAATTTGCCGTTTGCGCAAATTCGCCCGCCCCGAATAAGCTGCCGGCCAGGGAGGGGCAGGACCAATGGCGGACGCATCCGGCGACGAACGCGCGTCGGCCCTGGTCGTCGACGACAGTCTGCTGAGCGCCAAGAAGCTGGCGATGACGGTGGCCGCGCTGGGCCACGACGTCGAGATCGCCGGCGACGGGACCGCGGCGCTGGCGCTGCTGCGCGCGCGCGCCTTCGACGTGGTCTTCCTCGACATCGTGATGCCCGAGATCGACGGCTTCGAGGTGCTGCGCCGGATCAAGGCGGACGCGGCGCTGCGCGACCTGCCGGTGATCGTGGTCTCCTCGCTCGACACCGAGACCGACAGCGTGGCCCGGGCGCTGGAGCTCGGCGCCGAGGATTTCCTGCCCAAGAGCTACGACCTGACGATCCTGCGGGCCCGGCTCGGCTCCACCCTGTCCCGCAAGCGCTACCGCGACCGCGAACGCGCCTATCTGCGCGACGTGGAGATCCTGACCCGGGCGGCGGAAATCATAGAGGCCGGCGACTTCCGGCCCTCCGACCTCGACATCGCGAGCGTCTCGGCGCGGCCCGACCAGCTCGGCCGCCTGTCCAAGGTGCTGGCGGGCCTGACCCGGGCCTTCTACGAGCGCGAGCGCCTGAACGACCTGCGCGCCCGCACGCTCTGGGGCACGATCATGGTCATGGTGGCGGGCATCCTGTTCGCCGTCGGACCCTCGCTGAGCCGGATGGCCGGGGATCTCGGGCTGCGGCCGCTCGAGCTTGCCGTATCGGCCAACCTGGTGGGGGCGGCAATCTGCCTGGGCGTGGGCATCGTCTATCGCGGCTGGCCCCGCCTGCGGTTTGCGCATCTGCGCTTCTTCCTGGCCTGGGCGGTGATCTACGGCTGCGCCTACAAGGTCTGGCTGGTCTACGTGGCCGAGCATGTGGCGGCGTCGATCATCGCGCTCATCGCCAGCTCGCGCGCCTTCATGGTCTTCGTGGCCTCGGCCCTGATCGCCCTCGAACGGCCGAGCGCCCGGCGGCTGCTCGGGCTCAGCATCGGTCTGGCGGCGGTCGCGCTGGTGCTGTTGCAGACCGGGTCGGCCGAGGGCAGCGCGGAGATGGTCTGGCTGCTCGCCGCCCTCGCGCTGCCGGCGCTGCTGACGCTGCACACGCTTCTGATGGCCTGGCGCCCCAAGGATCTCGACGAATACACGACCACGGCGCTGATGCTGGCGCTGGCCGCGACGCTGCTCGCGGGGGCCGGCAGCGCGCTCGGGGAATCGGTCCTGCCAGCCCGGATCGACCTCGCCAGTCTGACGATCATCCTGGCCTTCGCCCTGGCCACCGGCGTGTCGATCGCCCTGGCGCTGGAGATCGTCGCCCGCGCCGGCGCGGTCTTCGCCAGCCAGATGGCCTACGTGCAGACCCTCGCCGGGATCGCCTGGGGCATGATCCTGCTCGACGAGCAACTCCCGGCCCTGGCCTGGGGCGCGGTCATCCTCGTGGTTCTGGGCTTTCTGCTGGTCCAGCCGAAACAGGCCGGCGACGAGTTCTCGGTGTCGATCCCCCTCGACCGGTGACCCCGAGCTCCGCCCCGCCCCCGCGGGCGCGGCCGGCGCGCGGAGGACAGCCCGCCCCCGCCCGCCCGGTGCCGGCTCAGCCCAGCGCCGCCAGCGCCGCCCGCAGGTCGAGGGCGCCGTCGTAGAGGGCGCGGCCGGAAATCGCGCCGGCGATGGCGCCGGTGTCGCGCAGCGCCAGCAGATCGTCCAGCGAGGACACCCCGCCCGAGGCGATGACCGGGATCGAGACCGCCCGGGCCAGCGCCTCGGTGGCGGCGATGTTGGGCCCGCCCATGGCGCCGTCGCGGTCGATGTCGGTGTAGATGATCGCCGCCACGCCGGCATCCTCGAAGCTGCGGGCGAGCTCGGTGGCCTCGACCTCGGTCTCCTCGGCCCAGCCCTTGGTCGCCACCCGGCCCTTGCGCGCGTCGATGCCGACCGCGACCTGGCCCGGGAAGGCGCGCGCCGCCTCGCGCACGAGGTCGGGGTTCTCCACCGCCACGGTGCCGAGGATCACCCGGGCCAGCCCCTTGTCGAGCCAGGCCTCGATGGTGGCCATGTCGCGGATGCCACCGCCGAGCTGCGCAGGCACGTCGGTGCTGGCGAGGATCGCCTCGACCGCGGCGGCATTGACCGGCCGCCCGGCGAAGGCGCCGTTCAGGTCGACGAGGTGCAGCCATTGGCAGCCGGCCTCGACGAAGGCGCGCGCCTGGGCGGCGGGGTCGTCGTTGAAGGTGGTGGCCTTGTCCATGTCGCCGCGCAGCAGGCGCACGGCCTGGCCGTCCTTGAGGTCGATGGCGGGGTAGAGGATCATCGGGCGCACTCCTTCAGCTCGGCGTTCCTCTGCCATGCCCGCCGGCCCGGCGCAACGCGACCCAGCGTCAGACTTGCGCGGCGCCCGCGCCGGGCGCAGCCTGCCGCGGCAGACCAAGGGAGGAGACCCCGAATGAAGACCCTGAGCGCGATGCTGGCCGGGCTGACCCTGATGGCGGGAGCGGCGGTGGCCGACCCGGTGACGGGGATGTGGCAGACCGAACCCGATGACGGTGCCTACGCGCATATCGAGATGCTGCCCTGCGGCGACAACATCTGCGGCCGGATCGCCCGCAGCTTCAACGCCCAGGGCGAATTCACCTCGCCCAACCAGGGCGAATACATCGTCCGCAACATGGCGCCGCAGGGCGGCGGCACCTATGAGGGCCGGGTCTGGCGGCCCTCGAACGACAAGGTCTATCTCGGCAAGATGCAGCTGTCGGGCGACCGGCTGAAGCTTTCGGGCTGCGTCGCCGGCGGGCTGCTGTGCTCGAGCCAGACCTGGACGCGGCTGCGCTGAGACAGCGGACGAGGCGTGGCGCGGGGGCCCGGAGCCGCCGCGCCGATGCCCGGGTTCAGGGCTTCCAGGCGAGGAAGTTGGCGATCATCCGGAGCCCCGTGGCGCCGCTCTTCTCGGGGTGGAACTGCAGCCCCACGACGTTGTCGCGGCCGACGATGGCGGTAACGTCCTCGCCGTAATCGACCCGCGCCAGGCGCTGCTCGGTATCGGCCATGCGGACCTGGTAGGAATGCACGAAATAGGCGTGGTCGCCGGTCTCGATGCCCTCGAGCACCGGATGCGCATGGTCGATCACCAGGTCGTTCCAGCCCATATGCGGCACCTTGAGCGCCGGGTCGGTGGGGGTGATCCGCATCACCTCGCCGTCGATCCAGCCGAGCCCGCGGGTTTCCTCGTATTCGTGCCCGATGCGCGACATCAGCTGCATGCCGACGCAGATCCCCATGAACGGCACGCCGCGCTTCTCCACCGCCTCGAGCAGCGCCTCCTGCACGCCGCCGGTGTCGCGCAGCGCCCGCGCGCAGGCCGGGAAGGCGCCGTCGCCGGGCAGCACGATGCGGTCGGCGCGCGCCACGTCCTCGGCCCGGGTGACGACCCGGACCTCGCCGGCGCCGGCCTCGTCGGCCATCTTGCGGAAGGCCTTGTCGGCGGAGTGCAGGTTGCCGCTTTCGTAGTCGATCAGCACGGTGAGCATGTCGGGTCTCGTCTCGGTCAGGTCAGTGGGGGGCGGCGGTCCGGGCCGGTCAGAGCGCGCCCTTGGTCGAGGGGATGGCGCCGGCGGCCCGCGGATCGGGCTCCACCGCCTCGCGCAGGGCGCGCGCCACCGCCTTGAAGGCGGCCTCGGCGATGTGGTGGCTGTTGAGCCCGGAGAGCCGCGCCACGTTCAGGGTGATGCCGCCATGGGTCGACAGGGCCTGGAAGAATTCGCGCACCAGCTCGCTGTCGAAGCTGCCGATGGTGGGGCTGGTCAGCGCCACGTCCCAGACCAGGTAGGGCCGGCCCGAGAGATCGAGCGCGGCGCGCACCAGCGCGTCGTCCATGGCCAGGTGGCAGGAGCCGTAGCGCCGGATGCCGCGCTTGTCGCCCAGCGCCCGGGTCAACGCCTGGCCGATGGCGATGCCGGTATCCTCGACGGTGTGGTGGTCGTCGATATGGGTGTCGCCCTCGGCCCGCACGGTGAGGTCGATGAGCGCGTGCCGCGCCAGCTGGTCGAGCATGTGGTCGAAGAACCCGACGCCGGTGCGGTTGTCGTAGCGGCCGGTGCCGTCGAGGTCGATCTCGACCACGATCTCGGTCTCGGCGGTCTTGCGTTGAATGCGCGCCTTGCGCATGGCGGGCTCTCCCGTTCCTGTCGCGGGCGGTTATAAGTGGCGGAACCGGTGAGGGAAAGGCCCGGCCGGGCGTTGTGCCGCCCGGCCCGCTGTGCCAGCTTGGCGCAGAATTCCGTCAAGGATGTCCGTTCATGACCGTTTGCGTCTTCGTCCAGATCCGCTGCGTGCCCGGCCAGACCTACAAGGTCGCCGAGGAAATCGGCCTCAGGGAGCTGCATTCCGAGCTCTATTCCACCAGCGGCGAATGGGATCTGCTGATGAAGCTCTACATCCCCGAGGGCGAGGATGTGGGAAAGTTCGTCAACGAGCGCCTGCTCGACATTCCCGGCATCGTGCGCTCGCTGACGACGCTGACCTTCAAGGCGTTCTAGCGCCGCGGCGCCGCTCACTCCCCGGCCAGGATGACCTCGTCCATCGCCACGTCCCAGGGCATCGGGTGGATGGTCGCGATCCGCGCCGCGGCGTAGCCCACGCCGAGGATGCGCGGCCGCGGGGTCATCGCCGCGAGCGTGCGGTCGTAATAGCCGCCGCCATTGCCCAGCCGGTAGCCCTCCGCGTCGACCCCGAGAAGCGGCGACACGACGACCTCCGGGACAAGCTCGGCGCCCTCCTCGGGGATCGGGATCGACCAGATGCCGCGGGTCATCGGCGCCCCGGGATGCCAGGCGCGGAAGCGCAGCGGGGCCTCGGTCTCGACGATCACCGGCAGCGCCACGCGGTCGCCGGCCTCGGCCCGGCGCCGCATCCAGCCGCGCAGGTCGGGCTCGCCCCGGATCGGCCAGTAGACCGCGATCACCCGGCCCCTGGCCGGGCCCAGCGCGCGATCGAGCCCGTCGGCGATCTCTTTGGAGGCGCAGCGCAGCGCCTCCGAGGAACGTTCCTTGCGCGCGGCGTAGAGCCGCGCCCGCTCGGCCCGGCGGAAGCGCGTGACGTCGCGCAGGCGCACCGGATCGATCGCGTGTCCGGCGATCACGCGGGCGCCGAAGCAGGGCGGCTCACCGCCCGTCTCACCGCCCGTCTCGTCGTCCTGCATGGTGCCCTCCCCCGTTGCTCCGCGCTGCGCGGCGCGTCTCAGAGCGTAAAGAACGCCACCGCCATGGCCAGGCCCACGGCGATGATGAAGCCGCGCAGCAGCGCCATGTTGGTCACCCGCCGCGCCAGATGCGCGCCGAGCCAGCCGCCGGCGGCATTGGCCAGCCCGATCACCAGCGCCGTCGGCCAGTCGATCAGCCCGGCGGCGATGTAGGTCGCGACCGAGACCGTCGAGAGCACCGCCGAGACGCCGTTCTTCAGACCGTTCATGCCGTGGAGGTTGCGGAAGCCCACCAGCCCGAAGGCCGCCAGCAGCATGATCCCGAGGCCGCCGTTGAAATAGCCGCCATAGATCGTCACGGCGAGGATCAGCGCCGCCGCGCCGGTCCAGCCCAGCGCCCGGCCGCTGGCGGTGGCCCGGCGCAGCAGCGCCGGCCCGCCGGCGAAGGCCACGGTGGCCAGGAGCAACAGCCAGGGCACGATCCCGGTGAACAGCTCCTGCGGCGTCACCAGGAGCAGCAGCGCCCCGAGGAAGCCGCCCAGCACGGCCAGCCAGAGGATCGCCTTGAGCCCCAGCGGTCCCTCGGCGCGCATGTCGTGGCGGTAGGCCCAGGCGCTGCTGATATAGCCCGGCAGCGCCGCCAGCGTCGCGGTGGCATTGGCGAAGAGCGGCGGCACCCCGACCCAGACCAGCGCCGGGAAGGACAGGAAGGTGCCGCCCCCGGCCACCGCGTTGAGCGCCCCGGCCGCGAGCCCCGCCACCGCCAGAACCAGTATCGACAACAACATCCGGAATCGCCTCCCCCGCGCCGCGTTTCGGCGGAGTGGTGCCGTATCGCGGAGGGCGGCGCAACGCGCGGATCGGCGCGGGACAGCGCGGGCCCGGCCCGGCGGGTCACGCGACAGGTGCGCAAACGCCGCTTCTGCGATAGCATGCCCGCATTGTCACGGTCGATTTCAGTGAACGGATTTTAGTATGGCACATGCGATTTGGCGCCGCCCCGCCACGCGGGGCGATGACGAGATTACCCTCGATGAACCGCAGCGGATGCTGCACGCCCGGGCCGGCGACGACCTCGTGACGCTGGCCGCCCCGGTGGCCACGGTGCTGCTGGGACGGGGCGACGACACCCTGATCGCCGAAGCCCGGCCGGACCGGGTCCATGGCGGCGCCGGCGACGATGTCATGATCCTTGCGGCCGGCGCCGGCCGGGTCGCGGGCGGCCGCGGCGACGACCGCATCGCAGCCGAGGGTCCGGTGGAGCAGATCCGCGCCGGCCGCGGCGACGACGTGGTGACGCTGGCGCATTTCGGCGGCCGCATCGACGGCGGCCGGGGCATTGACCACCTGGAGCTCGACTGGAGCCTCGGCAGCGTCGATTGCGAGGTGGTGGGCGAAGGGCTCCGGATGGTCGACCGCTTCACCGGGGCCGAGATGATCGTCACCGGCTTCGAATCCGTGGATTTCGCCGATGCCAGCCTCTCCGCGGCGGAGCTCGCCGCGCTCTTCGACCCGGAGGCGGCGCCGGCGATCCATGTCGGCGGCGGCACCCAGGTCTTCGGCGTCAACGGCACCGAGCCCACGGTGAGCGTGGTCTGGGACCGGGTGGTGCAGCAGGCGGTGATCGAGGCCAGCGCCCCGGTCGGCCCGACCGTGGCGGCGCGCGCCTATGCGATGGTGCACACCGCGATGTTCGACGCCTGGGCATCCTACGACCCGGACGCGGTGCGGGTCTCCTTCGACCGCGAGGGCGACAACCTCGCCGGGCTGGGCGGCGAGCCGCAGATGATCGCGGCGATGAGCCATGCCGCCTTCACCGTGCTCTCCGCGCTGTTTCCCGAAAGCGGCGCGCTGTTCGAGCGGGTGATGACCGAACGCTACGGGCTGACCCCGGGGGGCGACGGGTCGCTGGCCGCCGAGATCGGCATCGACGCCGCCGAGGATCTGCTCTGGCTGCGCGCCGGCGACGGCGCCAACCAGGCCGGAGGCTACGCCGACATCTCGGGCTACGTGCCGGTCAATTCCGGCCCCGACGACGTCGTCGACATCGCGCGCTGGACCCCGGAAAGCGCCCCCGTCGATCCCGAGGGCGCGGCGCCGCTGCAGACCTTCCTGACCCCGCATTGGCGCGGCGTGGAGGGCTTCGGGCTCGCCGAGGACGCGGCCGGGGCGACGGATTTCTCAGCCTACCGGCCGGCCGCGCCCGAGCCCTTCTTCAGCCCCGCGCAGAGCGGCGCGACGCTCGACATGGCGGCGCGCACGATCACCCTGGCGGCGCCCTATCACGACGGCGTCACGCAGCACGCCGCCGGCGCCACGCTGGCGGTCGACCGGGGGCTGATCGGCCCGGTCATCAATCCCGCCTTCATCGCCCAGGCCGAGGAGGTGATCGCCTATTCCGCCGGCCTGACCGACCGCCACAAGATCATCGCCGAGTTCTGGGAGGACGGCGCCGGCACCGCCTTCCCGCCCGGCACCTTCATGGCCTTCGGGCATTTCGTCTCGGCCCGCGACGGCCACGATACCGGCGCCGACGCGGTGATGTTCCTGGCGCTCGCCAACGCCATGCTGGATGCCGGCATCGCCACCTGGGACAGCAAGGTCGCCTACGATTACGCCCGCCCGGTCCGGGCGATCCGCGATCTCGGCGAACTCGGTCTGATCGGGGAGTGGGGCACCGACGCGCTGACCGGCGAGACCGGCTACGTCATCGAGGCCTTCGGCGGCTTCGACGCCGAGGGCTATGGCCGCGGCACCCAGACCGTCCTGGCGGAGAACTTCGTCACCTTCCAGCGTCCGGGGGATTACCCCTCGCCGCCCTTCGCGGAATACACCTCCGGCCATTCCGCCTTCAGCGCCGCCGGCGCCGAGGTGCTGCGCCAGATCACCGGCAGCGACGCCTTCGGCGGCACCGTGCGCTTCGCCGCCGACAGCATCCAGTTCGAGCGCAACGTGCCGGCCACCGACACCGTCTTCACCTGGGACACGTTCACGGCCGCCGCCGACGAGGCCGGCCTGTCGCGGCTCTACGGCGGCATCCATTTCAGCGACGGCGATCTCAACGGCCGCGCCCTGGGCCGGGCCGTCGGCGCCGACGCGGTGGCGCAGGCCGAGCGCTTCGTCGACGGCACCGCCAGCGATGCCGACCGGCCGTTCTGGACCGACATTCCGCTGGGCTGAGCCCGCCGGCCCGGGCGACGGCCCCCGCGGGCGCGCCGGCGCCCCCGCGGGTGCATCCCGGCCTCAGCCGGCGTCCTTGTAGGAGATCTCCCGGCCATCGGCGCCTGGGCCGGCCTTGTCGCGGCGCACCAGCAGGCGGTTCAAGGCGTTGATGTAGGCCCGCGCCGAGGCCACCACCGTGTCGGTGTCGGCCGACTGCCCGGTGGCGATCATGCCGTCCTCCTCGAGCCGCACGCTCACCGTGGCCTGGGCATCGGTGCCCTCGGTCACCGCGTGGACCTGGTAGAGCTGCAGCCGCGCCTTGTTGGGGTGCAGCTTGCGCACCGCCTTGAAGGTGGCGTCGACCGGGCCGTCGCCCTCGCAGGTCGCCGACACGTCGCGGCCGTCGATCTCCATCTCCAGCTCGGCCCGCGCCGGGCCGCCGGTGCCGCAGTGCACGCTCAGGTTCACCAGCACCAGCCGGTCGGCCATGCCGTCGGTGGTGGTGGCGGTGACCAGCGCCAGGATGTCCTCGTCGTAGACCTCCTTCTTGCGGTCGGCGAGTTCCTTGAAGCGGACGAACAGGTCCTTGAGCTGGTTGTCGCCCACCTCGACGCCGAGCTGGCGCAGCTTGTCGCGCAAGGCGGCGCGGCCGGAATGCTTGCCCATGACGAGGTTGGTGGCCGAGAGCCCGACATCCTCGGGGCGCATGATCTCGAAGGTCTCGGCGTTCTTCAGCATGCCGTCCTGGTGGATGCCCGATTCGTGGGCGAAGGCGTTCTTGCCGACGATCGCCTTGTTGTACTGCACCGGGAAGCCCGACACCGTCGCCACCCGGCGCGAGATGTGCATCAGCCGCCGGCTGTCGACGCCGGTCTCGTAGGGCAGGATGTCGCCGCGCGTCTTCAGCGCCATCACCACCTCTTCGAGCGCGGTGTTGCCGGCGCGCTCGCCGAGCCCGTTGATGGTGCATTCGATCTGCCGCGCGCCGCCCTCGACCGCGGCCAGCGCGTTCGCCGTCGCCATGCCGAGATCGTTGTGGCAATGCGTGGCAAAGACCACCTCGTCGGCCCCGGGCACCTCGGCAATCAGCCGCCGGATCAGCTCGGCGCTCTCGTTGGGCGCGGTGTAGCCCACCGTGTCGGGGATGTTGATCGTGCTGGCCCCGGCCTTGATGGCGATCTCCACCACCCGCGCGAGATAGTCCCACTCGGTCCGCGTCGCGTCCATCGGCGACCATTGCACGTTGTCGCAGAGGTTGCGTGCGTGCGTCACGGTGTCGTGGATGCGCTCGGCCATCTCGTCGCGGCTCAGGTTGGGGATGGCGCGGTGCAGCGGCGAGGTGCCGATGAAGGTGTGGATGCGCGGCCGCTGGGCGTGGCGCACCGCCTCCCAGCAGCGGTCGATATCGGTCGGGTTGGCCCGCGCCAGGCCGCAGATCACCGCCTGCCGGGCGCGCCGGGCGATCTCGGAGACGGCGCGGAAATCGCCCTCCGAGGCGATCGGGAAGCCGGCCTCGATGATGTCGACGCCCATGTCGTCGAGCAGCTCGGCGATCTCCAGCTTCTCGTCATGCGTCATGGTGGCGCCGGGCGATTGCTCGCCGTCGCGCAGCGTGGTGTCGAAGATCAGGACTCGGTCCTTGGTCGTGGCCTGGGTCATGGTCGGGCTCTTTCGCTGAAATCTCGTCTCTGGGCTCTCGTCCGGCGCGTCCTGCGATCCTCTGAGCGGTCGCGCCGGGACGGCCGCGCTCAGAGGCGGATAAGGCGCAGCAGGCCGAGCGGAAGCGCCGCCGAGGGGCGGGCGCACATCGCGTTATGAGGGCCGGGACGCATCATGGCGGCGACTATACGCGCCGCTTCGCGAATGAAAACCCCCGTCGCGCCGCTTTGCGCTTGCTTTTTGCCCGCGCCCGCGCCATCGCAGGCGCCATGACGATGCCCGCGCCGATCCGACGAGGCCGCTGAGCCCTCCTTCGCCGCCGCCCCGCCGGGGCGCCCGGCCCGCGCATGTCCTCTCCCGACCCGCAAACTTGACTTGCCCCGAGGCGCTTGGCACCAACGGGCTTTCGCCGCCCAAGGAGCGATCCGATGATCCCGCCCGTCCTGCCGACCTATTCCCGCGCGCCCCTCAGCTTCGTGAAGGGCGAGGGCTCCTGGCTGATCGAGGCGGATGGCCGACGCTTCCTCGACATGGGGGCGGGGATCGCCGTGAACGCGCTGGGCCACGCCCATCCCGACCTGGTGGCGGCACTGCGCGACCAGGCCGGCAAGCTCTGGCACGTCTCCAACCTCTACCGCATCCCCGAACAGGAGGCGCTGGCCCAGGCGCTGGTCGCGGCGAGCTTCGCCGACACCGTGTTCTTCACCAATTCCGGCACCGAGGCCTGCGAGCTGGCGGTCAAGATGGCGCGCAAGCACTGGTCCGAGAAGGGCCGGCCGGAGAAGAGCGGCATCGTCGCCTTCCGCGGCGCCTTCCACGGCCGCTCCACCGCGGCGATCGCCGCCGCCGGCTCGGAGAAGATGGTCAAGGGCTTCGGGCCGCTGCTGCCGGGCTTCACCCAGGTCGAATGGGGCGACCATGACGGGCTCGAGGCCGCGATCACCCCCGAGACCGGCGCCGTCCTGATCGAGCCGGTGCAGGGCGAGGGCGGCATCCGGCCGCTGCCCGAGCAATGCCTGAAGGGCCTGCGCGCGCTCTGCGACGAGAAGGGCCTCTTGCTGATCCTCGACGAGGTGCAATGCGGCATGGGCCGGACCGGGCGGCTCTTCGCGCATGAATGGGCCGGCATCGCGCCCGACATCATGATGGTCGCCAAGGGCATCGGCGGCGGCTTCCCGCTCGGCGCCGTGCTCGCCACCGAGGCCGCCGCCGCCGGCATGGGTGCCGGCACCCACGGCTCGACCTATGGCGGCAACCCGCTGGCCTGCGCGATCGGCCTCGCGGTGATGCGCCACGTCGCCGACGAGGATTTCCTGGCCGATGTGCGGCGCCGCGGCGCCTCCCTGCGGCAGCGCCTCGAGGGCCTCGTCGCGGCCCATCCCGAGGTCTTCGAGGAGGTCCGCGGCCTCGGCCTGATGCTCGGCCTGAAATGCCGCGTGGCGCTCGCCGACCTGGTGGCCGCAAGCTATGCCGAGGCGCTGATCACCGTGCCCGCGGCCGACAACGTGGTGCGTCTCCTGCCGCCGCTCAATGCCAGCGAGGCGGAGCTGGCCGAGGCGGTGGCCCGCCTCGACCGCGCCGCCGCCACCCTCGCCGAGAAGGCCGCCTGATCTTCTTCTGAGCCGAAATATCCCGGGGGTCCGGGGGCAGCGCCCCCGGCCCGGGACCCCAGCAAAGCGTTCGCGATGAATCATTTCCTCGACATCCACAAGACCGACCCCGCCGAGCTCGACGCCATCCTGACCCGCGCCGCGGAGATGAAGGCCGGCCGCAACGGCCGCCCCAAGGCCGCGCCCGACGACCACAAGCCGCTCGACGGCCACATGGTGGCGCTGATCTTCGAGAAGCCGTCGACCCGGACCCGGGTCTCCTTCGATGTCGGCGTGCGCCAGATGGGCGGCGAGACCATGGTGCTGTCGGGCGCCGACCTGCAGCTCGGCCATGGCGAGACCATCGCCGACACCGCCCGGGTGCTGTCGCGCTATGTCGACCTGATCATGATCCGCACCTTCGACGAGAGCGTGCTGACCGAGATGGCGGAATACGCCTCGGTGCCGGTGATCAACGGGCTCACCGACCGCACCCATCCCTGCCAGATCATGGCCGACCTGATGACCTACCGCGAACATCGCGGCCCGATTCAGGGCAAGAAGGTGGTGTGGTCGGGCGACGGCAACAATGTCTGCGCCTCCTGGCTGCACGCCGCGGCGCAAATGGGCTTCGACTTCACCTTCACCGGCCCGGTGCAGCTCGACCCCGAGATGGAATTCGTCGGACTGGCGCGCTCGAAGGGCGTGCAGGTCACCATCGAGCGCGACCCGATGGCGGCGGTCGAGGGCGCCGATCTGGTGATCACCGACACCTGGGTGTCGATGCACGACGCGCAATCCGCGCGCGAGCGGCGCCACAACATGCTGCGCCCCTACCAGGTCAACGCGGCGCTGATGGCGCGCGCCAACCCGGATGCGCTGTTCATGCATTGCCTGCCCGCGCATCGCGAGGAGGAGGTGACGAGCGAGGTCATGGACGGGCCGCAATCGGTGATCTGGGACGAGGCCGAGAACCGGCTGCACGCCCAGAAGGCGGTGATGCGCTGGTGCCTGGGCCGCTGACCCCCAGTCCCCGCCCCGCCGCGGCCACCCCGTTCGGCCCGTTCGGGGCAGCCGCCGTCCCGGCGGCGCGCGGCCCGGCGCGCCGGGCGCGATGACCGGGCTGCCGGTCGAGGCCGCGCTGCCCGACCTGCTGGCGGCGCTCGACGGCGCCGGCCGCGCGGTGCTGGAGGCGCCGCCCGGCGCCGGCAAGACCACCCGCGTGCCGCTGGCGCTGCTCGAGGCCTGCCCCGGGCCCGGCCGCATCGTCATGCTGGAGCCGCGCAGGCTCGCCGCCCGCGCCGCCGCCGAGCGCATGGCCGAGACCCTGGGCGAGCCGGTCGGCCGCACCGTCGGCTACCGCATCCGCGGCGAGGCGAAGGTCGGGTCCGAGACCCGCATCGAGGTCGTCACCGAGGGCATCCTGACCCGCCGCCTGCAATCCGATCCCGGCCTCGACGGCATTGGCACGGTGATCTTCGACGAGTTCCACGAACGCTCGCTCAACGCCGATCTCGGCCTCGCGCTCTGTCTCGAAGTGGCCGGCGCGCTGCGCCCCGAGCTGCGGCTGATCGCCATGTCGGCGACGCTCGACGCGGGACCGGTCGCCGATCTCATGGCGGCGCCGCGGATCACCTCGGAGGGCCGCGCCTTCCCGGTCGAGACGCGCTGGCGCGACCGGCCACTGGGCCCCGGTGCGCGGCTCGACGCGGCAATGGCCGAGACCGTGCTGGCGGCGCTGGCCGAAACCGAGGGCGGCGTGCTGGTCTTCCTGCCCGGCGCGCCGGAGATCCGCCGCGTGGCGCAGCGCCTCGCCGGGCGGCTGCCCGGCGACGTGGTGCTGCGCGAGCTGTTCGGCGCGATGGATCCCAAGGCCCAGCGCGCCGTCCTGGCACCCGAGCCGCGCGGCCGCAAGCTGGTGCTCGCCACCGCCATCGCAGAGACCTCGCTGACCATCCCCGACATCCGCGTCGTCGTCGATGCCGGCCGCGCCCGCCGGGCCCGCTTCGACCCCGGATCCGGCATGTCGCGGCTGGTCACCGAGAAGGTCACCCGGGCCGAGGCGGCGCAGCGCGCCGGCCGCGCCGGCCGGGTCGCCCCGGGCGTCGCCTACCGGCTCTGGACCCGCGGCGAGGAGGGCGCGCTGGCCGCCTTCCCGCCGGCCGAGATCGAGACCGCGGATCTGGCCGGGCTGGCGCTCGACCTGGCGCTCTGGGGCGCCGCGCCGGGCGACCTGCCCTTCCTGACCCCGCCGCCCGAGGCGGCGCTCGCCGAGGCCCAGGCGCTGCTGCGCGATCTCGGCGCGCTGGACCGCGACGGGCGGCCCACCGAGCATGGCCGGGCGCTGGCCGGCCTGCCGCTGCATCCGCGGCTCGGCCACATGCTGGCGCTGGCCGGGCCGGAGGCGGCGCCGCTCGCCGCGCTCCTCGGCGAGCGCGACCCGCTGCAGGGCGCGCCGGCGGACCTGACGCTGCGGCT
Source organism: Roseivivax sp. CAU 1761 (assembly GCF_054482755.1). Classification (NCBI taxonomy): domain Bacteria; kingdom Pseudomonadati; phylum Pseudomonadota; class Alphaproteobacteria; order Rhodobacterales; family Roseobacteraceae; genus Roseivivax; species Roseivivax sp. CAU 1761. Next base: position 28,325 of record NZ_JBTLRM010000022.1, read on the forward strand.
GGCGGCGCTGCGCGATCCCCGGCGCTTCGCCGCCGAACGCCCCTACGGCCTGCGCCGCGCGGCGCTCGAGACGGTCCGCGCCGAGGCCCGGCGCCTAGCGCGGCTCGCTCCCGGCCGCCAGACTGACCCGGACGGCGCCGGGGCGCTGTCGCCGGCGGCCATGGCGGCGCTGGCCTATCCGGACCGCATCGCCCTGCGCCGCCGCGGCGAGGCGCCGCGCTACCTGCTCTCGGGCGGCAAGGGCGCGGCGCTCGCGCCGGAGGATCCGCTGGCCGCGGCGCGGCTCCTGGTGGTCACCGACACCGACGGCGACCCGCGCGAGGCGCGCATCCGGCAGGCCGCGCAAATCGGCGAGGCGGAGCTGCGGGCGCTCTTTGCCGACCGCATCGCCTGGCACGACGAATGCCGCTGGTCGCGGCGCGAGCGCCGGGTGGTGGCCCGCCAGCAGGAGCGCCTGGGCGCGCTGGCGCTGGACGACCGGATCTGGCGCGACGTGCCCGCGGACGCGGTGGCCCGCGCCATGCTCGACGGCGTGCGCGATCTCGGCCTGGCGCTGCCGCCGGCGGCGCAGCGGCTGGCCGCAAGGGTGGCGCTCGGCCGCGCTGCCGGGATCGACCTGCCGGCGATGGACGAGGCCACCCTGCTGGCCGAGCTCGAAGACTGGCTGCTGCCGTTTCTCGCCGGGGTGCGGAGCGCCGAGGAGTGGAAGCGCTTCGACCCGCTGCCGGCGCTCGAGGCGCGGCTCGGCTGGGAGGGCAAGCAGGCGCTCGACGCGGCGGTGCCCGGCGCCTTCACCACCCCGCTGGGGCGCCGCATCGCCATCGACTATTCCGGCGATGCGCCGGAGATCGCGCTGCGCCTGCAGGAGATGTTCGGCCAGACCAGCCACCCGCAGGTCGCCGGGCGGCCGCTGCGGGTGACGCTGCTGTCGCCCGCCGGGCGCCCGGTGCAGACCACGATGGATCTGCCGGGCTTCTGGGAAGGCTCCTATGCCGACGTGCGCAAGGACATGCGGGCGCGCTATCCCAAGCATCCCTGGCCCGAGGATCCGCGGCAGGCCGACCCGACGCTGCGCGCCAAGCCGCGGCGCTGAGCCGCGGCCGGAAGCCGGGCCGCCCCGCCCGGCGTCCCGGGCCCCGCGCCGGCTCAGTCGTCGGTGGCCTCGTCGGCGAGCTTCTCCAGCGCGCCCTCGATCTTTTCCACGTAGGGCGCGTCGTCGTCGATCTTCAGGTCGTCGAAGATCTCCTCCGCCTCCTCCCAGAACAGCCAGGTCTGGCCCTCCGCGTCCTGGTAGGCCAGCATCCGCAGCGGCAGCGCGAGCCCGGCGCGGATGTCGTCCTGCATGGCCGGCGTGCCGAGCGCCGGGTTGCCGAAGATCAGCAGCTCGGCCGGCGCCAGCTCCAGCCCCGCGCCGCGGGCGCCCTCGGCGTGATCGACGCGGGCAAAGACCGTCGCCCCGGCCTCGGCGACCGCCTCCTCGAGCCGGTCGATCGTGGTGGCGACGTCATGCGGGCTCTTGACGCGTTCGAAATCGGCCCAGGCGGGACCGGCTGCGGCGGCCGCCAGCGCGGCGGTGAACGTGAACGCCTTCATGGGGAACTCCTTGCATTGCCTCACCCGGGTCAACCGGGGCGCGGCGCCGCCGTTCCCGGCACTGGCGAAGCCCGCGGCTTTGGCCTAGAGAAGGCGGCGAACCGATCAAGAGGGCCTCCCATGCTGAAGACCCGCATCATTCCCTGCCTCGACGTGGCCGATGGCCGCGTGGTCAAGGGCGTGAACTTCGTCGATCTGCGCGATGCCGGCGACCCCGTCGATGCCGCCCGCGCCTATGACGCCGCCGGCGCCGACGAGCTCTGCTTTCTCGACATCACCGCGACGCACGAGAACCGCGACACCATCCTCGACGTGGTCACCCGCACCGCCGAGCAATGCTTCATCCCCCTCACCGTGGGCGGCGGCGTGCGCAGCACCGAGGACGTGCGCAACCTGATGCTGGCCGGCGCCGACAAGGTCAGCTTCAACTCCGCCGCTGTGGCCAATCCCGACGTCGTCAGCGAGGCCGCCGACCGCTTCGGCAGCCAGTGCATCGTGGTGGCGCTCGACGCCAAGCGGGTCGAGGACGGGCGCTGGGAGATCTTCACCCACGGCGGCCGCAAGGCCACCGGGCTCGACGCCGTCGATTTCGCGCTGACGGTCACCGCCAAGGGCGCGGGGGAGATCCTGCTGACCTCGATGGACCGCGACGGCACCCGCGACGGCTTCGACCTCGAACTGACCCGGACGATCTCCAACGCGGTGCCGATCCCGGTCATCGCCTCGGGCGGCGTCGGCAATCTCGACCACCTCGTCGAGGGCGTGACCGAGGGCGGCGCCTCGGCGGTGCTGGCGGCCTCGATCTTCCATTTCGGCACCCACACGATCGCCGAGGCCAAGGACCACATGGCCGCCGCCGGCATCCCGGTGCGGCGATGACCCTGGAAGAGCTCGAGGCGGTGGTGGGGGGGGGGGGGGGGGGGGGGGGGGGAGGGGGGGGGGGGGGGG